>JBQTJS010000074.1:0-48007 GCA_052386875.1 Gemmatimonadaceae bacterium
TTCCAAGGAGATCACCGAAATGAAGCGCCTGGCTCTTGCTGCTGCTGTGCTGTTGGTCGCCGCGTGCGGCCCGAGGTCCGAAGAAGCTGCACCTGCCGCCGACAGCGCTGCGCCCGCGATGCCGGCGCAGGATACGCCGACGGCGATGCCGATGGCGCATGACAGCGCTGCGCCGATGGCGGACAGCGCCAAGAAGATGTAAGGCGTCTTCTCGTTAGGCGGTATTCATCGCGGGGCGCGTTCACTCGGCGCGCCCCGCGCCGTTTGTGTGCCAGCATGAACACTGACTTGGCGGTGAAGTCCGGTGGGTTGGTGGCAACGACCCGAGTAAACTGCGGCGACCACCGTGAGGAAGTTGCTGCAAGACGCGCCCTGGCGCCGCTACAACGGGAACGGAAGCTCGCGCAGGGACACCGGCTCCTCGGCCGCGCCGACGAGGGCGCGCAGCGGCACGCCGGGCTCGACCTCGCGCCGCACCATGCCTAACGCGATCCCGCCGAGGCGCGGCGATACCGCCGCACTACGCACGTCGCCGACAGTCTTCCCCTGCTCATCGCGCAGCTGCACACCGCGCGCCACCCCCGCCACCCCCGCGACTCCCGCGACTCCCGCGACTCCCGCGACCCCCGCGACCCCTTCGGGTGCAGTGAAGGCGATCCCGCGCAGCGTGCGGTTGACGTGGCCGCGGAAGTGAACCCGCGCGACTGTTTCCTGGCCGGTGTAGCACCCCTTTGTATAGGATATGGCGTTGAGCGCGTCGAGGTTGGCCTCCTGCGCCAGGGTGCTGTCGTCCATGTCGAGTCCCCACTCGGGGCGGCCGGCTTCGATGCGCGCGATCTCCCAGGTGGCAGGGGACGCCGGCGTCGCACCTAACGCGATGAGACGTTCACGCCACAGCGGCGCGGCTTCCGCCGGGAGCATTATGTCGTAACCTTCCAGACCCAGCTCCGGCACGCGCGCGATGAGTGCGCCCTGCGGCTCGCCGAGCGTTATGTGTCCGTACATGTCGAGCGCGGCCAGCTCCGCGGCACCGCGTCCGCCGGCGGCAGCCAGGACTTCGCGCGCCCGCACCCCGTACACGCCTAACGAGGTGATATCAGCCGACACATCCGTCACCCGCGCGAGCCGCGGATTGACGAACTTGCGCAGCATCGTCCACCAGCCGAGTGCCGCGCGCGGGGGGAGATCCACGAAGAACCCGTCGGCAACGCAGAAGATGCGCACATCGGCGATGATCTTTCCTTTCGGCGTCAGAGCGGCGGCATACATCCCCTGGCCGGCCGCCAGCGCGGCCACGTCGTTGGTAACCAGGCCCGCGAGTGTTTCTCGCGCCTGCGGTCCGGCGATGCGCGCGCGAGAGCGCTCGCTGCGGTCGAAGAGGAGAGCCGCGCGCCTGAGTGCAGCGTATTCGCGCACAACCTGGGCGGCAGGCGCTGCGGCAGCAGTGAGAGCGCCTAACGAACTCACGGAATACGCTCGCCGTCGCGTGCCACTAGACGCTCCAACGCCGCCAGAGTCAAGCCCGCCAAAGACGCCAGCAGGCCGTCGGCTTCCATCGCAACGTGAGCCGGCAAGGGCCCCACTGCGACCGTGCGTAATCCGGCGCCGCGCGCACTGCGGATACCGGCCAGCGAGTCTTCCAACGCCACGCAAGCATCGGCGCGCAACGGACGCGAGCGCGACAGCCGCTCCAGCGCGAGGCGGTACGCGGACGGTGACGGCTTCCCCGCCGGCGCATCCTCCGCGGCAACGATGCAGGCGAAGGCGTGATCCAATCCCGCGAGCTGCAGAACGAACTCGACCTCGCGGCGTGTCGCTCGTGTAACGACGCCCAGCCGCAGATTGGCCGCGAGGCGTTCGACGACCTCGGGCACCCCTTCGGCAAGCGACACCCCTTTGCCGACAGCAGCACTGTACGCGCGGTCCGCGCGCAGCACGAGCAGGTCGATGCCCGTCTCGTCGAGCGACACGCCGCGCAACGCTGACGCCGCACGCACAGCTTCGGGAAACGCACGGCCCGCGCAGTGCTCGCGGTACTCGTCGGCGGTGAGCGTTATGCCGTCTTCACGGAGTGTCGCACGGAGCGCCTCGCTGCGCGCTCCTGTTGTGTCCGCGAGCACGCCGTCGAACTCGAATAGCACCGCGTCCAGCATGACCGAAGTCTTATGTCGCCCGGTCTGCTGGCGCTACTGGGTATGAGGCTGACGGACTATCGGTGGCCGCGGCGTATGCGGCATCGAGCAGGTCCACGGGATGGGCGACTTTCACGCGCGATCGGCGGCGCAGCAGTCCGGCGCCGATCTGCATGAGGCAGCCCGGGTTCCCCGTCGCGACAACGTCGATATCGGCTGCTGCGAGGCGGTCCAGCTTGGCGTCGAGCACGCGCGCTGACAGTTCGGGCTCGAGCAGGTTGTAGATCCCGGCTGCGCCGCAGCACTGCTCTGCCTCGGCGTGGGGAACGAGCCGGAGGCCGGGGACGGCGCCTAACGCGGCAAGCGGTTGCTCGCTGATGCGCTGTGCATGCAGCAGGTGACACGGCGGGTCGTAGGCAACGCGCA
Source organism: Gemmatimonadaceae bacterium (assembly GCA_052386875.1). Taxonomy (GTDB): domain Bacteria; phylum Gemmatimonadota; class Gemmatimonadetes; order Gemmatimonadales; family Gemmatimonadaceae; genus DASYRX01. The sequence goes on from JBQTJS010000074.1 coordinate 2,559, forward strand.
GACTGAGCGGCCCGGCGCGCGCAGGGCCGGCCGCGGCGAGCAGCTCCGTGACGTCGCGTGTGCGCTCGGCGATACGGCATGCACGTTCGTGCCACTCCGTATCACCGGCGAGGAGGCGGCCGTACTCCTTGAGCATGGCACCGCACCCAGCGGCGTTGACGGCGATGAAGTCGGGCGACCGGAGTTCGAATGCGGCGATGTTGTGCCGTGCGAGGCGGCGGGCGCCGTGCAGGTCGCCGGCGTGCGCGTGGAGTGCCCCGCAACACTGCTGGTTAGGCACCGCGACGATGCGGTAGCCGTTCGCGGCGAGCACGCGGTCGGTGGCGCGGTTCGTCGCTGTGAAAAGCCCTTGCATGACGCAGCCGCTGAGCGACGCGACAGTGGCGCGTTCCCGGCTAGCAGTCGGGTAGGGGCGAGCGCCGTCGCGGCGCGCCGGCAAGGCCGCTTTGCTGGCGGCGAGCATGGCGGCGGTGAAGCCGAGCCTGCCGGGGAGGCGCGCGGCTAGATGGGCGATGCCCAACGCGCGCACGGCGCGCGCCAGCGCCAATGCGGCGCGCAAGAGGCGCCGGCGCGCGAAGACGGCGAGCACGAGGCGCGCCACGAACTGCATCGGCCGCGCAGCGCCTAACGTGGCGCGCGTCGCCTCCAGCAGCTCGCCGTAGGGGACGCCCGAGGGACAGGCGCTCTCACAGCCGCGGCAGCCGAGGCAGCGGTCGATGTGCGTGTTGAGCGCCGGCTCGGCGAGAGAAAGGTCCCCTTCGAGTAGCGCGCGCATGAGGACGAGGCGCCCGCGCGGCGAATCGTTCTCGTCCCCCGCCGCGAGATAGGTGGGGCACGACTGGAGGCAGAAGCCGCAGTGCACGCACGCGTCGAGGCCCGCGGCATGCTCGGCGAGCGGCGTTCCGGGAATGGCGCAGAGCGCAGGAGGTGCTGCAGCACTCATCGTTAGGCTTCACCCCAGATGCCGGGGTTGAGCCGCCGCGCCGGATCGAATGCGCTGCGGATCGCCCGGCTCACCTCGTCGGCAACGGGATTGGGTGCCGCAGCGGCCCACAGGCTGTCCGGCAGGACCTCGGCCACTCGGGTGACGGAGCTTGGCGCTGCCAGGCGCGCGGCCAGATCATGCTCGGCGATGCGTGGCAGAACGACGCGCGCCACGCCGCGATCGAGCGTGCAGTGCACGATCGCGTCGGGATCTTGCGCGGCGAGCGCCAGCGCAGAGGTCCACACTTCCGCGATGCGCGCCGGGCGGTGCGAGAGCCGCAATGCGGCCGCCGGCGCGTAAGGTTCCAGCGTGGCGAGTGCGTTCCACACAGCCGGCTCGACGGCGCGCACTGTGCCCAGCTCGCGCAAGACAGTCTCCTGAGCCGTGACGGCTGCATCGTTGCCGCACAGGCGCAGGAGCGCCACGTCGGTCCGGCCGATGCCTAACGCGGCGGCGGTCCCGGCAGCTACGAGCTCGGCTGCCAGCGGCGCGAGTCCGCCGGCGCGATAGGCGGCGAACCAGGCGCCCGGCCAGTCGTGCGGCAGCGTCAGAGCGTAGGTCTGGTCCGCGGCGGGGCGGGCGCGCAAGCGGACAGTGATGCGGGTAAGCACACCTAACGTGCCCCATGCCCCCGTCATCAGGCGCACGAGATCGAACCCGGCGACGTGCTTGACGACCCGCGCGCCGGCGTTGACCAACTCGCCGTCTCCGGTAACGCAGTCCAGGCCCAATACGACGTCGCGCGGCGTACCGAACGATGCGGCGAGGGGGCCGGCCGAAGCGGTGGCCACTGTAGCGCCTAACGTGCCGTCCCGCGAGCCGAACGGATCCAGCGCCAGCCATTGCCCATGCTCGGCGGCGGCGGCGTCGATCTCGTGCAAGCTCGTCCCGGCTTCAGCCGTGAGCGTGAGGTCGCCCGGTACGTACGCAACCACGCCGGCGAGGGGGCGCAGCGACAGGGTGCGCGACGCTCTCACCGGTCTCCCGGCGCGCAGCCACCCCCCGGCACCGGCGATGCGCACTGTGCAGCCTGCTTCGGCGGCAGCGCGCAGCGCGGCCTGCACGTCGGCGGCACTCGCCGCCTCGCGGACGTCGGGGGGTGGCGCCGGGATCGCGGCCGCAGCGCTCATCGAGGCGAGCTGCCCACGCCTAACGCGTCACCGCGAGCAGCCGGCGTGGCGGTCCACTCGCGGCACGAATGCAGCGGAACGACTTTGCCGGGATTCGCTAAACGCCGCGGATCGAATGCATCGCGCAGCCGGCACATGCGTTCGAGGGACGCGCTGGAGAAGATCAGCTCCATGTAGCCGAGTTTGTCGAGGCCGATGCCGTGCTCGCCGGTGACAGTGCCCCCGACTGCCACGCAGGCGTGCATGATCTCCGCCATGGCGGCATGGACGCGAGCACGCTGGTCGGGATCGCGTCCGTCGTACGGAATGTTGGGATGCAGGTTGCCGTCCCCGGCATGGAAGACGTTGCACACGGTCACGCGGTGACTCGCGGCGATTGCAGCTATGCGGTGGAGCACGTTAGGCAGCTGCGTGCGCGGCACGACGGCGTCTTGCACGAATAGTTGAGGTGCGAGGCGGCCCATCGCGCCGAAGGCCTTCTTGCGGCCCTGCCAGAGGCGCGCTCTCTCGCTCTCGGAGCGGGCGACTCGGACGCCGCGCGCCGCGCACTGGATGCACAGCGCCTGCACCTGCTCGACGTCGCCGTCCAGCCCGCCTGCCTGCGCGTCCAATTCGATGAGCAGCACGGCCGCGGCGTCCACCGGGTATCCGGCGGCGTAGATGGACGACTCGACAGCGCGGATCGTGGCAGCGTCCATCAATTCGAGCGCCGCGGGGACTATCCCGGCCGCGATGACAGCCGAGGTGGCGCGCGCGGCGTCGTCGATCGAGCCGAAGTCGGCGAGCAATGTGCGCACATGGCGGGCGTTAGGCGTTAGGCGCACCGTCACATCCAGGGCGATGCCGAAGCACCCTTCGGAGCCGACAAACGCGCCGAGCAGGTCGTAGCCTTCGCGTTCCCCTTCGGCGGATCCCAGCTGCACCACGCGGCCCGTCGGCAGGACGGCCGTCACGGCCAGGACGTGATTGAGGGTCACTCCGTATTTCAGGCAGTGCGGACCCCCCGCGTTCTCGGCGACGTTGCCGCCAATCGTGCAGGCCGTTTGGCTGGAAGGGTCCGGCGCGTAGTGCAGGCCGAACGTCTGCGCCGCGCGCGTGAGCGCGGCGTTCACGACGCCGGGTTCGACAGTGGCCAGCCTGCTGAGAGGGTCGATCTCGAGGATGCGCGTTAGGCGGTTCAGTCCGATCAGCACGATCCCGTCGGCCAGCGCCCCCCCCGACAGGCCGGTCCCCGCGCCACGCGGCACGAATGCCACACCCTCGCGCGCCAGCAGCTGCACGACCGCGACGGCTTCGTCGCGCGTTCCGGGGAAGACAGCGAGCGCAGGCCGTTTGCGATAGCCGGGGAGCCCGTCCGACTCGTACACGACCAGCTCTGCGGGGCGCGTGCGCACGTACCTCGGGCCCACGATCGTCTGCAGCGAACGCTGCACCCGCTGCGCAATCACCAATCGTTAGGCCTGAGCGCTCTGCCCGTGCCCGTTGCCGCGCGCGCGCACGTGCACGGCCGCGCGATCCTCGATCGACTCCACTACCGGCGAGAGCACACCGTCGACTTGCCGCAAACGGTCCGCCGGGGAGCGCGACGCCAGCACGCGATACTTGCTCGCCAGATCCAGGTCCAGATACTGTGCAACCACGAACGCCAGCGACTTGTCATCGTGCGGCAGATCGGGGACCGGCGCCTGATCGTCGGCGATCAAGCGGGCGGCGTGGGCCACGCGGACGAACAGCTCCCGGACGCGCACCGCGAGGTCGCGCAGCGCATACGCAGGCACCTCCTCGTCGGCAACCTCGTCCACGAGCCCGACATGGTACGGCGTTTCGCTGTCGACGAACTGGACGAATGAAAAGCGCTGCGCTCCGCGCACCAACACATTCGAGCGGCCGTCGGCGAGAGCCTCTGTATGCTCGATATGCGCGACACAGCCAACCGTCCCCGGGGCTATTTCCACCTCGGGTGCATCGTCCAGCCGAGGGAGGATGCCGAACTCGCGGTCGCCGGCCAGGCAGTCCGCGAGCAGCCGCCGATAGCGTGGCTCGAAGACGTGCAGCGGGAGCGGCGATTCGGGGAACAGCACCCCGTTGAGAGGGAACAGCGGGATCTGGCGCTGAGCCATGATACAAGTTACTGCCGGTCCAAAGTCCAGGGTCTAAGGAGGTGAAAAGTTTAGATGTCAACGGGCGGGAGTGAGGTGAGCTGGATCTGGAGTACGCCCCTGAAGCCGTACTGATCACATCGGGATCTCGGCCGGGGATTTAGTCGCAGCGGGCGCCACGGTTTGCGGCGTCTGAGGCTCCAGGCTCCAGGCACTAGATAGGTGCTCCAGGCTGGAAGCTCAACGCCGAGGGCGGCGGGCTCGTATACGTTGCGTGCTCCGGCGCCGCGCGGTCCTCAGAGGTCGCGCGGCGCCGCGTCGTAATGTCGCAGCACCTAGCCCTCGCATCTTTTCTCTCACGCCTCGCCGCACACACCTGGTCGCTCGCATCTCGCATCTCGTCTCTCACCCCTCGCAGCACACACCTGGCCGCTCGCATCTCGCATCTGGTCGCTCATCGCCTCGCCGCACACACGTGGCCGCTCGCATCTCGCATCTGATCGCTCACCCCTCCCACCGCAACCCTCGCACTTCGCAGCTCGCCGCTCGCATCGCATGCTCCATTACGCGCTAATCATCGCGGCCCATGTCGCGCAAGCCGATTCGGGCCTCGTCTTCAAGAAGCCTAACGAGATGCGCATCGCAGTTCAGCGCTCTCCCACGCGACCCGTGATCGACGGCAAGATCGATGAAGCTGTCTGGCGCTCGGCGATTCCGCTGACGCGCTTCGTACAATTCGAGCCCGTCGACAGCGTCCTCCCCCGCACGCAGAGCGTCGGATGGGTGACGTATGACGCGCGTCATCTCTATGTCGCGTTCCGCGCGTACGAGCCCGACCGGCGCAAGATCAGAGCGACGATGCACGCTCGCGAGCGCGGCGGCGAAGCCGAGGATAAGGTCTCCATCTCGATCGACACGTATAACGACAACCGCCGCACGTACGTGCTGCGCGTATCCGCGTTAGGCTTGCAGGAGGATGGGATCAAGACCGAAGGGATGGGACGCACCGACAACACCCCCGATTTCGTCTGGCACTCGGCGGCGCGCATCGACGACGAAGGGTGGACCATGGAAGCGGCGATCCCGTTCGCCTCACTGCGCTGGCCCCGCAGCGATACACTCAATATCGGCTTCGACCTCGTGCGCTGGCGCGGTGCGACAGGGGCGCTCGAGTCGTGGGCGCCGCGCCGCCGCGGACATCCCTGCGACATCTGCCAACAGGGAACCCTGGTGGGCATCACGGGGATCGAGACCGGTGCAACAACTGACATCCTCCCCTACGTGACGGGGAGCCGCGCGGGTGTCCGGCGCTATGGAAGTGACTCGGCGCTGGTGGGCGGCGGCTGGCAGGCGACGCGTCCGCCGCGCGATTTCGACGCGTTGCGGGCAACCAGTACTGTCGGTGCTGACATCCGTTTCGCACTTACATCGTCGACCACGCTCAACGCGACGCTCAACCCGGATTTCTCCCAGATCGAGGCGGACGACGAACAGATCCGCGTCAATCAGCGCTTCACGATCTTCAATCAGGAACGCCGGCCGTTCTTTCTCGAGGGTCGCGTTGTATTCGAGACCGGCCCGCGCGACGATATGGGAGGGGGAGGGGGAGGGGGACCTAATACAGTCGGCGGATCGCTTTTCTACTCGCGTGCGATCGTGGATCCGTCAGCCGGAGCGCGCCTAACGGGCAAGGCTGGATCGACGACATTCGCTGCGCTGTACGCCCGTGACGCGCGGCCGGGCTACTATTATTTCGACGGACACGATGCGAGCGGGTTCCTTCCCGATCTCGGTTCCAGCGCGGACGTAGTAGTCGCGCGCCTGCGGCGCGACGTGCTGAGCGATTCGTACGTCGGCGTGAGCGTGCTGGGCCGCCGGCTGGATGACTCGGATAATGTCCTGGCGAACGGTGATTTTTCGCTGCGCCGCGGTCCGCTGGTGCTGTCGGGCGAAGGGGCGTGGAGCCATGACCGTGCGCCGCTGGACACGGCGCGCAGCTCATATCTGGACGGCGAGAAGCTGCGCGGCCTGTCCTACAGGACGCGGCTGGCGCTCAACGGCAGACGGCTGCAGGCCAGCCTAACGGCAAGCGGCGTATCGCCGGAGTTCCGCGACCAGCTGGGCCGCTTCTTGCGCGTCGGGCTGCAGAGTTACGCGGCCAGAGCCGAAGTGACGCAATATCCCAATAACCGCGTCCTGCAACGCACGCAGCAGCAAGTCGACGTGTCGCGCACGCATGAATTCGGCGGCAGCGTCGTGGACTGGCGCGTGAGTCCGCGCTTCGAGTTCCAGCTGCGGCGCAATACGTCGGTGAACTTCAGCGTCAGTGAGGAGCTGACAACGATCTTCGACGCGCCGCTGCGGACTACGGCGCTGAATGGCGACTTCCGTGTCAATGCATCGCAGCGGATCGCCTTCGGCGGGTTCCTGTCCGTGGGCGAGCGCGAGATTGTGGATGCGGGCAATCCACGTGTCGGCAAGGGGATGTTCGGCAATTTGAACCTAACGCTGCGGCCTTTACCGCAAGCATCCATCGAGGTGCGGGGTCAACGCTCGAACCACTACGAACGCTCAGGGGGCGCGCTTGTAGACGATGCCAAGATCCTGCGCGTGCGCGGCACCTATCAGTTCACGCGAGCCTTCGGTGCACGCGTCATCGGCGAATTCTCCGATCAGTTCAATTCACTGGCCACGAGTCCGCTGGCGGAGCGCACCCGGCGTTACAGCTCCAGCCTGTTGCTCACGTACGAGCTGGCGCCGGCGTCCTTCCTGTACTTCGGCTACAACGATGCGCGGCAGGACTTCGAGGAGCCGGTGGTGCCGGCGTCGCGCGTGCTGCGCACGGGGAACCTCTTCTTCCTGAAGCTGTCGTACCTGTACAGGATGTAGGGGGCGGCCGCCGCCTAACGAGCACGCGCACGGCGAACGAGGTGGCGCGCGTGAAGCGATAGCACCTGCCCATTCCCAATGGCGCCCCAGCCGCTGCACAGCTCCGGGCAGCCGGGCGCCTAACGAGCGCTCGCCGGCGCGAGCGCTGCAGGGAGTGTCACGTAAAAAGTGGAGCCGGACTTTCCATCCGACTCGACACTGATGGCGCCGCCGTGCGCGGCCACGATCTTACGGCACAGAGCCAGCCCCATGCCGCTTCCGGGGTACTGCGAGCGTCCGTGCAGCCGCCGGAACGGCTCGAAGATATCTTGCGCGTGCTGCGGTTCGATGCCGATACCGTTGTCGCGCACGGAGAATCGCGCGCGAGAATGATCGTTGGACCCCGCGATCTCTATCTCGAGCGGCTGCGCCGAGCGGAATCGGATCGCGTTGGCGACCAAGTTCCGCAGCAGCTGCCTAACTAGCACGGGATCGCCCTGTACGGCCGGCAGCTCATGGACGCGAACCGTTGCACCGGCGTCACGCAAGAGAGCCCCCAGTTCATTGAGCACGTCCGCGACCGCCGCATTGAGGTCGATGTGCACCGCCCGGTCTGCCTCACGATGGATTCGTGCGTACTCGAGCAGGTCGCTCACGAGCGTTTGCAGCCGCTCGGCACTGTCGCGGATATATGAGATGAAGTCCTTGTCAGCCGCGTCGAGCTTACCCTGCGCGCGCTCGGACAACAGGTTCGCGAAGCTCACGATGACACGCAGCGGCTCGTGCAGGTCGTGCGATGCCACGGAGGCGAACTGCTCCAGCTCGCGGTTGGATCGCTCCAGCTCTCGCGATTGCTCCTGAAGTTGCGCTTCGATGAGCTGGCGTTCGCGGTCGGTCACCCACGCTACGCGCAGAAAGACGAGCGCCGCGGCCACCAGCGCCGTAATGAGCACGCTGAACAACGTCCAGCGGAGCCGCGCTGCGCGCAACATCGTCGCCCTCGCATCTGCGAGCCGCGCCCCTTCGGCTTGTTCGAGCAGGCGCAGATTCTCGAAGGCAGCCGCCGCGGTATCGCGCCGCGCCGCGATATACACGATGCGTTCGCCCCGCGCCGCCTGCTCGAAGCTGGCTCTGTCGATCCTGCCCAGCGCGTCAACCGCGGCTTGCAGCGCCGTAACGTTCTGAGAGTCCCGCGGCGCCGCGCGACTCGCGACCGAGTCCAGCACGAGCAGGAGTGAATTGCGCGTGCCGGCGTATGCGGCAGTCGCCGCGGGCGTGGGTGCTGCGCGCGCTTCCAGCGCGTCTACGTGCAACTCCCAGATCAGCTGGCGTGCCTGGCCGAGCGTGACGCTGCCGGCATACGCGCGTTCCATGAGCACACTGTCGCGCGCGCGGGCGCGCAGGGCAACAAACGCGAAAACGCCCGTGAGCGCGAGCGCCAGTACTGCGGCGACTGTGGTGCGAGTGAGCGACGGCCTAACGCTACGTGCGCGCGCCGCCATTACAGTGAAGCCGCGTTAGGCGGTCGACCAGAAGCCCATGAGCGCACGTCCGTCGGGCGACTCGCGCAGCTTTTCGAAAGCGCGCTCGCGTATCTGGCGTATGCGCTCCCGCGTCACTCCCATCAGCGCGCCGATCCTCTCCAGCGTCATCGCTTCGGAGCCTTCCTCGAGCCCGTAATACAAGTAGAGGATCTTGCGCTCGCGCGGCGTGAGGTACTTGCGGAAGACGCGATCGATGAACGCGCGCATGAGCTTGTAATCGGTCACGTCCTCGATCTCCCCGGCGTCAGCACCGGAGAAACGCTCGCCTAACGTCGCAGCGTCGCGATCGGAGCGGTCGACCGGGGCGTCCAGCGAGATCTCCGTGGTCGACATCTGCTTCGCAGCGCGCACGGTCGTGGGCGATTCCTCGAGCAGCCGTGCCAACTCCTCGTCCGACGGGTCGCGCCTGAGAACCTGAGACAGAACCGTCTGCGCGCGCGCCAGCCGGATCAACTGCGAATTCTGGTTCAGCGGGATGCGCACCGAGCGCGTCTGCTCTGCGAGCGCCTTGAGCACCGCCTGACGCACCCACCAGACTGCGTACGAGATGAACTTGACGCCCTGGTCCGGGTCGAACTTGCGCACTGCTTTGAGCAACCCTTCGTTGCCGATGGCGACAAGCTCCGACAGGTCGAGCCCGTGTCCCTGGTATTTCTTCACATAGGAGATCACAAACCTGAGGTTGGCTGTGACCAGTCGCTCGGCCGCCTGTTCGTCTCCTTTCTGCGCACGCCGAGCGAGCCGCCGCTCCTCGAGCGGATCGGTTATTAGTGGGAGTCGTTGTATGTCTTGGAGGTATTGATCGAAGGCGGAGGCTGGGAGGGTACGTCCAAGGGTGCGGGAGCCGTCGGCACGCACATCCTTGGTCCTGCTTTCTGTCACTTGCTGCATACAGGCCCTCAAAAAAGTCCCGAACTCAGCCGTGGCCAGGTTCGGCCAGGCCTATGGACAAGCGGCCGCCACGATAATGTCACGTTTGTGGCAGGTCAACAGCCATTTTCTATGCCAAGCATGTCCTTGCCTTGGCTGCGAGTTACATGTCCAATCGCGCCAATCAGTTGTGCCTCCTCTGCTCGCGCTGGGGCGTAATTTAAGCTGTGCGCTGAGATCGGTCACCGCGGGCCAGGGCGTCCTTCGTGTAAAGCCCACATTGGTAGAACTCAGCACCTTGTTGCCCCATGTCATTCACGGCGCCCGCTATCCGATGCGTTACAGCCCCGCGATAGCCCGCGAGTAAGGCGTCGCCTGACCCGATCAAGCTACCTGAGCCGCCGCAGGAAGGGCTGTCGGCCGGAACAAGAGGGTTTCATCGCGGCCGAGTGGCGGCCGTCCGAAAACAATCGCCGCCTCAACAGGTCTACATGAGCGGGTACACGGACGCCGAGTTGGACACGTGGGCGAACGAAGTCCTGGCGTGGCGAGAACAAACGCGTAATCTCGGGACGTCTACGTGTACTTTGACACTGACGCGAAGGTGCATGCTCCTTTCGATGCGCTGCGGCTGCGTGAGCGTGTCGAACAGCGGTAAGCTCGGCAAGCGCGGCCCGGAGGAGAAACGATGTTCGCGCAACCGGTAATGCTGCTCGCGATCGCCGCGGCGGTTTCTACGTTGGCGCAATCACCGACCAGGAACTCGGCGCGAATGGACCTGGCCTCCTCTGGGCATTCTCGAAGCGCAGCAACGGCGCGCGCGCTGCCTAACGACAATCGCACGGCTGCGGGGCGTCTGATCGATGGCGTCCTCACGCTCAGTCTGGAAGCGCGCGCAGTCGATTGGTATCCTGAAGACTCGTCGGGGCCGGCCGTCCCCGTGTACGCCTTCGCGGAGGTTGACCAACCCGCGACCATTCCGGGTCCCATGATTCGCGTGCCACTCGGTACCGAGGTGCGCGTCTCGGTGCACAACGCGTTAGGCAGACGCTTGGTACTTCGCGGCCTGCAGCACCGTGAGGGCGCCACCCTGGATTCAATCGTCCTGACACCCGACTCGACACGAGAGGTCCGCTTCCGTGCCGATGTGCCCGGCACGTACTTCTACTGGGGACGCACTGAGCCCATACCTCCACTGCCGATTCCGGGACGTGGGCGAGATGCCTCTCTGGTCGGCGCACTTATCGTCGATACGGCCGAAACCACGCGCGAAAACGACCGCGTGCTCGTGATCACAATGTGGGCAGATACGTCCGCCGCGCTTGGCATCAAATCCGATTACGCTGACAAGGTGTTGCGCCGCGAGGGGGTTCCTCGCGATGGCTGGCTGCTGTTCGCGGTGAATGGCAAGTCGTGGCCGCACACGGAACGATTGTCATACACGGCCGGCGACACGATCCGCTGGCGCGTGATCAACGGCGTCAACTTTCCCCACCCGATGCACTTGCACGGGTTCCATTTCAACGTCACGTCGCGCGGGACCGCACTGGCAGACACGCTTTATGCTGCGGCGCAAAAACGCGTAGCGGTCACGGAGTGGATGACGGCCGGCACAACGCTCGCGATGACATGGGTACCGGACCGCGCAGGCAATTGGCTCTTTCACTGCCACTTCGTCACGCACATCTCCGACGCGAACCGACCGCACAAAGATGTGAAGCAACACGACGTCGGCGGCAACCACGCCGAACAGGGCATGGCCGGCCTGGTCGTTGGAATCCACGTTCGGCCTTCAGCCCGCAGTATTGCAGCCCATGAAGCTGCCCCGAAAAAGCGGCTGCGCCTGTTCATCACAGAGAAGCCTAACGTCTTCGGCAGTCAGCCGGCGTACAGCTACATCCTTCAAGAAGGTCCGAAACCCCCGGCGGCTGATTCCGTGCGACCTGTCGGATCCACGCTCGTCCTTCGGCAGCATGAGCCCACGCAGATCACCGTTCTCAACGCGACGACACACGCGACGTCGATTCACTGGCATGGTATTGAATTGGAGAGCTACTACGACGGCGTGGGCCAGTGGAGCGGATGGCAGAAACGCATCGCGCCGATTATCGCGCCCGGCGATTCGTTCGTCGTGCGCCTAACGCCACCACGCGCGGGAACCTTCATGTATCACACGCACGTGAGCGAAGGGATTGCACTTGCGTCCGGCCTATACGGCGCGCTGATCGTGCTTCCCGAAAATGCGCCATCAATGGTGCGCGACTACGTGGTGCTCTTCAGCATCGGCGGCCCGCATGACGAGGCGCGTCCGCTCGTTAATGGTTCGACGGAGCCAGCGCCGTTTGAGGTGAAAGCCGGCGCACGGCACCGCTTCCGTTTCATCAACATCTCACCACTCGAGAGCCCTACAGTCCGCCTCGTTGCCGATAGCGTTGTCCAGGAGTGGCGCGCGTTGGCGAAGGACGGGGCTGAGCTGCCGGCTGTGCAGGCATCGGTGCGGCCGGCGTTGCTTGTCATCCGCCCGGGCGAAACCTACGATTTTGAGATCACGCCAGCGTCTGCTGGACCGCTCGCGCTCACGGTGACCTCGATCGAGACGCTCGCGAATCGCGAGGCTGCGCGCCTAAAACAGATCCAGCTGGCCTCCCTGCCAAGAATTGTCACGCGGATCCCGCTGATCGTGCGGTGACGCCGAACGTGGGCCACTACCTGAAACTATTCTGAAACGTTACCGTCCTATGGGAATCCCATAGGACGGACGATGGCCGAGAAGCTGGACGTGAAGCAGGGGACGCTCGCCCTGATGATCCTGAAAACCCTCGAAGTCTTGGGGCCGCTACACGGCTACGGCGTCGCGCGGCGGATCGAGGACACGAGCAAGAACCGGCTCACGCTCAACTACGGCACGCTGTACCCGGCACTACTCAAGCTCGAGCAAGAGGGTTTCATCGCCGCCGAATGGCGGCCGTCCGAAAATAATCGCCGCGCGAAGTACTACTCGCTGACTGCCACCGGGCGGAAGCAGCTGGCGCGCGAAACTCGTGAATGGCACCAGACTGCCGACCTCATCGCCGCGTTCCTCACACCTCGGCGGGAGACACCATGAGACACATCCGTGCCGCACTCGCGCGCATCGTTGGAGTTTTCACCGGACAGCGCGCAGACGACGACCTCCGCGAAGAGCTGCAATCCCATATCGAAATGCAGACCGCCGAGAACATCCAGCGCGGCATGGCTCCGGACGCGGCGCGCCGGCAAGCGCTGCTGGCCGCTGGTGGTCTCACGCAGGCCGCCGAGGCTGTGCGCGACCAGCGCGGGCTGCCGTGGCTCGAGAGCGCGGCGGCCGACGTCAAGTACGCGCTGCGGACGCTGCGGCACAGCCCCGCGTTCACCAGCGTCGTCGTCATTACGCTCGCGTTAGGTATCGGCGCCAATACGGCCATCTTCAGCGTGATCCGCGGCGTGCTGCTCAAGCCGCTCCCGCATCGTGAGGGCCATCGCCTGGTCTATCTGAGGCACTCGATGGACGGGCCAGGGGGAGCGAACATCGCGTTCTCCGTTCCCGAAGTGCGCGATTTTCGGAGCGGCGCCCCTTCGTTAGGCGGCATCGCGGAGTTCTCGGAATGGACGATGACTTATCAGGATAAAGAAGGCGCGGTGCGCATGCCGATGGGTCTCGTCACCGGGAATTTCTTCGACGTCATGGGCCTCTCCCCGATACTTGGCCGGGTCACGCAGCCGGCTGACGACGGACCCGGAGTGCCGGCGGTCATAGTGCTCGCACATGACAGCTGGATGAGGCGGTTCGGCGGCGATTCGGGGATCGTGAGCAAGCAGGTGAGGTTGGACGGCAATTCGGTCACGGTGATCGGTGTGCTCCAGCCGGCGCCGTTCTTTCCGAGCCGAGTGGAGGGGCTGCTCAATATGGTGGTGAGCCCGCACCACCTGAGCGCCTTCATGGTGGAGGGACGCACGCATCGCATGACGGAGTTGATCGCTCGGCTTACTCCCGGCGCCAGCGTGCAACAGGCGCGCAGCGAGGTCGCAGCTGTGTACACACGAGTCAAGAGCGAATTCAAGGAGGCGTACGATGCCGGCGCCAACCCCCGCGTCGCTGTCATTCCCTTTCGGGAAGTGCTCGGAGAACGGGCGCGCCTAACGTTGTGGCTGCTCATGGCCGCCGCCGCGTTCGTGATGATCATCTCTGCGGCCAACGTCGCCAACTTGACGCTGATGCGCGGTGTGCGCAGAGAGAACGAGCTTGTATTGCGCGCTGCGATCGGCGCCGGACGGTCGCGGCTGCGGCGTTTGTTGCTCGCCGAGAACCTGGTGTTGACACTGATAGGTGGCGCTCTCGGGGTTGTCGTCGCGATCGGCGGCGTTAGGCTTCTCACCTCGCTGGCCGAACGGTACTCGCCACGCGCAGGCGAGATCAGCTTGGACGGCATCGTCCTTGGTTTCACACTCGCGCTTTCGATCGCGCTCGCGTTGCTCCTTTCCTTTGTTGCCGCGCTGCCGCAGGAAGGAAACTTCGCCGGCTGGATCTCGGCGGGCGTGCGGCGCATGAGCGGATCGGCGCGGAAGCAGCGTCTTCAGCGCGGACTCGTAGTCGTGCAGGTCGCGGTTTCGGTGGTTCTCTTGGCCGGCGCCGGTCTGCTCACGCGCACCATGATGCGGCTCGCGGATGTGAACACGGGTCTCAGAACCGAGGAAGTGCTTACGATCAACATACCGCTGCTCTTTCCGGCGGACATCCTCAGCAACCCTAACGCCGACGCCGGCGCCAAGCAGCGCTACGGTCAAATGCGCGATGAAGTTGCATCGCTTCCCGGCGTGGTCGACGTAGGAATCGGATCGCCGATGCCGCTGCGCAGTTCGGACGTGCGATTCGATGTCAAAGCGGAGGGAAAAACGCTCGCGCCTGGTGAAGCGACGCCGCGTGCTGAGTTGCGGACCGCGAATCCTGACTTTTTCCGCGCCGCAGGGATCCCGCTCATTAGCGGTCGAGCTTTCGCCGACACCGATCAGAGAGGCTCGGAAAGAGTCGTCATCATCAATCGTCTGCTGGCCGACAAATTCTTTCCTAACGAGGATCCTCTTGGGAAGCGGATAGCGTGGACGGGAGAAGTGCTGAAATTCGCTCCGATCAGCGGCGACTGGCGCACGATCGTTGGCGTCGTCGGGAACACGCAGGATGGCGGCCTCGACGCCAAGCTCGGTTTCGTTGTGTACTCGCCCTTCGCGCAGGAGATCGCGTTCGGCGGCGGGCTGGTGATCCGGGCGGACAGCAATGTGGCGGCGCTCACTACGGCAGCGACGAAGATCGTTCGGCGTATCGCGCCGACGGCTCCGATCGTGAGCGTGCTGACGATTGCGCAGATCAAGGACCAGAGCGTGTCGCCGCGCCGGCTCAACGCCGCACTCATCTCCTCGTTAGGTCTGCTGGCATTGATCATCGCAGCCGTGGGGATCGCGGGTGTGCTGGCGTTCTCGGTGAGCGCGCGCACGCACGAAATCGGCATACGCATGGGACTGGGGGCCGGTCGCGGACAGGTCCAACGCATGATCTTGAAGGAAGGCGGTGTGCTCGTCGCAATCGGGCTCGCGTTAGGTGTAGCCGGCGCCTTCTTCGCCGCGCGCATCATTCGCGGGCTGCTCTTCGGTGTAGCGCCTAACGATCCCGTCACCTTCATCGCGGTGGCGCTAGTGATGGCGGCGATCGGAATCCTCGCATGCTGGATTCCGGCGTTGCGCGCTTCGCGCATCGATCCCGCGATCACGATGCGTTCGTAGGAGCCGCGCCATGCCGCTCGCGGCTAGAATCACTCGTGTCACGATTGCCCCGGTGAACGGTGGATCGCACGCAACGATTCCGAAGGAGGCACAATGATAGAACGAGCAGTGCCGATATTGCCGGCCGACGACATCGGTGTCGCCAAGTCATTCTATGTTGACAAGCTGGGCTTCAAGGTGCTGTTCGAGTCGTCGGAAGATGGCAAGAACGGCATTCTGGGGCTGCAAAGAGGGAGCATCTTCCTGACAGTCGACGCGCCTATGGCCGGACACGGGAGGGATGCCTGCGTCTCGCTGCAAGTCAACAGCGCGGACGCCTACTATGACGAATGGCGACATACTGTCGACGTTAGGCGCGCACCGAAGGAAGAACCTTGGGGCGCGCGCACGTTCGACGTGATCGACCCGTTCGGCAACACGATTTTCGTTATCGGGCCACCGGCATAAGTCGCTCGTTAGGGGGCCAGGGCGCGGGTCGGATATCGCGGCGCTCGTAAAACAGGTGGGCCCGGGCCGCACCGTCTCCCTACGACGAAGTCCAGTTCGTTAGGGAGGGGCGTGGTCTGTGTAACGTCGACGGGGAAGAGTTCGGGCGCCGGCAGCGCGCCGCCCTAACGTTGCCCCGCCGCCACGCGCAGGACGCCGCCGCGAGCCTGCAGAACAACGTATTCGCTGTCGATGCGGTCGCCGCTCGCCGAGAAACGGATGGGGCCCGTCGCCCCCGCGTGCGCGCTTGCTTGCGAGAGTGCGGCGAGGTAAGCGCGGACACCCTGGCGGCTGCGGCCCTTCTGGGCAATCGCGCGCGCCACAACCATCGCGGCGTCGTAGCCTAACGCTGCATTCCCGTCGGGGAGTGTCCCGTACTTGGCCTTGTAACTTTGCACGAACCGTTGGGCTTCGGCTCGCGGATCGTCAGCGCTGAACGGCGCCCCCACGTACACCCCCTCGGCTGCCTGCGCGTCTGATACCACACCCATCATGCCGTCGCCGATGAAGTCAGCCGCAAGACGCTGGCGGCGCGCTTCGCGCACCAGCGCGAGTCCCGCCTCGTCGGTCCCGGCGAAGAAGACCAGGTCCGGCGCACGCATCTTCCAGTAGGCGACAAACGGCTCCACCGATTCCTGACCACGCGCTATCGGGTCCGCGCTGATCACTTCTCCGCGGAAATTGCGCCTGAACACATCTGCCAGACCGCGACCGTAGTTGTTGTTCTCGTAGATCACGGCCGCGCGTTTCCGGCCGAGTCCCGAGGCGAAGCGCGCGAGCGCGAGACCGCTGCCGGAGTCGCTGGAGATCACACGGAAGGTCCACTCGGAGATGCCACTCAGGTCGGGAGAAGTCGCCGTTGTCGCCACGGCAGTCAGCTCACCGTCATAGACTTGGGCGGCTGCCATCATGGCACCCGAGTTCGCGTGGCCGATGACGGCGACTATACGCGCGTCATCCACGAAATCCTGCGCTATGGACGCGGCCTTCTCCCCGCGCGCTTCATCGTCGCGGTAGACGACCTCCAGCTTGCGGCCGAGCGCAGCGCCGGCGGCGTTCTGCTCCTCGATCGCGAGGTCAATTCCGCGTTGGATGTTCGCGGCAAAGGTCTCGCGCCATGGTCCGGCGGCCCCGATAAAGAGGCTTTCGCTGCTGCCGTTGCAGCCTGCGAGTGTGGCACAGGCGAGGAGCGCGATGAGTGCGAGGGACTTGGCCATATAGGATCGACTCTATAGAGGATCGTGCCCCCGGTCGCGTAACACAGCCTTGGTGACGACACCGGCTCCTTCGGCGACACGACAACGGCACTCCCGGGAGCTAACGATGCGCAGAACAGGCTCGGTGACGACACCGGCTCCTTCGGCGACACGACTGCCAGCGTCCGCTAGGCTACACCACTGCCCGCGTCCGCTCGCTTGCGCACTCAGACGCCGCACTAGGGGTGGCGGTACGGCTTTGCCGGCCCATGCCATGTCGCGCGGTGATGGGAGGGCTTCAGCGCGTCCGGTCTGCGTCCTCTATCTCGAGAGGCGGCCTATGCCGGCGTTTTTCCGCGGAGGGTTTAGCCGACCTGCGAAGCCTAATTCAGCTCGGGCCGCACGATCTTACCGACAAACAACACGGTCCCAGACAAGCGCTCCGTGATGGCGAAGAGATAGGGCCGGTCGATACGCACGTCGCACGTTAGGCACACGCTCGTGACCCCGACGCCCACCGTGGTTACCGCCGCAGCTTCCGTGCCGACCTCGTTGACGTCCACATAGCTGTCGTGCTGAACCTTGGTGATGTACAAGTCCCCGGGCCTTGCACCGCGCGCCAGCTTGCTGAAGTCGGCGACGCTCGGGTTCTGCATGTCGTTCATGCCGAGCGTGTACAGCTCGGGGAGGAGCCCGGCTTTCCAGGAGAGCTTGAGCTTGGGCAAGTAGAGCCCGACGTCGGCAAGCTGCGCGGCAGTCTGAGCTTGACGCCAGGTATTCGGCGTTAGGCGGCCGATGAGCGTGTTGACGGTCGTTCCGCTGTCCGGGAGCAACACAGTCATCGTGAATGCGCTTCCTCCGTAGGGGAGCTCCACCACTGTCGCGCCGAGGATCTGTCCGCGCCGCACGTTCCCCTTGCGGTACATCGTGGGGACCTGGATGCGCTGACCCGAGAGCAATGTGAACGGCCGGGGGGCCGTCTGCTTGGGGTCGAATGCGATGCGCCAGTCGCCCTTGAAGTAGATGGCGTTCATGAGAAACATCACTTCGTTGTCGGCGATCCTGTCGAGGACCCGCTTGATCCTGCCGGCTGTGTTCTGCTCGGCCCATGTGTTGATCGTCGGCACCGCGTTAGGCGATCTGAAGTCGATCACAGCAGCCTCGGCGTCGAAGTACTGTTTGACGGTGCCGAGGAACGCGGGCTCCACAGAAGTCGCGAACTTTTGATCGGTCCACACGGAGTTGGCGATCTTGAACGTCACATGCTTGTCGAGCCCCAGCAGCAGATCGGTCAACGACTCGTACGACTTGTTGATCTCCTCCTGCGGCAGCACGCCGAAGCCGAGGCCTCGCCGCATCTCATCGTACGTCGTGCCCGCCGCGCCGTTCATTACCATGCCGAGCGCCATCGATACGCTAAGCGGGGAGAGGAACATGTTGGAGTCGGCGCGCGATGCATTCAGGGCCTTGAGCAACGCGACGCCGAAAGTATCCGACGCCGTGACGAGGGCGCGCTCGCCGGTTGTCAGTTCGCGGGAAAGCGACCTGATGGAGTCCGGCTGCGTTGCGCTGTCGGTGACGGCTGCGGTGCGGCACGCGGCTAGCGCCGCGAGCGTCAACAACGAGATAACTCGAACGTGCCGCATGAAGGACTCCTTGCCTAACGTGAACTTGCCGGCCGATACCCCAGCGCGCCGTTCAGCCAGCGTACCAGCGCGAGCGCGGCTGTGAAGTCGCGCTCGAGCCGGCGGTCGAGACCGGCACGCAACACTTCTGCATCGTCTAACCTGCGGCCGATCGTGAATGACACGTTGCGCAGCAAATCCCCCGCCGGATGGTCCGCGGCATAGCCACGCGGCACGCGCGTCAACCTCCCTTCATCGCTGAGGCTGCCGAAGCGCCGCTTCAGCGCCCTGGTGCTCGTAAGCCGGGCGAAAGCGATGTGGTCGGCGAGGATGGCATCGCGCAGGCGGGTAAGAGACGGCCGCGGCGGCATCCAGATCCCGGCGCCGACGAACGAGGCGCCGGGCTCGAGGTGGAAATAGAAACCCGCCCCTCCTTCGCTCGCTTCCTGGCCGACACGTTTGCCCGCGGAGCGATGAAAGAACCAGCAGGCCGCGTGGGTCTTGTACGGCGACTTGTCTTTGGAGAAGCGCACGTCGCGGTGGATGCGGAACAGCGACTTCTTGGGCTCGCCGACGATCTCCGGGGCGAAGCGGCCGAAGCGGACGTCCATGGCTTGTATGAAGGCGCGCATGGGCTCGAGGACTTCGGCGCGGTAGGAGTCCTTGTTTTCCTCGAACCAGTCGCGGCGGTTGTTGCGCTTGAGGGAACGCAGGAACGTGAAGGCTTTGCTGGAGAAGCTCGTAAAGTCGGTCATGGGGAGGTGAGGGAGGTGCCTAACGCGCGTGATTCACCGAGCTGCGTGTGCGCGCGGCGCAGCACACCGAAGGCGGGGCGCAGGCGGCCGCCGGGTGCCCGCACGCCGGTGACGGCATTGTAGTCTGCTGCGCCGTCGACGAGGAGGCCGCGCACGCGCGGCTTGCCGGTCGCCCAGGCGAGCACGGCCCACAGCGCACGCGCCTGGTTACGCTCGCCGTGTGTGGCCGGGTTTTCGGCCGCGGAGAAGACCCAGTGCTCGCGCGACGACGTGCGTAGCCAGCGCTCGGCAGCGCGCAGGCGCGCTTGCAGCGCGGCCGCTCCGGCGTAGGAGGGGATGAAGGCGAAGCCGAGCGCGTCGATGCCGGAGTCCTCGGTCGCGGCCCAGCGGTACAGGAGCGAATCGTTAGGTGTGAACGCCACGGCGCTGACGCCGACTTTGGTGCGCGGGCGCAGCATGTGGATGCTGTCGGCCGCCGCCGCCAGGTAGCGTTGCCACCAGGAAACCGGCACCTCACCGAGAGCGCGCAGGCCGGCGCCGTAGGGCTCGTGCGCGGGGAGCATGTAGTCGGGGCGCAGCCGCCGCACGATGCGATCGACAGCGCGCAAACGGCGCGCAGCGTAGGCCTCTCGGGAGGCGGCGTAGCGCTCGGCGTCGCCCGCGTCGTAGCCTAACGCGACGACTAGGAGCACGCTGTCGCGGCGCAGATCATCCAGAGCGCGCGCCAGGGAATCGAGCACGGCCGGCGTAGCGCCGGCAGGGGCGATCTCGATCGCCACTGCGGTGGACCCTAACGAATCCACCAGCGCGAGATCATAGGTGAGCGCCAGCTGCGGCGGCGCGCGTTCCACGGCCGGCAGCAGCCACAGGCCGAGCGCGAAGTCGCCGGCGGGCCGCTCGGTGAGCCGCGCCCCGTCGAAGACTGCATACGCGGACACTGCCCGGGCGGCCGCGGGCAGCTCGACAACGACAAAAACGGCTACGACGCCGGTGGCCAGGGCGGCGAGGCTGCGCAACGTGCGGCTCCACTGGCCGCGAGCCGGAGTCGCCGGGACAAGCATGGGGACGAGGAGCGCCCAGGAGCTGCCTAACGCCTCACGTCCGAAGACGAGCCCCAAGGCGTTCGCGTGCGCCGCCTCGGGGGCGAGCACGATCGCCGGGAGCACATCGTCAAACGGAGCCAGCGACTGCGCCACGGCCGCCGCCGCGATCACCAGATTGTAGGCGGCGATCGGTACGGCCACTTCCGGCGTCGTCATACGCCGCAGCACGGCGAGCACGCTCTGCGCAGCGAACAACATGCAGGTGAGCGGCCACAACCACGCCACGGTGTACATCGCCCGGCCGGTCAGCACGGAGCCGGACGCCGCGCTCACGAGCGCGGCGGGAATCACAAGCAGGCCGCAGCTCGCCGTTATATAGGCGAACGTGCGCGGCGCGCGCGGCAGTCGCGCGATCTGACCGGCGCGGAAGACATCCCAAAAGAGAACGAGCGCCGACGCCCCAAAGAAAGCCGCGCGCAGCACCTGGAGGATCAGCTCCCCGCGCCCGTGCTGATGGAACGCGCCAGCGAGCGCGCGCCGCCGGTGCCCACAGCTCGCACAGCCACCCAGGCATCGTCCAGCTGGACGTCGAGCAGGAGCGACGTTGCGCGTCCCGCCTGGATGACGCGCTCATGCGTGGCTGCATAGGTCGGCCGCACCAGGATTTCGTAGGACTCCGCGTTAGGCACCTCCTTCCACGTCAGACGAAACTTCTGCCCCCCCGATTCGCGGTCGCGCCGGAAAGTGACGCTCTCAGGTGCCGGCGGCGCCGCAGCGAGCGACGCGACAGTAGCAAGGTTGAGCCGCGCCACGTTGGCCACGTACCCGAAATTCACGTGCTCCAGGACATCGGTTGGCAGGTGCTGCCGCTTGTAGTTCTCCAACTTCTCAGTGAAACGCAGCCCCGCATCGCCCAGACGCACGAACGGCGAGTGATCGCCGCCGCGGCCGATGCGGTCCAGCCGCCAGACGGGAAGCACCGCGAAGCGCGGCAGATAGAGGTTGCCTAACGCCCAGACATAGCGCCCAAGCTCACGGCTCGGCCCGTTGTCCGGCGGGGCGGCGAATATGCGCACCGTAGTCGAGTCTGTCGCGCCGTCATCGGCGACGACATTACCCACTATGTCATCGGTCATCGCGGCGGTGATAGTGTAACCGGCAGCGTGCAGCCGCTGTGCCAGGTGCGTCGAGCCTAACAAGCCAAGCTCCTCCCCCGAGTACAATGCGAAGAGGACAGTGGCCGCGAGCCCGCCGGGGAAGTGCCGCGACATCACACGCGCCAGCTCCATCACCGCTGCCGTTCCGGACCCGTCGTCATCCGCCCCCGGGGCGTCGCTCACGGCGTCGTAGCGATCGACGTTGCAAATGCACGAGTCGTAATGCCCGCCGATCACGATTACACGCGACGTGTCACGCCCACGCAGCCACGCCAGCACGTTGACAACATTCACCTGAGGTTTCTGCGGATGCCGCTCGATTGTCACCAGCGCCGGATCAAACTCGACGCGCAGGCATCCGTTGCAATCCGCCGCATAGCGCGACAACTCGGCGTGGATCCAGCGGCGCGCGGCACCGATCCCACGTTCCGGCGACAGCGTGTCGGCCATTGTGTGCCGCGTCCCGAACGAGACCAGCATCGAGTCGATTGCGCGGATCCGCGCAGGGGAGACGTCCCCGAGCGCGCGGGCGATGCGGTCGTCGCGCTGCAGGCCGATGCTGACGCGGTCGGAGCGCTCCTGTGACGCGGCCAGGCGAGGAGCCAGGAGCGCGAGGGCCATTGGGGCCAGCGGGGCCAGCGGGGCCAGCGGGGCCAGCAGGAACAACGGAACGCTGAGGCGACGGCGGAGGAGCGGGAGCATTTCTGTGTGGAAGGCGGGACAACGACGATAGTCCGCGGTCAAACCGTCAACAAGCGAGGAGAAGCCGCGCCTTGTCGGCGGGAGCGGCGTCGAGGCGTTATGCGAACGGCGCTCGGCAGTGTAGTTTGGCGTTATGGAACGCGGCTCCTTCGTTTCGCTCCCCAACGCGCTATCGCTCTCACGGCTTTTCCTTGCCGTCGCGTTCGCGATGGTCCCGACTCGTGAAGGACGTCTGGCGCTTGTCCTCGCCGCGTCGCTCACCGATTTCCTCGACGGCTGGTTCGCACGACGCAGCAAGGTGGTGTCCAAGTGGGGAGAGCTGCTTGACCCGATCACCGACCGCGCCTTTGTCTTCACCGCCATCAGCGTCCTGCTGTTCGAGCGAGCGATCACAAGCGCGCAGTATTTCGTCGTGCTATCGCGCGATCTCGCGACTGCGTTCGGTTTCCTGCTCGCCCGCAGCGTATCGTGGTTGCGTCCCGTGGCCTTCCGCGCGCGCACAGCCGGCAAGGTCGTGACGGCACTGCAGCTCATCACGTTGATCCTCGCGATCGCGCGTCCGGATCTGGTTGCACGTCTGATCCCCGTGGTGGGCGTGGCATCGGCTGTCGCGATCGTAGACTATACAGCGACGATGTGGCGCCAGCGCGGACGTTGAATTCTAGGTGCGAGGAGAAAGGAACGGAGGTCGCAAGTGGAGCGACGGCCGCGCGTTAGGCACACTGCGTCACGCGCCGGCAGCTAGACGTAGGGCGTTAGGCATCACACGTCGGGCGCTATTCCCCGCTGCATGGTCGCTACTGGCATGCGCGGCCGCGCAAACTGCCGCCGCGCAAGACGCCGGGCGCATGCGCTATGAGGTCCGCGGCGATGCAGTGTTCGCGAAAGCGACGCTGCTGCAGGCCGGTGCGGGGGCGGCGTTCCGATTGGGTTATAACGTGCGGGCCCACGCCGCCGCCCTTGCAGGAACGGCTCTGCGCGACGCGAAGACGCGCACAAGCGCGCGAGGCGACTTCACTCTGAGGCTGCTCCTTGATCCGTTCGGGGAGACGCGGCTGGGCCCCTATGCCGGCGGCGGGATCGGCGTCCTGTACGATGGATTCGAGAAGACTCGCCCCGTCGCCGTTTTCGTGCTCGGTGTCGAGGGACCTCTCGGTAGAGGTCCCTCCTGGGCATTGGAGACCGGTCTTGGAGGCGGCGTAAGGATCGCGCTCATCGCGCGGCAACGCGCCGCGCGGTATCGTTAGGCTACCGAGCTCTGCGCTGCAACCTGGCGCGGCGGCTGCACGAAACGCTCACCCAACACGCGCAACTTGCCCAGCTCGCCTTCGCTGAGCTCGTGATAACGATCTGCGAAGTACTTCATCGTCGCGTCGAACCACTCGGACTGATGATCGGCATCGGCCCCGATCACACCGCATTGAATTATCTGCTGAAACAGCTCATCTCGGGCTTGATCGAAGACCGCATGCTCGGTGGCAGACGGGACGGATCGTCGGACCTGACGTTTTGCCATGCACCTTTTGTAGAAGGGTTAGGAAGCGGCTGAAAGATAACCGCGCTTCCAACCGGATTACGCCCGAATCGCAGCTTTCGTTCCGGCGAGACGTGCATGGTGCTCGCTGGCGGTACCGGTGCGAAAAAACTCCAGCAAAGTGGCGGACAGTGCTGCCGGCGCTTCCTCCGGAACGAGCCGGCCGGCACCGCGAATCTCCAGCGCTTTGGCGCGGGGCATTGCACTCTCGTACCGCTCGATGGTCGCGAACTCGCACCAGTGATCCAGCGTCCCCCGGACGACGAGTGTCGGTATGTCAATGGTTGATAGCTCGATCCCTTCGGTGTCGCTGACACTCAGCGATTGAGCGAGAGCGAGCAGATGTGTAGCCCCATTTCTCGCGATGTACGGAGCCAAGTAGCGCCCGACGAGCCGATCAGGCATCGCTCCGGACTCCGCGACCGACATAACAAGGAGTCGCTGGATTAGAGGCTGTGCCGCAAAGGTCCCTACCGAAACGCGCAGTGCAAGTTTTGCGGCCTCGTTTTGTAACTCTCGAACGTCCGGGCCGGGGACATCGGTAAGCCAAGATGGACCGATCATCACGAGCGTCGAAATCCGCTCGGGCCGCAGTGCCGCCAGGCGCAGCGCAACGAGGGCGCCGAGGTCCAGGCCGACGACGCAGGCTCGCGCTACGCGGAGGGCCGTCATGGCGTGTTCAACGTACTCAGTCTGTGCAGCGATCCCATAGTCGGCCTCTTGCGGCCGATCCGCTTCGCCGTGTCCGAGCAAGTCGATTGCGAATGCTGACGCACCCGAGATGGCGAGTCGCGGTCCCACGCCGCGCCACACGAAGGCGCACGTGCCGAAGCCGTGGAGTAGGATCACGGGCTCGCCGCCGTAGCCATATCGCTCGACGTGAACTGAGCCGGGGCCGACGGGGACTCTCAGCAGATCGGCGTCACTCATCCGCGGTGCAAGGTGCGAGGCTCGAGGAGCAAGGAGCAAGTCCCACTGTCCCTACCAGGTGTCTTGTGTATGCGCTGGACGCTTTGGACAGCATTCCCTTAACTTGCCGCTGCGATGTCGGACCAGACGTATGATGACAACAGAGCGCGCAACTTGGAGGCGATGTTGCGATCTTTGGCGGAGCGGATCGGCGATCTTGACAGCCGGGGTGAACTGTTGGCGCAGGTTCCTGAGCTGCTCAAGTTGCTAGGCGACATCCGCAGCGAGTTGTTTCATTACGAAGTGCGCGCTACGTATGACACGCCGGAAATCGCGGAACACCGGCGGCTTGTAAGCGATGCTAAAGATTCGGACGCGGCTACCTGGCGTCCGACGGAATGGAATCCTCCAGCTCCTGACGAGGACGACGATCCCCAATGGTGAAGAAAGCAAAGCGTGCCACAAAAGGCGCGGGCGGCGGGAGGGGTGGGGGCAAGGGCTTCTATGTAGTGCTCGGCGCGATCGCAGTGATCGGTGTCGTGTTTCTGTATTATCAGACCCGCTCGGGGAGCGCCGCTGGCGGTCAGAGTGTCACAGTCGACCCGAGCGTGCCGCTTCCGACAGCCGAAGGCTATGTGTTAGGCAGCGCTGACGCGCCGCTGGAAGTCATCGAGTACGCCGATTTCGAGTGTCCGGTCTGCGGTCAGTTTGCGCTCGTCACGGAACCGGACATCCGCAAGCGGCTCATCGAGACGGGGCAGATCCGGATGCGCTACATGAACTACCACATCCCGTCGCACCCGAATACGTGGGCGGCGTCGCACGCAGCCGCGTGCGCGCATGAACAGGGGAAGTTCTGGGAGATGCACGACGCGATTTACGAGACGCAGGATCGCTGGTCGGGCTTCGCGACGCGCAAGCCGAAGGGAGTGTTCCAGCAGCTTGCGGGGCGCGTGGGTCTGAACAGGGATCAGTGGGAGGCGTGCTTCGACAGCAAGAAGTACGAGCCGCAGTTGCAGGCGAGTCAGCGCGATGCGGAGAAGCGTCAGGTTTCGGGGACGCCGACGTTCATAATCGGGACGCGCATGATAGCGCACTCCCTTGCGTACGATCAGTTCAAGGCGTACGTGGACAGCGCGCTGGCGGACAAGGGCGCAGTGCCTAACGATTCGGCGAAGTAGATCACTCGAAGGCTGTGAACAAGCGGCAACTCGTCGCGGTCCTGGCACTGCTCGGGCTGCTGGTCGCGAGCTACCTCAGTCTGTACAAGGCGGGGGCGATCGCGCAGCTGACGTGCACGGTGGGATCATGCGAAACTGTACAGCTGAGCCGTTGGGCGACGCTGTTGGGCCTCCCTGTGGCGCTGTGGGGGGTACTGTTTTATGTCGCGTTGCTCGTGCTGGCCATGCTGGGAGTGCAGGGTCGCTGGGCAGACTCGCGCGGCATGTCAGTGGCGCTCGCGCTGCTCACCGGGTGGGGGGTGCTGTTTTCAGCCTGGCTGACGTATCTCGAGCTGTTTGTGATCCGGGCGATCTGCCAGTGGTGTGTTGTGAGCGCGCTGCTGGTGACGGCTGCCTTTGTCGTGAGCGTGCTGGACGTGCGGGGCCGCGCGCGGGCGCAGGTGCACTAGGGAGTGCGCCTGTAGGAGCGCCGATGGCGCGGCGGAGCTACGTGCCTTCGCCGGCGCCGAGCCTGACGCGCGGCACCAGCTCCGCCGGCTCGGGATCGTCGTCTTCGCGGACGCGATCGGGAACGAGGTCGTCGCCTAACGCGACCAGCACACGCGTCGCCACCACACTCGCCAGCGGTTCCGGTACTCCCATGACGCGCACGTAGCTCTCGATCGCGCGGTCGAACGAAAGGTCCTCGGCGAGCGCGTCGATGAACATCAGCGCGTTCCTCACATGCGCTTCGATCAACGCCTCCTCGGCGCGGGCCTGCGCCAGACGCAGACGCCGGTCGGCCGCCGGGGCCAGCTTGCGCGCGAAGATCGCTTCGGGGAAGAGGCGGCGCCACAGGCTCACGTCAGCTCTCCTGCGCCTCGTACTGGTCCTTGAGCGCGGCCACCACGTTCGGATCGGCCAGGGTCGTGGTATCGCCTAACGCGCGCCCCTCCGCGATGTCGCGCAGCAGGCGGCGCATGATCTTGCCGGAGCGCGTCTTCGGCAAGTCCGCCGAGAAGAGCACGTCGTCGGGGCGTGCCAGGGCGCCGATCTTCCGCGCCACGAACTCGCGCAGCTCGTCACGTAATTCCGGCGATGTGCTGTGACCCTCGCGCAGCGTCACAAAGGCGGCCAACGCCTGGCCCTTGAGTTCGTGCGTCCTGCCCACGACGGCGGCTTCAGCCACGGCCGGGTGTTCCACCAGCGCCGATTCCACTTCCATCGTCCCGATGCGGTGCCCGGCCACGTTGAGCACGTCATCCACGCGCCCGAGGATCCAGTAGTATCCGTCGTCGTCGAGCTTGGCCCCGTCGCCCGGGAAATAGAGATCAGGCCGGTTGGGCCATTTGGTGAAGTACGTCTGGACGTAGCGCGCGTCGTCACCCCATATCGTGCGCAACATCGACGGCCACGGTTTCGTTAGGGCGAGCAGTCCGCCGCCGCCTGTAAGTACGTTCCCCTGGGAATCCAGCAGCGCGGCACTGTACCCGGGGAGCGGCCGCGTAGCGCTCCCCGGCTTGGCGGCCGTGACCCCCGGGAGTGGTGAGATCACGATCGCCCCCGTTTCAGTCTGCCACCATGTGTCGACGATGGGACAGCGCTCGCCTCCGATGTGCGTGTGATACCAGATCCAGGCCTCGGGATTGATCGGCTCGCCGACGGTGCCTAACAAGCGGAGACGCGAAAGGTCATGCCGGGCCGGCAGAGCATCTCCCCATTTCATGAATGCGCGGATGGCCGTAGGCGCCGTGTAGAACACAGTGACGCCGTGGCGCGCACATATGTCCCAAAAGCGATCGCGCTGCG
Source organism: Gemmatimonadaceae bacterium (assembly GCA_052386875.1). Lineage (GTDB taxonomy): Bacteria > Gemmatimonadota > Gemmatimonadetes > Gemmatimonadales > Gemmatimonadaceae > DASYRX01. The sequence continues at coordinate 30,224 of JBQTJS010000074.1, forward strand.
GATAATCCGGGGCCCCCTCGTACATCACGCATGTGGCACCGTTGGCGAGCGGGCCGTAAACGACGTACGAGTGACCGGTCACCCAGCCGATGTCCGCCGTGCACCAAAAGACGTCCGCATCCTTGAGGTCGAAGACCATGCGCGCCGTGGCGCTAACGCCGGTGAGATAGCCGCCCGTCGTATGTACGATCCCCTTCGGCTTTCCGGTCGTCCCCGACGTGTACAGGATGAACAGCACGTCTTCGGCATCCATGTGCTCGGGAGGGCAGTTCGCCCCCGCTTCACGCATCAGGTCATGCCACCAGTGGTCGCGTCCTTCGCGCATCGCGACAGCGGGAACGTCGAGCGTGTCTGCGCGACGCTGCACGACAACGACCTGCTGGACAGTCGGCGCTCCTTCGAGGGCCGTATCCGTGTTCCCCTTGAGAGGAACGATCTGGCCTCTGCGGTATGCGGCATCGGCGGTGATAACGAGCCGCGCCTCGGCGTCGTTCATGCGGTCACGCAGGGATTCAGGCGAGAAGCCGCCGAAGACGACGGAATGGATTGCCCCGATGCGCGCGCACGCGAGCATCGCGACCGCCGCTTCAGGGATCATGGGAAGGTAGATACCGACACGGTCGCCGCGGCGGACGCCTAACGACTTGAGGACGTTGGCGAACTTCTGCACCTCGACATAGAGGTCCCAGTAGGTCAGCGTGCGGCGGTCGCCCGGTTCGCCCTCCCAAACGATCGCGGCCTTGTTGCGGCGAGCCGAGCCGATGTGCCTGTCGAGGCAATTGTATGAGACATTGAGCTTGCCGCCGAGGAACCACTTAGCGTGCGGGGGCGCCCACTCCAGGACGCGCTGCCATGGCGTGAACCAGTCGAGTTCGAGCGCCTTGGCCGCCCAGTACGTCTCCGGATCGCGTGCGGCATCCTCGTACACACGCTCATTGTCGACGAGCGCCTGCCTTCTGAAGGCCACGCTCGGAGGGAATTGCCGATTCTCCTGGAGGAGGACGTCGATGTCAGCCATGGGGTGATGAGTGTACACACCGGGTCAAGCGTGGCAAATGCCCGCAAGACTGGCGATCTGCGGGCGACGTTGGGCACGGAGCTGGTTGACCCGGCTCAGAAACGTTTGCTGCAGCGACGTTTGCTGTGCATGACGCAGCTGGCACGGCGCTCGCTCCTAGCGCGGCACCCATGTTTTATATGCCTGCGGTCGCTACTCCTGCGACGCTCACCGTAACAGCCCCGGCGAGCTTGAACGCCGGGACGCGCGTGGACTTCCGCGCTGTGGCGCTCGATTGTCTCGATCGAGCGGGGGAGCTGGGAGCAGGGTCGTTGACTATCGATCTAACGGGGACTGACGAGGTGGACGCCTCAGGACTTGGCCTGCTGGTCATGCTGCACAAGAGGGCGAAGGAGCGTGGCGTCGTCACCGTCATTGCCCATCCGCGGGCGCATATCCGCAGCCTACTGAAGGTTACGAAGCTCGCGTCGCTGTTCGAATTCGAGCAGTAGACGTTGCTGTAGGCTGCGCGGGGATCGCGTTACCCGGAAGATTGCCGCAGATCGGCGCGCGGGGATTGGGTTACCCGGAAGATTGCCGCAGATCGGCGCGCGGGGATTGGGTTAGCCGGAAGATTGCCGTAAATCGGTGCGCGGGGATCGGGTTACCCGGAAGATTGCCGTAAATCGGTGCGCGGCGATTGGGTTGCTCGAAATGTTGCCGTCGATCAGCGTGCGGAGATCGGTTTGCTCGAATCGTTGCCTTCCGTCGGCCAGGCGGTGATCGGGTTGTTCGAAATGTGCCGGCATGCCGGCTGCGGCGCTCCCAGTACGCGCGAGTCCGCCACGTAAGGTGATCGCGCTCCTTGATCCACACTAAAACGCTGGAAGATTGCTTCCTGCTCTGGATCGGGGACTTGGCACACATGGGCCCAGGCGACGTAGAACGACTGGTAGCAACAGCAACCTAGTCCCAGCCAAACGCCCTCTATGCCATGATCGTGGCCGCAGCGTTTTTCGCTTTCCTGATCGCCGCGCTAGTCATTCCGGTTACGATCTGGGCCGTTCTGCGCGTGGTGCCGCGCATCGTCGATCAGACCGTACCTCCTATTATGAATCGTTTTGCGGAGCGCCGGGACGTCGCGGCCGGCGACGTCGAAGAGCGCTTGTCGCGCATCGAGGAAGCCATCGATGCGATGGCAGTGCAGATAGAGCGGTTGAATCAGCGACTACTGGGCGACGGGGAGAGGGAGGGGGAGGGGGAGGGGGGGGAACCTAACGGAGGCACGAGGAGCTGACGCTTCAGTTGCCCCGCCAGCGTCGTTGACGTTAGGCAGGCCTCCTGTCTCTTGACTCTCTGCCCTTAGACTCGTCGGCCCTCGCGGCGATCGCCGCGGATGGATGGAGCCGAGAGGACGGTTACGAAACTCCGACCAGCACACAGCGCTAGTTAGGCCTTCAGAGCGCGGACGCAACGGCCGACAAGAGATACGCGCCAACCTCGAGCGCGCTGGACCGGAAAGAGCCGCCGGCGTCACTCTCGCCAGAGCTACGGGACGGACCTCAGTTAGCTCTCCCCATGGCGAGCGACGCGTTGATGCCGCCGAAACCGAAGGAGTTGGAAAGCAGCACGTTGACGCGTGCAGGACGTCCGCTGCGCGGGACGTGATCGAGGTCGCAGGCTGGATCGGGTGCCGCGAGATTCACGGTTGGCGGCAACCACTCGCGCTCGAGCGCCAGCGCGCATACGGCGGCTTCGATGGCACCGGACGCGCCTAACGCGTGGCCGTAATAGCCCTTGGTGCCGCTCACCGGCACATGCGCGGCGTGGTCGCCCAATACCGATTTTACGGCTGCGATCTCCGTCGGATCGTTGAGCGGGGTGGACGAGCCGTGCGCGTTGATGTAATCGACCTCGTTAGGCTTGAGCCCGCTGTCTTTCAGCGCGATGTGCATCGCCCGCGCCGCCTGGCGCCCGCTCGGCAGCGGCGCGGTCATGTGGTGCGCGTCGTTCGTCATCCCGAAGCCGAGCACTTCGGCGTAGACGGGCGCCCCCCGAGCCAGCGCACGGCTGCGTTCCTCGAGGATGAGCACGGCGGAGCCCTCGCCCATAACGAAACCGTCGCGCTCGCGGTCGAAAGGGCGCGAAGCGGTTGCCGGATCGTCGTTGCGCGTGGACATAGCGCGGATCAGCGCAAACGCGCCGAAACACAGCGTGGAGAGAGGTGCCTCAGCGCCTCCGGCGATCATTACATCGGCGTAGCCGTCACGGATCTGACGGTATGCTTCTCCGATCGCGATCGTCCCGGAAGCGCAGCTCATGGCGTTGGTGGAATTGGGGCCGGAGATTCCCAGCTCCATGGCGATGTTGCAGCTGGCGGCGCCGGCGAAGACAGTGAGCGCCAACATTGCATCGACAGAGCGCAGGCCCTCGCGGACGAAGAGGCCGAGTTGCTCTTCGGCATACGCCACACCGCCTAACGCGGATCCCATCATGGTACCGATTGCCTCGCGGTCCTCGGCCTGCAAGTCCAGCGCTGCGTCAGCCAGTGCCATCTTCGCGGCCACCACCGAGAAGTGACCGAAACGGTCGAGCCGCCTCGCGCGGCGCCCCTCCAGGTGATCCGTAGGGACGAAGTCGCGCACCTCCGCCGCGTTATGCGAGCGGAAGATGCTGGGATCGAAGCGCGTCACAGTGGTCACGGCCGAGCGCTCCGAGCGGAGTCCCTGCCAGAGGCCCTCGCGCGTCAGGCCGATCGGCGTTACGGCGCCGATACCGGTAACCACCACACGTCGTCGCATCGTTAGGCGGCTCCCCGGCCGCTCGGGCCCGGCGTGGGACGTTTCGAAGCTTCGCGCTCCGCGGTGGCCGCGAGGCCGGCCAGCGTGCGGCTGGCAATGCCGTGTATGAACACCGGTCCGATGACACGACGCGCAGCGAAAACGCCTATGAACGGCCAACGCGGCCCGTCCCAGACGTGCAGCACGCGCACCTGCGTGAAGTCGTTACGGCTTTCGAACTCCCACGCCACGTCCATCCCGCGCGTCACTCCCGCGACATGGCGGAAGCGCACCTGCGGCACCCGCTCGTCAACGCTCATCTCGGATAACCACCACGTGGGCCAGCTGATCACCCCGAACGGCCGGTTAGCCGACATCTCCACTAGTCCGCCACCGCCGGCGCTGCGCGCGCGGAATCGTACATAACGATAGTGAGCGAGGTACGCGGGCCACTGCTCGACGTCGCGCGCGAGCGTAAACATCAGACTGAGCGGCGCGCGGACCAGTTGCTGATCGACTACTTCCATCGCTCGGCCGACCGGCAAAGGGCCGAGCTGGTAGGGAGCGTGCAAGGAAGGGGGAGGGGGAGGGGGAGCGTGAGAGGGAGGTGTCGGGGCCATGGCGATGGGGCGAGCGCGAAGGAAGATGCGAGGTGTGAGCAGGTGCGCAGTGCCTGGTCAAGGAATCGGCCAGGTAGCCGTTAGGCGGAATGGAATCCGGCGTCGCACGGCGGCCCGGCGGCCGGTGGCGCCAAGGACAAGGTCGCGCAGCTCATCGGGCTCGAAGCCGCGCGCGATCGACAGCAGGCCGTCGTGCACTGTAATCGGGTGGAATCGGAAGACGCTGGCTATCACGCGGAACGCGGCGGCGGCGACGCGACTGCGTTCCAGCTCGGCTATGACAACGGCGACGCGCGCCACGCGGTCCAGCTCCGCGATGACTTGGCGTGCGCGTGTATCGTCGAAGTGATGCAGCACCTGAGCACACAACACTACGTCGACGCTGCGGTCGGCGAAGGGGAGAGCCAGCGCGTCGCCGGCGCACACTGCGTCGGTGTCGGGGCGCCCGATGGCGGCGAGCACGAAGGGCTGTTCCACGGCTATCGTGCGGGCGTGCACGCCGCGGGCTCCAAGAGCGCGCTGCGCGGCGCGGGCCACGTCGCCGGTGCCGGCGCCGACGTCCAGCAGCGTGAGCGCCCGCTCCGGGCCCCGCGTTAGGCGAAGCACCTCACTGACGGCTGCCCGCGTGCCGCCTAACCAGGCATTCGTGCGACGGATATCGCGCAGCGACGCGCGCAGGTCCCCGGGGTCCGTCGCGGCCTCATCTGTCGCTTCGCGGCCTTCCATGGACCGTTGTGCAAAACGCCCGCGCTGCCGCGAACGTTGCGCGGCCGGCGGCCGTGACGCGGGGAGGGGCGGGGGAGGCAAGGACGCAGGCGACGGCGGTGGCGCGGGCGGGGGCGGGGGCGGCGCGGGCTCGACGTCAACGCTCGAGTTGGGCATAACCACCTCTGTAATAAAGGAGCGGCCGTCCATCGCGTGCGGCTGCGTGCTCGACCTCGCCGAGCAGCAAATCGTGATCCCCCGCTTCATAACGCTGCGTGATGCGGCACTCCAGATGTGCCAGTGCGTCGTCCAGTAAGGGGACGCCGGACCCAGCTCGGCGGAAGCCGATCCCCTCGAAACGGTGCGCGGCGTCGAGATTGGCGAAGCGACGCGAGGTAGCCTCCTGGCCTTCCGCGAGGACGTTGACAGCGAAGCGTTCCACGTTGCGCAGCACTTCGTGCATTTCGGTGCTGCGGTCGACGCAGACGAGAACGAGCGCCGGCGTTAGGCTCGCGGAGCAGAATGCCGACACAGTCATGCCGTGGTCGCGGCCGTCGCCGGTCGCGGCGGTCACCACCGTGATTCCGGTTGCAAAGCGTCCCATAACGCTGCGGAAGGCATCGGGATCCAGCGCCGGCTGGCCTGCTTGCCCCGGACGGCCGGAGCGGGATGCGCTGCCACGAGGCTCGCTCATGCAGGCGAAGTAAGGCGCTGCAGCAAAGGGTCGTCCCGCAGCTTGCCTAACGCGGCCCCCAGCAAGCCGAGCACGTACCCGGGGCGTAAGACTTCCCGCGCCGGAACGAAGTCGCCTGTCACGCCGACGAGGAGGTGCGCCAGCTCGGGACGCCGCGAAAACCCGCGCGCTGCTATGGCCATGAGGCGCGGGTGCGATACCGCCAGCGCCACGATGCGCTCCAGACGCCATTTACCCGAGAATTCGCGGCGGCGCCAGCGATCGTACGACTGGAGCGCCTGAGCGTCGCCGGCCAGCGCGCGCCGTGCATACTGCGCCAGTGCTTCTGCGCCTAACAAGGCACTGTAGATCCCCTCACCGGTGAACGGATCGAAGAAATCGGCGGCGTCACCCACCAGAGCCAGACCGTGCGTCCACGAGCGCGTCGCGCGCGACGCGAACGGTCCCGTCGCCAGCACCGGCGTCCGGCGCCGGGCCAGCTGGAAGCGCGCCGCGATCGCAGGATGCCGCGCGATCCATTGTGTCAGGAAGTCGGCCGCCGCTCCGCGCATTGCCCTCCCTCGCGCCGCATCCACCACGAGCGCCACGTTGACGAGACCGCCGCCGATCGCGGCGAGGCCAAGGTAGCCGTCCTCTTCCACCAGCATCTCGCCGTGCGCGCCCACGCCGGCAACGTCGCTGTAGTGCGTCACGAGTGCCAGCCGCGCGGGCCAGCGCAACGTGCGCGCGAGCCCGGCACGACGCGCCACAATCGAGCGCAGGCCGTCGGCTCCCACGACCAGCCGCGAGCGCCGTACGCACTCGACACCGTCCGAACCTAACGAGCGCACGCCGCATACGGCAGAACCATTGCACACAAGATCGAGCACACGTTCGCCCTCGATGACATGCGCCCCCAGCGCCGCGGCCCGGCGCAGCAGTAGCTCGTCCAGCTCGCGCCGCGGGAGCGCGAAGCCGTGCGGGCTCGCCGGCCGGAAGCGGCGCACGGCCGCGTACTCACCCACGATCGTGGCGCCGCGCGACGGGCGCACCTGCATCCCGACGAGCTGCGCGGCGCGACCGGCAACCGCGGGCAACACACCTAACGAATCGAGCAAGCGCGCCGACTGCGGACTCAGGAACTCAGCGCAGGGCTTGGGGCGCGGAAAGCGCGCCCGATCGAGCAGTGTGACTTGCACCCCGGCCCCCGCCAGGAACGCAGCCGTCGCTGCACCCGCCGGACCGCCACCCACAACGAGCACATCACATAACGAGCCGGCGGGTAACCCGGCGCTAGACCCGGACAAACGTCTCCCCGCCGAGGATCAACCGATCGCCTTCGCGCCGGAACTCAAGCTGGATACGGCCGCTGAACGGCGCCGTAAAATCGATGATCACCTGGTTCCCCTGTAGTTGCCAGCGCGCGAAAGCATCGCGCCGGTCAGCGATACCCCCGGCGACGTTGCGCAATACCGTCGTCCGCACAGCCGAACCGTCCGCGTTGAATACCCATGTGACATCGGAGGACTGCGGCGAGCCGAACTCGTCGAAAGTGACGACGCTGCGCTGCCACGTTCCGACGATGAGCGTGTTCGTCGGCAGCGGGCCGCCAAAACGGAAGGGCTGCGGCCCCGTCACTCCCACGTCTCTGCCGCACCCCGTGGCAAGCAGGGCGACAAGCGCGCAGCACATACCGGATACGCGAAACATCAGGCACCTCCTCGACTGATGAGCGCGGCAACCACGGCACCGACGGCCGTACTCGTTAGGTTTACCCAGTCATTGTCGAAACCGCGGACTCCCCCGACTATCTGCGTGTCGCTTACGACTCCTTCGCGACACTCATGCGTCCGGCGTTCCGTTACCAGGCTGCACCCAAGACATTGCCGCCGCTCCTGCACAATGCCTCCGAGCAAGGAGTCTGCCAATGCCCCGACGACGCCGCCCACGACAGCTCCTCGGACTGCATCTGCGCTGAACCCGAGCGCTGCCGCGAACATACCGAACACGACACTCCCGAGGAACAGCGCGACAGTCCCCGCCGCGCTGACACCGCCGGACCGGCCGACCGGTACGCGCCGCCACGTCCCCGGCATGCGCACATCGCCGTCGCATGCGCTGCCGATTTCAGTCGCCCAGGTGTCAGCTGCCGATGTCGCCAATGCGCCCAGAGCTGCCGCCGCTGACGTCGCGTTGCCGGTAATGGCAGCGCCGACAGCTGCGACGCTGAAGACGGCGCCGTTCGCGAAGACCTGCCGCGCGTCGCGCGCACCGGGCTTGGCCACCAGCGACCGGGCGCGCGCAGTCTTGCGGCCGTGTCGCCAGTGTGTGACTGCGACCGCCGAGAAAAAGTACGCGATGAGCAGCAACGCCCAGCGGACGCCGGCGGTGGCTGCGACGCTTCCGGACAGCACCGCGGCGCGCGCACCACTCGCGCTGAGCGCTCCGCGGCGATACGCGACGCGCGCGATGCAGAGTGCGAGCGCGAATCCGCCGATCGTGCGCAGTAGTACTGTGGTCAGAGGCAACGGCGCTTGAACGCGTGACGCATGTCACTTAGGTTCGCTGCTCGTTCGTTATCCCCCATGACAACCTCCGTCGACGCGCGACTGCCCCTTTCCTTTCTCGAAGCGGTCCGCAGTGTCGACTCGCCGGATAAGTTTGCGGAGGCGGAGATAGAGCTAGTCGGCGAGTTGCGCAACAAGCGGCTCGGTCTTTCCGACACCGTGTACATGCAGATCCAGCGCTACAGCGAGGCCGTCAAGCGCAATCAGCGCACGGCGCGCGACGAGGCGATCGCGCTCGCCAAGCTGATAGGGCGGCGGCCCGACGCCGAGGCTGTGTTTCGCCAGGCGGGGCGCATTCTGGCGCTGGAAGCCTACCGCACCCTGCCGTTCACAAGCCGAGCACTCGTTAGGCTTCTTCCTGGGCTGATCAAGAAGGCTTTGACGACGCGTAATCTCAAGCGGCTGGCGGGGCGCTACTTCAACGGTGAGGTTGCGCGTTCCGGCGGATCGATCTACCTCGAGGTTGCATCTTCAGTCACGCTGGACGCGGCTCCGCGCGCCGCAGGATGTGCCTACTACGAGGCCGGCCTGCGCGAGATGTTGCGTCTGTTGGTGAACAGCGGCGGTGTCGTGGAGCACATACGTTGCGCGTCGCGCGCCGAGGGGACGTGTCGCTGGCGTGCCGAATGGCGGCCGTTGCCACGCAGAGCCGCCTAGATGATGCTCACACCGGCGACGCTTCCCGACGTGCAGGAGGCGCTCGGGGAGCTGCAGCTGGACGCGTGGCTGCTGTACGACTTCCGCGGCTGCAACCCGGTGGCGGCGTCGCTGCTGGGCCTCGCAGGGCTGCAGACGCGCCGCGTCTTTGGGCACATCCCGCGGGAGGGGGTGCCGACTGCCGTAACGCACAACATCGAGCAGGGTCCCTGGGCGCACTGGCCTAACGAGTGGCGCAGGGAGCGCTACAGCGCCTGGTCCGCGCTCGAGTCGCTCGTCGCTTGCCTGGTGCGCGGCAAGCGAGTCGCCATGGAGTACTCGCCGGGCGATGCCGTGCCCGTGCTGGACCGTGTTCCGGCCGGTGTTGTGGAGATGGTGCGCAACGCGGGTGCCGGTATCGTCTCGTCAGGCGACCTGGTGTCGCGCTTCTATGCGACGCTCAGCGACGCCCAGGTCGTTGCGCATGTGCGCACGGCGGAGACGCTTGCGCAGATCGCGCGCGGCGCCATCGCGCTGGCGGGGGAACGCGCGCGCGGCGGCTCTCCCCTCGCCGAGCACGAGCTGCACGCGTGGATCCTCGGCGCATTTGAGCGCGCGGGTCTCGAGACGACGCACGGTCCTGATGTGGCGGTGGGGGCCAATGCCGCGGATCCGCATTATGCACCGTCGGCCGAGCGGCCCCAGTTGATTGCGTTAGGCAGCGTGCTGCTGGTCGATCTCTGGGCGCGCGAGCCGGGCAACCCCTATGCCGATCAGTGCTGGATGGCCTCGCTGGGGACGCCTAACGAGCGCACCCTGGACCTCTGGACGGCCGTGCGCGACGCGCGCGATGCGGCCATCGCTTTCGTGCGCCAAGCCGCGGCCAGGGGGGAGCGGCCGCGCGGCGCCGCCGTGGACGACGTGGCGCGCGACGTGCTGCGCCGGCGCGGGCTCGCCGACGCCTTCACGCACCGCACCGGGCACTCGCTCGACGCGCGCGACGTGCACGGCGCGGGTCCCAACCTGGATAACCTGGAGACACGCGAGGAGCGCCTGCTCATCCCCGGAGTGGCGTTCTCCATAGAGCCGGGAGTGTATTTCCCGGGCGAGATCGGCTTGCGCAGCGAGGTGAACGCGATCATGGGAGCCGGCGACGTGCGAATTACGCCTAACGAGTACCAGCGCGACCTCATCCTCGTGTGAGCCAGCCGCCAGCAGCCGGAGCAGGCCTGGGAAGTGCTCGCCCGGGCCGCGATCCGGCCCCGGCACCGCGCAGGCTGCGCCGCGAGCTGGGACTCTTCACGGCGGCCCTGCTCGTAGTAGGCGGCATCATCGGAAGCGGCATCTTTATCACACCGGCCGAAGTCGCCAAAGCGCTCCCCAATGGCTCGTGGGTCCTCGCCGTCTGGGCGTTAGGCGGCGTCGTCGCGTTCGCCGGTGCGCTCACGTACGCTGAGCTGGGAGCGATGCTCCCCGAAGCCGGCGGGGCCTATGTCTACGTTCAACATGGATTCGGAGCACTGACAGCTTTCCTCTACGGCTGGATGATCCTGCTCTCGATCGCCACAGGGGCGCTCGCCGCGGTTGCTGTGGGCTTCGCGTCCTACCTCGCGCGCTTCGTCGATCTCGCACCGGCCGGCGGATCACTCGGCGTCGCCGCCACCACGATCGTGATCATGGCCGGAGTCAACTACCTCGGTGTCAAGCCCGGCGCGACTGTCCAGAACATCCTGAGCCTGGCCAAAGTCACGGCGCTCGCTGCGCTGATTGTCGGAGGCATCGTCGTGTGGGCCGGGCTCGGCGGGGATGTCAGCGGCCTGCGCGAAGCCGCTCCTAGCGCATCGTTGTCGGGCTTCGCCGCCGCACTCACAGCCGTCCTGTTCACTATCGGCGGATGGCAGCAAATGAACATGCTGGCAGGGGAGATCCGCGATCCGGCGCGGACGATCCCGCGCGCGCTCGGCATCGGCATCGCTATTGTGGTCGCGATCTACATCGGCGCCAACGTTGTGTACTTGCGCGCGTTAGGCAGGGATGGTCTGGCGCTCAGCACGGCCGTCGCCGCAGATACTGCCGCGCGCATGGTCGGGCCGCTGGGAGCGACGTTGCTGAGTGTGGCGGCGATGCTGTCGGTGCTGGGGTTCGTGAACGTCGTGCTCCTTGCCAACTCGCGGATCGTATATGCGATGGCCACGGACGGCGTGTTCTTCAGTGCGGCGGCGAAAGTGCACCCGCGCTTCGGGTCGCCGCATGTGGCACTCGGCATCATGACTGTGTGGGCGCTCTTGCTGCTGGCATTCACGCGCGGTGATCTCGGGGCACTCCTCAGCGGCGTCGTGTTCGCGGACTGGATCTTCTTCGGACTCGGTGGAGCCAGCGTCTTCGCTTTGCGGCGCAGGATGCCGCACGCGCCGCGGCCGTACCGTGTGCTCGGCTACCCCTGGCTCCCGGCGCTCTTCGTCCTGGCGGCAGTAGCGGGAGTTGCCAGTGCGGTCGTGGCTTCGCCTGCAATGTCCGCGTTAGGTGCCGCGCAGCTCGTCGCCGGAGTGGCGGCATACAAATGGTTGGGCCGCGCCGCCTCGCATCGGGCTCGTGCAGCCTGAGGGGGAGGGGCGCCAAGCGGGCTCGCCGCGCCTATCTTACCGGTCACCACGCAGAGCGGTCTCGTCCTGTGGCAGTATCCGACATAGCCCGCGCAGCCGGCGCGCCGACAGTGCCCTCGGCTGAAGCGTCGGCTTTTCAGCGTAAGGCCATAGAAGCTCCAGCCGGCGCGGTGCTTGTGCTCGCCGGGCCGGGCTCGGGGAAGACGTTCTGCATCATCGAAAGGATCGGCCTCCTCATCGAGCGGCATGGCGTCGACCCCGCGCGTATCTGCGCTTTCACGTTCACGAACAAGGCGGCAGACGAGATCGCGGCGCGCCTGGAACACCTGCTCGGCGCGCGAGCGGAGGGGGTGCGCAAAGGGACGATCCACGCGTTCTGCGCTAAGCTTTTGCGAGAGCACGGGTCACACGTGGGAGTCGAGCGTGGTTTCGGCATTGCTGACGAAGAGTATCAGCTGGAAGTGCTGCGGCGATTGGAAGGGCGGCGCGGCTGGCATGGCAAACTCCTGGGCGATTTCTCCAGGTATCGCCTGCAGGAAAAGGAACTCAGGCCTAACGAGCAAGTCCTCTTCGAGCGATACGAGCAGTATCTCGCGCAGCGCAACGTCGTCGATTTCGACACGCTCGTGCTCAAGGCCGCTGATCTGGTGGAATTGCATCCTCCGGTGGGCCAACTACACGCGCGCTGGAGCGAGATCCTCGTCGACGAGTTTCAGGATCTGAGCAGCGCCCAGTACCGGGTCCTGCGCGCTTTGGCCGATGAGCACAAACATGTCTTCGCGGTCGGCGACGACGAGCAGCGGATATACGAGTTCGCCGGCGCCGACCAGCGCGTTTTCAGCAAGTTCATGAATCACTTCGGTATCTCGCCTCGCGACGTGCTGCATCTGCCAGAGAATCGTCGCTGCCCGCGCGAGATCTTCGCGCTGGCGCGTCGTCTTATGGCCGCCAATCCGTCGCTCTTCGATCGCGAGCCGCCGTGCGCCGACAAGAGCACTCCTTTCGACGTCCAGGCTCTCCATTTCAAGACGCAGGAGGACGAAGCCGCGTGGATCGTGCAGGATATCGTGCGGGATCGCGCGGTTCACGGCCATCCGTTAGGCGAGGTAGCCCTGCTGTACCGCAAGCACAGGATCGGTTACATCCTGGAGACTGCCCTCACTAATGCCGGTATCGCGAGTCGTCTGGTGCGCGGACGCGCCCTCGCCGATGAACGCGTAGTGGCCTATGTAGTCGCCGCCTTACGAGTGATAGCGAACCCGACGGACTCGATCGAGCGCGACAAGTTTCTCGCGGCGGCGCTGCCGCGCCCGCTCATCGACGAAGCGCGCCAACGAGCAGGGAAGCTGGACTTGCAGAGTTATCTGCACCATCGTGCCGCACAGTTGCCGCGTGAGCACGCGGAAGCGAAGAAGATCCGTCGGGCGCTGACTCGCCACGGCAACCTCGCCGGTCTCGCGCGGGCACACCTGCAGCTGGAGCCGCTTATCCGCGAACTCCTCTCGCAGCGCGTGGGCCCGGCGCACTCGGCGCTGGAGCAGCGGCACGATGAGCTGAGCGACCCGCTGGAGCACGAGGAGGTCGTTAGGTTGGCTCGCCGGCTCCGTCTGGCGCGCGCGCAACGCCGGAGGGTCGCGCTCCCGGCGTTACATGGCGCGGAGATCGCCGTGTGCGGCATGTTGACGACAATGGGCTTCAGAGCTGGCCGCGGCGATGTGACTGACGCTGCCGCGGAACGGATCGCTGCCGCCGACACTCCGTACCTGGGAACCGCTCTGGGTGTCTTCAAGGCCCTTCAGCTTATAGAGATCGACGGCGGTTTCGATGCGCTGCGCGACTTTACCGTCATAGATTTCGAAACTACAGACAAGAACGCGGCGCGCGCGGAAATCATAGACGTCGGAGCGGTTCGCGTTCGCGATGGAGAAATCGTCGCCGAGTTTGGTTCGCTCGTTAGGCCGAGCGCAGCGATCCCTGCTGCGGCTTCGGCAGTTCACGGCCTTTACGACTCCGACGTCGCTGACGCTCCGGCGTTCAGCCCGGTCTGGTCAAAGCTGCGCGCGTTCTGCGGCGATGACACGCTCGTGGCGCATAACGGCTACCACTTCGACTTTCGCATCCTCGAGCGCGCCGTTCAGCAGACCGAGCCGATGTTCGCCGTGCGCGACTGTTTCGATACGCTGCCGCTCGCACGCGACCTCCTGCGCACAAGCTGCAGTCTACCGGACCTTGCGCGCCGGTTCGGTATCGCTGCCGGTCAGTCGCATCGCGCGCTGGACGACGCGCGCACTCTCGCGCGTGTCTTTCAGAAGCTCAAGGAGGGACAGGCAGCGCGCGCGCGTAAAACAGCGCTCGTGAACCTGCTGGATCACCTGGGGGTGGCGCTGGCGCTGTGTCCGGAGGGATCGCTGTGCGCCGAAGCGCAGATCTTCCGCGGTTTCTGCGATGTGTACGCTCTCGGCAGGTACAGCTCCGCGCTCGAGTGGTACGAGAACGAACGCAGGGAAGATCCGTCCGCGCCCACTATCGAGGATGTCATCGGCGCGTTAGGCGGGATGCAGCGGCTGCAAAAGATCCGCGCGGAGCGGACCGCGGAGCAGCTGTATCCTTCGATCATGTCACGGCTGCAGCGGCTCCTGGCTGAAATACCGGACGGTCCGCTGGACGAACAGATCAGCACGTTTGTCGAGCGCATCCTGCTGTCGGCCAAGTCCGAGGGCGTTGAGCCGGACTGCGATCGCGTCAATCTGTTGACTTTACACTCCACTAAAGGGCTGGAGTTTTTGCGAGTCTATGTGGTCGGCGTGGAGGACGGCGAGCTGCCGGGGTGCGATCGCAGGGGTGAGCTAAAGGTCCACGAGATGGAGGAGGCGCGCAGGCTCCTGTACGTCGGCATGACAAGGGCGAAGCAGCGCCTGGTGATGACGCGCGTCGCGAGCCGCGCGGGGCAGGCGACGCTCGGCCACCGCTTTCTGGATGAGATGGCGTTGGAACCGAAGCCACCTGCATAGCGTTCGGTGCGCGGCGTTGTCGGCTACATCTCGCCGGCGCGCGTGAAGGCCTCGACAGCGGGGGGCCCCGAGCCATCTGCATGGTCGTGCTTGAAGAAAACGTACGCTTCGCCCCAGGGCTGCTCGGCCACGCGCCGGCGCCACTCCGCGAGCTCCGCGGCAGAGTAGTGCGGGCGGTGCAGCCGCAGATAACCCCACGACGCCGTGCTCAGCAGCGGTGCGCGAAAGTCCTCCTGCTCGGACACGCACAACGCCACATGGCGCGAGCGTAACTCGGCCAGCACATCGTCAGCGAACCAACTCGCGTGGCGGAACTCCATGGCGCAGCGGCGCTCGTTAGGAAGCAGCGCGAGGAACGCGCGCAAGCGCTCGATATCCTTGTGGAGATCGGGCGGGCACTGAAAGAGGATCGGTCCCAGACGTCCGCCTAACGTGGCCGAGTTCTTGAGGAGAAAGTCGAGCGCGGACGCCGCGTCAGGCTTGAGCCGCGCGAAGTGTGTGATGCGCCGGCTCGCCTTTATCGTGAACGTGAAACCTTGCGGCACCTGAGCAGCCCAGTCGAGCAGCACGCTCTCCCTGGGCAAGCGATAGAACGTGTTGTTGATCTCGACGGTCGGGTAGCGGCTCGCGTAGTAAGCGAGCATCGCGTCGTCCTTGAGCCCCTCGGGATAAAAGACTCCCCGCCACTCCTTGAACGCGAAGCCGCTCGTCCCGACCAGAATCCTCACGATGCCTTGGCCGTTCTCCCTGCCGCCTTGCGCGGGCGCGCCGCATCCTCGGCCGCCGCCGGCGACTTCGTTAGGCTCGCCTTGAGCGCTTCCATTAGATCGATGATCTTGGCGCCGCCGTCGGTCTTGGCGTCCGCCGTGATGTCCTGGCCTTCGATCTTACGCTGGATCGCATCCATCACTCGCTCGCGCACAGTGTCGCGATACTTCGCCGGCACGAATTCGTCCACGGCCGTCTGCTCGATTAGCTGCTTCGCGAGGGCCAGCTCAGTGGGCTTCACTTCGCCCTCCGGAACGGGTACTTCACTCGGCGACCTCAGCTCGTCCGCGTAATGCAGTTGCTCCATAACGAGCACTCCGTTGCGCGGACGCAAGAGCACGAGATGTTGCTGGCCACGCGCGGCATACTGGCCTAACGCGGCTCTGCCGGTCTCCATGAGAGCCCGCGCCAGCAACCTGTAAGCGCGATCGCCTCCCTTGTCCGGGCCCAGATAGTACACCCTGTCGAGGTACTCGCGCTCGACAGTCGCCAGGGGGACGAACTCGACAACGTCGATCGTGCTGGTGGCCTTCTCTTCCAGTACCTTCAGCTCTTCCGGTGTGAAGACAACGTATTGATCCTTGGCGAACTCGTACCCCTTGACTGTGTCTTCGCGGCTGACGAGTTCGTTGTCCTGCGTGCACGTGTAGTGCTGCTTGAGTCGCGAGCCGCACTTCTTGTGCAGCATGTTGAAGGAGACACTCGCCTTGGACTCCGCTGAGGAATAAACGTAGACGGGGACAGAGACGAGGCCGAAGGATATGGTGGCGGTGCCAATGGATCGGGCTGGCATGGGCTTTAAGGGAAGCGTGAGAGGAAGAAGCTACTAATCGCTCGCGGCGATCTCCACATGGTACACTCGCTTCAATTCTGTGATTGCAGGCGCGGAGGGAAGCCGATCGTACTGGCACAACACGGTTTGCAATCAAAGGCGGTTGCACTAAAAGGTTGCAATCAAAGGCCGCACTCAAGGCGGTTGCACTCAAAAGTTGCAATCAAAGACTGCACTCAAGGCGGTTGCACTCGAAAGTTGCAACCAAAGTCTGCACCCAAGGCCGTTGCACTCAAAAGTTGCAACCAAAGGCTGCACTCAAGGCGGTTGCACTCAAAGGCTGCGCTCAAGGCGGCTGCACCTCAACGGCCGCCGTTCCCTGGCGCGCACGCGCACCCGTAGAGCAGGGGGAAGGCGAGCCGGTTTATGACTGAAAGTCGCGACGCTGCCAGCCGGCCGGAGGCGCTGAGTACCTACCGCGCCAAGCGGTCCGCCGACAGGTCACCAGAGCCAGTCGGCACCGTCTCAGCTGAACAGGGACGGCTCTTCGTTGTGCACAAGCACGCGGCGAGACAGCTCCATTTCGATCTGCGTCTGGAAATGGACGGCGTCCTCCGCTCCTGGGCCGTTCCCAAAGGGCCGTCCTACGACACCAGTGACAAGCGTTTGGCGGTACGGGTGGAAGACCACCCGCTCGAGTACGGCGATTTCGAAGGAGTCATCCCGGCCGGCAACTACGGCGCCGGGGGGATCATCGTGTGGGATCGCGGTGAATGGGTACCGCTTGAAGACTTCCGTGCCGGTCTCGAAAAGGGGAAGCTCCTCTTCGAGCTTAAGGGCTACAAGCTCCACGGCAGGTGGACGCTGGTGAAGATCAAGAAGAGTGAAAAGGACTGGTTGCTTATCAAGGAGCGGGACGCCTGGGTGAAGGTCCCCGGCGACGAGTTCCCTGAGGAGTCGGTACTGAGCGGACTCACTGTCGAGGAGGTGAAGGCGGGACAGACGCCGGCTGCGAAGCTACGCAAAGCCTTGCATAGCGAAGGGGAAGGCGATGGAGAGGGGGAGGGGGAGGGGGAGGGGGAGGACGTACCGCAGGTGCCGCTCGAACCCAGATCCGTCCAGCTGATGCTCGCCGAGCCTGCCAGCCGGGCTTTTACGCGCGATGGGTGGCTGTTCGAGCTGAAGCTCGACGGCTACCGGCTGCTTGCAAGCAAGAGTGACGGCGAGGTGCTGCTTCTCAGCCGCAACGGCAACGATTACACGGCTGTTTTCCCGGAGGTGGCGCGGGCGATCAAGGCTCTGCCGGTGGAGTCGTGCATTGTGGACGGCGAGGTGGTGGTGCTGGACGACGACGGCAAGCCGAGCTTCGCGAAGCTGCAGCAACGCGGCCGCCTAACGTCGCCGACTCACGTTAGGCGCGCGGCCGTCGAGCTTCCCGCGGCGTTCTTTGTGTTCGACCTCCTGGCATTCGAGGACCAAGACTTGCGCCGGCTTCCCCTCGTGCGCCGCAAGCAGCTCCTGGCGGACCTCGTTCCCAAGCTCGGGGCTGTGCGCTACCTGTCGCACATCGAGCGCGAGGGAGACGCTTTCCTGCGCGAGGTGACCGCGATGGGGCTCGAGGGGATCATCGCCAAGAAGTCGGATGCGCCGTA
>JBQTJS010000075.1:0-5124 GCA_052386875.1 Gemmatimonadaceae bacterium
GCAATCGGATGCGCTGCGCGGTTGGGGGGTGCCGATGGCGACGGACATCGCCTTCGCGCTCGGCGTGCTGCAGCTGATGGGACCGCGTTGCCCGGTGGGCCTGAAGATCTTCCTCACGGCGCTGGCTATCATCGACGACCTGGGTGCCATCCTGGTGATCGCCCTGTTCTACACGAGCGGCGTCTCCGGCGTTGCTCTCGCAGTCGGCGCTGTCACGCTGGCCGGCCTCGTCTCCTTGAATGTTTTCGGCGTTAGGCACCTCGCGCCGTATCTCGCGTTGGGTGTGCTGCTTTGGCTCGCTGTGCAGGCGTCCGGTGTCCATGCTACGATCGGCGGAGTGTTGCTGGCGCTCAGCATTCCGGTGCGCACGAGGATCGATGCAGCCGAGTATTCGGCTTTGGCGCGAGATCTCGTCAACGAGTTCGATGCCGCGGAAACCGGCGATCTCAAAGTCATCACGAGCAAGGGGCAGCAGGAAGCCATCCACGCGATCGAGAGCGCGAGCGAGGCAGTGCAGGCGCCGTTACTGCGGTTGGAGCATGCGTTGGCTGCGGCTGTAGCCTTCGGCATCCTGCCGATCTTTGCGCTCGCTAACGCCGGGGTCGATCTTTCGGCCGCGCGCGCGCCGTGGACAAGCGTCGTGGGGATCGGTGTCATGGCAGGGCTCCTCATCGGGAAGCCGCTGGGCATTACGCTGTTCTCCTGGCTGGCTGTACGTAAAGGATGGTCGACGCTGCCTAACGAGGTCACCTGGAAAGCACTGCACGGCGCGGCCTGGTTGGGCGGGATCGGGTTCACGATGGCGCTGTTCATCGGCGGGCTGGCATTCGAGGGGACGACGCGGCTGGAAGAGGCGAAGCTCGGCGTATTGCTCGCTTCGGCCGCGGCTGGTGTGGTCGGCTGGCGACTTGTGCGCGGCGCGCTGCGGCGCGATACGCCCGGCGCCGACACAGGGTCATAACGCCCTCGC
Source organism: Gemmatimonadaceae bacterium (assembly GCA_052386875.1). GTDB lineage: Bacteria > Gemmatimonadota > Gemmatimonadetes > Gemmatimonadales > Gemmatimonadaceae > DASYRX01. The sequence goes on from JBQTJS010000075.1 coordinate 971, forward strand.
CGCGCAGTGGAGCCACGCTAGGGCTGCATAAGGCGATGAGGAGGATCGCTCCATGACGCGGGTGAAAGTCGCGCTGGCACAGCCGGAGGTTGCGCCGTCACTTGCCGCTGCACTGGACACCTGCGAGGAGTACGCGCGCCGCGCTGCCGCACAGGGCGCCGGCCTGATCGTCTTTCCGGAGACGTTCCTCCCCGGCTATCCCGTGTGGCTCGATGTCTGCCGCGATGTGGCGCTATGGGACTACGCGCCGGCGAAGGAGGTCTTCGCTCGTTATGCAGCGAACAGCGTCGTGGTTGGAGGCGCCGAGACCACGCGCCTCGCTGTGTTGGCCGCCGAGCTGGGCCTAACGATTGTCATCGGCGTGTCCGAGCGTGTTCCGGCGGGGCCCGGCAACGGGACATTGTACAATGCCCTGCTCACTTTCACTCCCGACGGGGGTCTCGCAAACCACCACCGCAAGCTCGTGCCCACGTACAGCGAACGCATGGTATGGGGGCCGGGGGATGCGCACGGTCTGCGCGCTGTGGACGCTCCGAATGGCCGCGTGGGTGGACTCGTCTGCTGGGAGCACTGGATGCCGCTCGCTCGTCAGGCAATGCACGACAGCGGTGAGACGATGCATGCGGCGCTGTGGCCGACAGTGCACGAGATGCACCAGATCGCCAGCCGGCACTACGCGTTCGAGGGCCGCTGTTTCGTATTGGCTGCAGGATCGCTGATGCGGGCGCGGGGGTTGCCGGCCGAGCTGGAGCGGCACGCGGGGAAGGCCCCCGGTGACGACAGCTGGGTACTGCGCGGCGGCAGCGCGATCATCGCACCCGACGGTTCTTACGTCGCCGGGCCGGCGTTCGAGGAGCCTGTGCTGCTGGTCGCCGGGCTGGATCTGGATCACGTTAGGCGGGAGCAGATGACTCTCGACGTCAGCGGCCACTATGCGCGGCCGGACTGCCTAACGTATACGCTTGTGACGCACGAACGCTCGCGCAGTCCGGGCTGAGCCGGTTGGCGCCCGTAGACTTGCGCAGGCCGGGCTGAGCGAGACTCTGGACGGCTTTTCGCGCGGCACACCGCACGTTCGCCAAGTCCGCCATTCGCGATCAACTGCGCCGCCTTGATCCGCTGATAAGCCAGCCGCTGATATATCTGCCGCCGGCTGACTTCACAGCGAGCGATGCGGGTCTCCTTGAGCCCTGTGCCCACCCCTTCAAGCAGGCGTGCCGCTCAGTCGGTGACTAGCGCAGAGGCAGGTCACCGGACGTACAGCCACGCCACGTGGCTCCCACAATTGGAACGGGTAAGCTTGGGGCATCCCGGCTCTCTTAGTTCGCGGGCCAGGCGCCGAGGGCGCGCCGAACGGCGATCATCTGTCCGACGTGATACGAGTTGTGGTCGATCATCACCAGGAACTCGCGCACGTAGGTCTGTCCCGTGCCGTGCGGTATCTTGGCAAAGAGGTCGCAATCGGCGTCGCCGGCCAAGCGCTGCAGTGCGGCGAGGTCGCGTTTGAAGGCGGCGACACTTTCGCGCCACGCGTTAGGCGTCGGCGGTTCGGCGCTTTCCGGCCAGTAGTAGGAAGATTCTGGCTCGCGATACCCCGCGTTCACACAGAAGTCCAGGACGTCGGCTTGCACGCGCCGCATGTGCTCGAGGATCTGCCAGAGGGACCACGGATGATTGGCGACTCTCGCGGCGCGCGCCGCGGTTGGAACGTCCGCGACAGCAGCGTCGAAGGTAAGGTGCGTGTCGGGCCAGTCCAGGGCGCGCTGTAGAAGCGTACGGAGGTCCACCAGTGCGTCCGTCATGCGAGTCGTTCGATGCTGGAGTGATAGGCAGTGCGGCCGTTGTGCTGCTCGTTAGGTACCGGAGTGGTCAGCAGTGGGCCGTTGTACGAATCGTTAGTTGCTGGAGTGATAGGCAGTGCGGCCGTTGTGCTGCTCGTTAGGTACCGGATTGGTCAGCAGTGGGCCGTTGTACGAATCGTTAGGGGCGCGAGTGATAAGTAGTGCGTCCGCCGTGCCAATGGTTAGGCTCGGACCTGATAAGCCGCGCGTTACGAGCGCGGTGTCTCGTGGTCAGTCAGAACCGGGAGGAACGGTACCCAGGGACCAACCTCCGCGCGATATTGCTTCGCCATCACACGCGCGGTCTGCGCAATGTGTCCGAGATCATGAACCACCCAGGCCGCGAGAAGTTCCCGCAGAGTCACCGGCCCCAGCACGGGATGCATCCCCGGCAACCGGAGCTGGTCCTGCGTTAGCTCCCCCCAAGAGCGCACCTCGGCGAGGTTCGCCGAGCGCAACACGGCGAATTCGTCGAGCAGCGAGGTGAGGGACCGGCCGACATTGCGCTGCCAGTGCCGGAAGCGGTCGTAGCGCTCGAACGGAACTGCGCCCCCCGCGAGGATGATGCGTGAGCGCGTCATCCAATCCGTCTCCTCGCCGTCGATGAGGTGACCCACAACGTCGAACGCACTGAACGTCTTGGGACCCTCCGTGCCGTGCACCCACGGCTCCGGGAGGGCCTCGAGCAGCGCGCGCAATGTGTCCGGCGTACGCTGCAGAACGGCAACGGCTGAATCGAGTTGAAATTCCATGACTTTGGTCCCAAGTAAAGCTACCTAACGTTTGCTCGTGAGCGTTACGGGCCGCTCAAAGAGCGCCGCGGTCATCACCAAGGCTGCCAAGTCAGCTACCCCCCCTTCCCGCCTCCCCAAGGTTCATCGGCGGTCGGTCCGTAAATCGAGGGGACGGGGACGTCCAGCAGTCGCAGATATACGGTCAACTGACCACGATGATGCACGAGGTGGTTGATGGTCTGGCGCACCGCTTTGCCGCGCGTCGTGGTGAAGAGTACCTGGTCGCCCATCTTGAGGGACCACGCGACATCGTAATCGGCGTCGCTCGCCTTGGTGATTGCGGTCCGTGCTTCTCCTACGACCTTGTCGAACTGCTCTAGCAGTGATTCCGTGCTCTCAAGGCTGTAGCCTGCCCCGCCGGCGAGATTGATCTCGCTGGTGCCCACCATGCGCGTGACCCAGCCCGGCATCGTGGCGACCAGCTGGGCAAGGTGGCCTAACGCGAACGACTTGGGGTGCGGTTTCCACGGCCCCTTGTCACTGGGCACGCGCTCGAGCAGCCGCCGAGTGGTGGCCATCTCCTCGTCGAATTCGGGGACCAGTGTTTCCGAGATTGTCACGTGTGCTCCTGGTTGTGGCCCAAAGATGAGCCGCGTGATACAGAAGGACTACTTCCGGCCCGATGCCGGCGAGAGATCGATGAGCACGGCAAGCACCAAACCGACAACCGGCCACAGCGACCAAACGCCGCCGAACCAGTGTTGAACCGCACTGTACCAGAGCAGAGTCGTAGGCGCCAGGAAGAAACCGAGCACGGGCCAGAGGATCGAGTCGAACATGCCGCTGAACCAGCTGCTGAAGAACCAGAGACCCAGTGCCACGACACGAGGGGCAGCGAGCGCTATGAGAGCGATGAGACAAGGCATGCGAGATAACTCCGCGTTCTCGAGTCGCCTAACAGATGGTTGGCAGCAACACCTACGCAATACATCGCGTTCGCGCCTATACGGACAATAGCCGGCCAGCGTTCGTCCGGAGGTGTGCGCCTCTGCATGACTGGCGACCAGGCGTCGCGCTTTACAACATCTCTATCGCCCACGTAAATCCCGGCTCCCGATTCGCCCGCTGAGCGCGCACTTTTCGCATACAATGCGAAAGCAGCGAAGGGTGCTCATCGGCGTGTTGCTCGCGCTCACGGCGACGCTCGCAGGCGGCTTACTGGCACTGCCAGGGCTCATCGAAGCGCGCCAGAACACTTTCATCCCGGCTGGCCTTATACCTGTGAGCGCAGCTGCGAGAGCGCTGCATGGCACACTGCTTGTGGCAGACCTGCATGACGATCTATTGCTGTGGAATCGCGATCCGCTTGAGCGCAGCACGCGCGGTCACAGCGACGTGCCGCGGCTCCTCGAGGGACGGACCGCCGTCCAGGTTTTCTCGGCTGTAACGAAGACGCCGCGCGGAATGAACTACGCGGCGAACACCGGCGACAGCGACAACATCACCCTCTTGGCGTTAGTGCAGCGCTGGCCGATCGCAACCTGGCGCAGCCGCACCGAGAGAGCGTTGCACCAGGCCC
>JBQTJS010000076.1:0-2666 GCA_052386875.1 Gemmatimonadaceae bacterium
GAGAGTTTCGCCGACGCAGAGGAGCGGCGTTAGGCGTGCTTGCAGCGCTGCGGCGACCTTGCGCCCGACAGCGTCATCCGTTTCACCGAATACATGGCGCCGTTCGGAGTGGCCGATCAGGGCGACAGACGCACCCGCGTCGCGCGCAATGGCTGCGGACAGCTCGCCGGTGAACGCACCTTTGTCTTCCCAATAAATGTTCTGTACACCGAGCAGCACATCGCTGCGCTCACGCAGCGACTCGGCTACGGCGGCGAGCGTCACCGCAGGCGGGAAGAAAAGCAAAGTACGGTCGCTGCGGCGGTGCACATGGGCCAGGAACGTGCGCATGAAGTCGCGGGCGTCGGTGGGCCCGTGATGCATCTTCCAGTTCGCTGCGAAGACCGGCGGACGCAGGCGCATGTTAACGATCCGTCAGTGCCGCGACGCCGGGGAGCGTTTTCCCTTCGAGGAGTTCGAGGGACGCGCCGCCGCCGGTCGAAACGTGGCTCATGCTCGCCGTGAGTCCGGCGTTCTCGACGGCGGCCGCCGAGTCGCCGCCGCCGACGATCGTCGTGCTACCGGCAGCTGTCGCCCGCGCCATCGCGTCCGCTATCGCGCGTGTGCCCCTGTCGAATGGCGCTGTCTCGAAGACGCCCATGGGACCGTTCCAGAGCACCGTCTTCGCTGTCTGGATGGCGCGCGCGTACGAAGCCATGCTAGCAGGCCCGATGTCGTACATCGCTTCCGCAGGAGGGATGGCGTCGCGCCTAACGATGTGGGCCGCCTCGCTGCGTTCCAGTGACGGGGCCACGACGCAGTCATGCGGCAACGTCAGGCGCATCCGTGCGCTGTCGAGCAGCGTCCGCGCCAGGTCGACGCGGTCGGCTTCCACCAGCGACTTTCCGGTTTCCAATCCCATGGCGCGATAGAACGTACACGCCATCGCGCCGCCCACGAGTAGGCCGTCGACCTTCGGAAGGAGCGCCTGGATGACGTCTATTTTACCGGAGATCTTGGCGCCGCCGAGTATGCCAATGAATGGCCGCTCCGGATCGGCGAGCACCGCTCCGAGGTAGGTCAGCTCCTTCTCCATCAAGAGGCCGGCGACAGCGGGCCGCAAGTGCGCGGCTACGCCGGCTGTGGAACTGTGTGCCCGGTGCGCGGCGCCGAAGGCGTCATTGACGTACACGTCACCGAGCTGGGCGAAGCCGCGCGCCAGGGCGTCGTCGTTCTTCTCTTCGCCGCTGTGAAAGCGCGTGTTCTCGAGCAGCAGGATCTCGCCTTCGCCTAACGTTTTGGTCGCAGCCACTGCCGCTTCGCCCAGCGATTCCGCGTGAAAGAACACGGCTCGGCTGGTCAGATCGCCGAGCCTGCGCGCGACGGGCGCCAGGGAGTACTGCGGCTGCGCGGCGCCCCCCGCCCCCCCCTTGGGCCGGCCAAGATGCGACAGCAGTACGACGCGCGCGCCGGCGGCAGCCAGCGCCTCGAGCGTGGGGAGTGCCGCCCGGATACGTGTGTCATCACTTACCTCCCCCGCTTCGTCGAGTGGGACATTGAAATCCACCCTAACGAGTACACGCCGGCCGCGCAGCGCGTCCGCCGGCAAATCGCGGATCGTCTGCTTCTTCATTTCCGCAACTCGCGCTGGCGGCTCACACCGCGCTGACGGCTCGCAGTTTCGCGCCGATGAACCGGATGAGGTCCAGACAACGGTTGGCGTAGCCCCACTCGTTGTCATACCAACCGGAGACCTTCACAAGAGTTTTGTCCACCACGTTGGTGTTCTTGGCGTCGACGATGCACGAGTGTGGGTTGCCGATGTAGTCGACCGAAACCAGCTCCTCTTCCGAGTACGCGATAATCCCCTTGAGGTCTCCTTCGGCCGCCTCTTGGAACGCGGCGTTCACTTCGGCGATCGTGACCGCGCGCTCGACTTCCACGACAAGCTCGGTGAGCGAGACGTCAGGTGTGGGGACACGGATCGCGATCCCGTCGATCTTTCCCTTGACTTCAGGGATTACCAGTGACGTCGCCTTCGCTGCGCCGGTGGTCGTCGGGATGATGGATAACGCAGCCGCGCGCGCGCGCCGCAGGTCCTTATGCGGCAAATCGAGGATCTGTTGATCGTTGGTATACGAGTGGATTGTCACCATCGTCCCGTGTATGAAGCCGAACGAATCGCGGATGACCTTGACCATCGGGACGAGGCAGTTCGTCGTGCACGACGCGTTTGAGATGATGTTGTGTGCAGCGGGGTCGTATTTCTGGTCATTTACCCCCATAACGATGGTGATATGCTCGCCTGTTGCCGGTGCCGAGATGATGACCTTTTTCGCCCCTGCGTCGATGTGTTTCTGCGCATCGGGAGCATTGGTGAACCTGCCGGTCGACTCGAGCACAATATCGACGCCGAGGTCTTTCCACGGGAGTGCAGCCGGGTCCTTGTGTGAGAGGACCTTGATCGTGTCGCCGTCGATTGTCAGTGCATCGGCGGCGTGAGTGATGCTGCCGTCGAAGTGTCCGTGCACAGAATCGTATTGGAACAGGTGAGCCAGCGTCTTCGTGTCGGTGACGTCGTTGACGGCGACGAAATCGATGCCCGGAGTGGCCTGCTCTTTTGCTGCACGCACGACTTGGCGCCCGATGCGTCCGAAGCCGTTGATGCCCACTCGAATTGCCATGAC
>JBQTJS010000077.1:0-2490 GCA_052386875.1 Gemmatimonadaceae bacterium
GGTGCAGGTGAGCCGGCTAATCGACCCTGCCATGCTGGTCGAGATCGAGGCGGAAGCCGTCGTGTCCTCGACGCTAGATGCCGGGGTCGATTGACAGCTCCGGCAGCCGTCAGCGGAGCGGCTGAAACTGCGACGTCGTTACGCTCAGCTCGTCGTCGATTGCATTGCGTATGTAGTCGATCGCGATGTTCGTCGGGAAGCCGTATGTCGGGTCGTAACGCACGCTGAGCGAGGCCGCCGGCCGGGCGATCGCATCGCGTACGAGACCGAACAACCCCGCGACATCACGAACGTCGGCGCCGTGCGGCGGCACGGGCTGGCCTGTCTCTGCGTCCACGCGTGAGACGACGCTGCCGAAGCGTACAGTCAGGCGTACCGGCCGCGTATAAGCACAGAAGCAGCTGTACTGGACCACAATCTGATAATCCTGCACGCCGGCGCCGCGCCAGCGCGACTCGGCGGCCGCCAGTGAAGCGACGTCGCCATCGCTATCGGTCCCCGTTACCAAGCCGCAGGCGGCGAGTGACAACGCTAGTCCGGCCAGCGCGCGACGCATCGGCATCAGTCAGCGTAAGCGGCGAAATTCGCGCATGTCGAAGTGCAGCTCGTCGTCGACGTAAGCACGACTGTAATCGATTGACGTTAGGCGAGGGTATCCGTAGACGCCGTCGTACGAGACGTCTACATCGTCGGCGGAGCCGTATAGCGCATCGTCGATCAAATCGAAAAGCTCCTCTACGGAGGGATAGTAGCGCAGCACGTGCCCGGCGACCGGGAAGCCGCTGAAGCGGTCGACGGCGGCTACCGGGACGCCGCTGCGAACCAACATGCGTATCGCGCCGGTGTACAGGCACTCGCAGCGCCGATCGACGGTAATCTCGTACTCATACACGTTGGCCGCGCGCCAGCGGTCGCGCGCACGTTCCAGATTACGCTGTTCATGACCCAACCCGTCCAGGCCGACGATCCCGTCGCACGCTGTGATGGCCGCAAGGAACAAGATCGCAAGAGCGGAGTTTCTGAGAGGCGATAAGCTGCGTGACATGGTGCTGCTCCTGGACGTCCAGGCCATGAGTGGTGGCGAGGGGCGTGCCGAGTACTCCGTCTCACGCGGCAGCGCGTTTTCTTCGCAGCCCCCCAACGATATCTTGGCGTGCGACAGGGACTTAGCGAACTGTGTGCGGGCGGCATTACGTGGAGCGAAACCCGGAAACCTTGGGATCTGTCACCTGATTCGGACGATGAATTGCGACAATAAGCCTGTTCACTCTGCGTCCCTTAGGAGAGGGCGGCGGGGGCGGGGGCGGGGGCGGGGCCGCGTGTGTGCGCAAGTCGCCGCACGGTTGGGTGTGACGTTAGGCGTGCTCGCGTGCGGCGGCGTGCTCACACCAATGCCGCCGCCCAGAGACCCTGCGCCGTCGAATGTCACGCGAGCCGCGCCGGTGAAGGTGGCGCCCGCGCCGAGCCCCGCCGAGCTGCTGCGCGGCCGCCGGCTGATGGTGCCTGTAGAAGGGGTGGGTGTGGACAGATTGGTGGATTCGTACGAGGCGCAGCGGGACAACGGCGCCAGGCGGCATCAGGCTCTGGATATTCCCGCCCCGCGCGGCACGCCGGTGCTGGCGTCGGACGACGGACAGGTCTTGCGGATGGGATTCAACTCGTTAGGTGGGCTGACGATCTTCCAGACCGATCCCCAGCGCCGCTTCACTTACTATTATGCTCACCTGGATCGTTACGGCGGCGGGTTGCGCGACGGGAGCGACGTGAAACGCGGCGACATCATCGGCTACGTCGGCTCATCGGGGAATGCCGCGCCGAGCGCACCGCATCTGCATTTTCAGGTGCTCGTCTATCGCGAGCGCTATTGGGAGGGCGAGCCGCTGAATCCGATGGGCGCATTCGCTCTCTCGGGGAAGCGCCGCTGATGCGCGGCAAGGAGAGGGCCCTGCTGCGCTCGCGGGCGCACAAGCTCGCCGCGATAGTGCACGTGGGGCAGGAGGGCATCACGGCGCCCCTGATCGCGTCGCTGGACGACGCTCTGCGGACGCACGAGTTGGTCAAGGTCTCGTTAGGCAAGCGCCTCGCCCAGCCGGTACAGGACGCCGCCGGCGCGTTGGCGCGCGCGACTGCCAGCGAAGTCGTCCAAGTGATCGGCAGGACCTGCACGCTCTATCGCGCGAAGGTAGAGCCTGCCAGCGACTGATCAGTTCGTTAGGCAGTTTTCACTTCTGTGATCTGCGTCACCGCGCCGACTCCCGCGTGAACGGAACGGTAGAAGATGCTCTCTGCCGGCAGAACGTTCTCTCTCAAAGGAGCCACACTCATGAGCAAGCTTCAACGGTCGCCGCGCGCGCCTAACGCGACTGCGCGGCACCTTGTCCGTCTCCCCTGCATTTCCCTGATAGCAGCAGCCGGCGTCCTCGCTGCCTGCAGCGAACGCCCGACGCAGCCGGACACGCGCATGTTGCAGAGCCCGCTCCTGCTCAGCGT
>JBQTJS010000078.1:0-14735 GCA_052386875.1 Gemmatimonadaceae bacterium
CGCCGTGTTCCCCTCGGAGCAGGTCCTCCGCCGGGCCGAGCATCAAGGTCAGAGGGGTCCGGAACTCGTGGCTCACGTTCGAGAAAAACGCGGTCTTCTGGCGGTCGAGTTCGGCCAGCGCGTCAGCTCGCCGCTTCTCCTCTTCGTAGGTCCGAGCGTTGGCGATCGCCATCGCGATCTGATCGGCAGCAAACAAGAAGAAGTCTCGATAGCTATCGTCCAGCGCTCGGCGGGGACTCACGCCTGCAACCAGCACGCCGTAGTGCCTAACGAGTCCCGGTCTGGTAATCGGAAGGATCAGGGCCTGTTCGACCGGCTCCGGCCAGCTTCGACCACAGTAGTCACCGAATCGATCTCGCAGGTCCGAGACGAGCTGAGGTTTGCCGGCGGCGATCAGATCGACCGGTGGCCACGCTCCATCGGTCGCTCCGAGATCAAGCACGCGCGGCGCAATTTCAAACGGAACCGGATCGTTGTCGACGCGCTTCGCGCTCCGGCCATCCGACTCCACTTTGTAGAGTGCCGCGAACGCCAAGTCCGCTGAGCTAGCCGCAAGGATGTCGGCGCAGCTTGTGAATGCCGAGCTTTCGCTCTTGATCTGCGAGGCACTCGTGGCGAGGTCCCGCAGAATGCGCAGGCGGCGTTCCGCGAGGACGCGCGCGGTTGTCTCAGTAACGGTGACGTGCACGCCACCGACACGGCCAGTCTCGTCCCGGATCGGACTGTACGAGAATGTGAAGAAGCACTCCTCGAGGTAGCCGTTACGGTCGAGGGCGAGCATCAGGTCGTCGAAGCCGACCCCCTCCCCTCGCATAACGCCTTCGAAGAGCGGTCCAATCGTTGGCCAAAGTTCCGGAAAGACATCCGGCGTCGATTTCCCGATTGCGGGGTGCTTCGTCGAGCCGAGAATCGGCCGATACGCATCGTTGTAGAACTGCGTGAATTCCGGACCCCACGCGATCAGCATGGCGAACTTGGACTCGAGGAGGATGCTCACCGCGGTGCGCAGGCTTTGAGGCCACGAATCCACCGCTCCCACCGGCGTCATGCGCCAGTCGAAGTCGCGCATTAGCGCTCCCATCTCACCGCCGCCGGCAAGGCAGTCCTCCACGTGCGAGGTGCTCATGACGCTGACTTTTGGAGAATTCGACACATCATGTCAAGGACACCGGGCATTACCCGCCGCCTTGGTTGGCGCTGCGTTTGCGATGCTGCACGAGCGATCGTGACTGTGGGGCACCGTCTTGGAGCCGGCCGGTGCGTTAGCGGCTTCCACGATTGCGCCGATGAGCGTGCGTTGGCAAGAGATAGCCTCAGCCGAGCGAAATGAGAGGCAAGCGCGCGCGGGGGAACATGTTTTGCGCCCCTTTCGCGGGTGCCGGTGCACTCGAGGCCGGGCTGTGCCGTGGAGCCTGTCGTGGTGCAACACACCCGGCTCGATTCCCGGCAAGCCGAGAACGCCCACATGACGACAATCGCCTACGCCGGCGATGCCTAACTGGAGTTATTTGCAATGGCTGAGACTGCGAGCGACTTCCTGGTCAAACGCCTCACAGAGTGGGGTGTAAAACGCATCTACGGCTACCCAGGGGACGGGATCAACGGCGTTTTTGGCGCGCTGCAACGCGCCGAAGACCGGATCCAGTTCATCCAGGCGCGACACGAGGAGTACGCCGCTTTCATGGCCTGCGCGCACGCCAAGTTCACCGGTGAGGTCGGCGTCTGCATCGCCACGTCGGGGCCGGGGGCGATCCATCTCCTCAACGGTCTGTACGACGCCAAGATGGATCATCAGCCCGTGCTGGCGATCGTCGGGCAATCGGCGCGTCCCGCGATCGGCGGCAGCTACCAGCAGGAAGTCGCGCTGGAGAGCCTCTTCCAGGACGTGGCGGGCCAGTACGTTCATACAGCCTCCTCGCCGACACAGATCCGCCACCTGGTCGACCGTGGCATACGCATCGCGCTCGCCGAACGCACAGTAACGTGCATAATCCTGCCTAACGACGTGCAGGAGCTTGACGCCGTCCCCGCTCCGCCGCATGCGCACGGGACGATCCACTCGGGTCTCGGCTTCAGCGCGCCGCGCGTGCTGCCGTCGCAGGCCGACCTCGAGCGCGCGGCCGATGTGCTGAACGCCGGGGAGCGCGTGGCAATGCTCATCGGCGCCGGAGCCTTGCACGCACCTAACGAAGTCATGCAGGTCGCCGACCGGCTCGGCGCCGGCGTCGCCAAGGCGCTCCTCGGCAAGGCTGCCCTGCCCGACAGCCTTCCCTACGTCACCGGCGCCATCGGGCTGCTCGGCACCAAGCCAAGCTGGGACATGATGCAGGAGTGCGATACACTGCTCATGATCGGGTCGAGCTTCCCGTACCCGGAGTTCCTCCCGAAAGAGGGTGAGGCACGCGGAGTGCAGATCGACATCGACGGACGCATGCTGTCCATCCGTTACCCGATGGAAGTGAACCTAACGGGAGACAGCGGCGAGACACTGCGCGCGCTCCTGCCGATGCTGCACCACAAGGACGACCGTGAGTGGCGCCAGAAAATCGAGGAAAACGTCGTCGAATGGTGGCAGGTGCTCGAAGCTCGGGCGATGAACGAAGCGAATCCGATCAACCCACAGCGAGTCTTCTGGGAGCTGTCCTCGCGCCTGCCGGACAACTGCATCCTCGCGGCCGATTCGGGATCGGCGGCCAACTGGTTCGCGCGCGACCTCAAGATCCGGCCCGGGATGATGGCCTCGCTCTCCGGCAATCTGGCATCGATGGGCTGCGGCGTCCCCTACGCGATTGCGGCGAAGTTCGCCTATCCCAACCGCGTGGTGATCGCGCTGGTGGGTGACGGCGCGATGCAGATGGTGGGGAATGCCGAGGTCATCACGATCGCGAAGTACTGGAAGCGCTGGTCCGACCCGCGTCTGATCGTGCTGGTGCTCAACAATCGCGACCTCAATCAGGTCACCTGGGAGATGCGAGCGATGGAGGGGAACCCCAAGTTCGCCGCCTCGCAGGATATCCCCGATTTCCCTTACGCGAGCTACGCGGAGTCGTTAGGCTTGCGCGGCATCAGGGTCGATCGACCGGAGAACGTAGCCCGCGCCTGGACAGACGCGCTCACGGCCGACCGTCCGGTGATTCTCGAGGCGATCACCGATCCGGAGGTGCCACCGCTGCCGCCTAACATCAGCTTCGAGCAGGCCCGCAACTTCATCTCGTCCGTCGCCAAAGGCGATCGCGGCTTCCTGCGGCAAACGGCGCGCGAGTTGGTCGATGCCGTATTCGCGGGCTCGAGCAGGAACGACTGAGCGATCGGGATGGATCCCGGCCGGCTCGAGCGAGATCTGCGCTTAGCGATCGCCGGCGACGTTAGGTTCGATGCGGGGAGCCGCGCGCTCTACGCCACGGACGCGTCCAATTACAGACAGGTCCCTATCGGCGTCGTGCTCCCGCGAAGCGCCGACGACGTTGTCGCCGCGGTCGCGGTCTGCCGCGCGCATGACGCACCGGTTCTGCCGCGCGGCGGGGGAACGAGCCTGGCGGGCCAATGCTGCAACGTCGCTGTCGTGCTCGACTTCACGAAGTATCTGGGCGGCGTCATCGAGATCGATGCGGCCGGGAAGCTCGCCCGTGTCCACGCCGGCTGCGTATTGGACCAGCTGAATAACGCGGCCGCTCACCACAACCTGCGCTTCGGGCCCGATCCGGCGACTCACACGCACTGTACGCTCGGCGGGATGATCGGCAACAACTCCTGCGGCGTGCACTCGGTTATAGCCGGGCGCACGTCGGCCAATGTCGCGGCGCTGGAGGTGCTGACGTATCGCGGGGAACGCCTGCACGTCAGCGCGACGCCTAACGAGGAACTGACGCAGATCACCGCGGGCGACGGCGTTCGTGCCCGCATCTACGGCAAGCTGGTCGCGCTGCGCGACCGCTACGCCGCTCTTATCAGAGCGCGCTTCCCGCCCGCGCCGCGCCGTTCCAGCGGCTTCGCGCTGGAGTACCTGCTCCCCGAGAACGGCTTCAATGTGGCGCGCGCGCTCGTCGGCACGGAGGCCACGTGCGTCACTGTGCTCGAGGCGACACTGCGGCTGATCCCCTGGCCGCGCGCCCGCGTGCTGGTCGTCCTCGGCTATCCTGACGTCTTCCGCGCCGCAGACGACGTGCCGTTCGTGCTCCAGTTCGAACCGATGGCGCTCGAAGGGATGGATGCCGTGCTTGTGGACAATATGCGCAAGAAGCGGCTGCATCAGGAAGAAGTCGCGTTGCTGCCTAACGGGAACGGGTGGCTCCTCGCGGAATTCGGCGGCGACAGCGTCGCCCAGGCGCGCGACGCCGCCGCGCGGCTGATCGCCGCGCTCGAACGGCGCGGGAGCCCCCCCGCCATGCGGCTGTTCGACGACCCGCGCGCAGAAGAACGCGTGTGGCGCACGCGCGAATCGGGGCTCGGCGCCACGGCGTTCGTCCCGGGGGAAGGCGACACTTGGGAAGGGTGGGAAGATGCGGCCGTGCCGCCGGAGCGCATGGGCGAGTATCTGCGGGCGTTCAGCGGTCTGCTCGACGCGCACGGATATCGCACGGCGCTGTACGGCCATTTCGGCGACGGCTGCCTGCACTGCCGCATCAACTTCGATCTCGTGACCACGCAGGGCATCGCGCGGTATCGCAGATTCGCCGAGGCGGCGGCGGACCTCGTCGTTAGGTTCGGCGGGTCTCTGTCGGGCGAGCATGGCGACGGGCAATCCCGCGGCGAGCTGCTGGAGCGGATGTTCGGCCCTGAGCTTGTGCAGGCCTTTCGCGAGTTCAAGGAGATCTGGGATCCGGATTGGAAAATGAATCCAGGTAAGGTTGTCGCCCCAGCCCGTCTGGACGAGAACCTCCGGCTGGGTGCGTCCTACGCTCCGGCCGAACCGGCGACCCACTTCCGCTTCCCTGCCGACAACGGACAATTCTCGCGGGCCGTGCTGAGGTGCGTGGGAGTGGGAGCATGCCGCAAGCTGGAGCGCGGGACAATGTGTCCCAGCTACATGGCTACGCGCGACGAGCAGCATTCAACTCGTGGCCGGGCGCATCTTCTCTTCGAGATGCTGCGGGGAGAAGTGATCGCTGGTGGCTGGCGCAACGAGGCCGTTCATGAGGCGCTGGATCTCTGCCTCGCGTGCAAGGCGTGCCGCTCGGAGTGTCCGGTGAGCGTCGATGTTGCCACGTACAAGGCCGAGTTCCTGGCGCACTACTACGAGGGGCGGCGGCGGCCGGCGGCGGCCTACGCTCTCGGGTTGATAGACGTGTGGGGGCGCCTGGCGGCACGCGCCCCGGGCTTGGCGAACGCGCTGATCGGGTCGCGCGCCACGGCGGCGATGGCGCAGCGTTTCGGCATCGTTAGGCAGCGCCGCATCCCGCACATAGCCGCCCAGTCGTTTCAGCGCTGGTTCGCCCGGCGCAGCGCGCGCGATGGCGGCAGCCGCCCCGGCGGGGGCAACGGCACAGTCATCCTGTGGCCCGACACCTTCAGCAACTACTTCGAGCCCGCTGTGGCGCAGGCAGCCGTGGCCGTGCTGGAGCGGGCCGGATTGCGCGTCGTCGTCCCCGCTGCATCGCTCTGTTGCGGCAGGCCGCTGTACGACTTCGGGATGCTCGTTAGGGCGAAACGGCTCCTGCGGCGCTGTCTCGACGCGCTGCGTCCGCATATCCGCCGCGGCACGCCGCTGGTCGTCCTGGAACCGAGCTGCGGAGCCGTATTCCGGGACGAGCTTCCCAACCTCTTCCCGGACGATCCGGATGCGCCGGCGCTGCGCGACCAGACATACCTGCTCGGCGGTTTCCTGGCGAGCGCCGTTAGCGGCTATCAGCCGCCGTCGTTAGGCGCACATGCGCTCGTGCAGCCGCACTGCCACCACAAGGCCGTGTTCGGCTTCCAGCATGACGAACGGCTCTTGCAGGCGGCGGGACTGCGCGCCGAGATTCTGGATGCGGGTTGTTGCGGCCTGGCCGGGTCCTTCGGCTACGAGGAGCGTCACTACGGCATCTCGATGACGTTAGGCGAGCGTGTCCTGTTTCCGGCAGCGCGCACAGCGCCGCCCGATACGCTGATTATCGCCGACGGGTTTTCCTGCCGCAGCCAAATACGGCACGGCACAGCGCGCACGGCGATCCACTTGGCTCAAGCGCTCAATCTCGCGCCCGCGGCAGATGCACAGTGAACGTGGTTTCGGATTCATCCGAAGCGACGTCGATCGTGCCGCCGTGGGCGCGCACGATCTGATCCATAATGTAGAGACCCAGCCCGACCGTGCGCCGGCCGTCGCCCGAGCGCGTCACTCCGCGCTCGAACGGGTCGAACAGTTTTGGCCGCAGGTCCTCCGGAATCGACCCTATTTTGTTGGTGTTGCGCACCGAGACCGAAACGGATCCGTTCTCCCCTTCGCTGCGCACGAACACGTCACTCTGTGGCGGGCTGTGCGTCACAGCGTTGCTGATGAGATGGGTCAGCACCTGAGCGACGCGGTCCCCGTCCCACGTCCCGGTCCCGTCACCTTTGCAGCTCACGTGGATCGTGCGATCCGATTGCGCCGGGGCCAGCTCATCCGCTACCTGGCGCGTGATGCGGTGCACGTCTTCGGCCTGGTAGTAGAGCGGCAGACCGCCGCCGAGGCGCACCTGACTGAAGTCCAGCAGGTCGGCGATCTGGCGCGCGGCGCGCTGGGTGGCGGCGAGGATCAGCTCGAGAGGCTTCGTTAGGCGCTCGTCGCCGGCGAAGCGGCGCTGCAGCACGCTTGCCGCATTCAAGATCGTCCCCAGCGGGTTCCGGATATTGTGACTGACTATCGCGAGCAGCTGCTGTGCGAATCGCCCATCGCGGCCACCCTCGCCTCCTCCCTCTCCCCCTCCCCATCCATCGCCGCCGCCGTGCCATGAGACCGCAAACCTGTCGCGATAAGTTGCGATGAAGTCGGCGAGCCCGGGGGCATCGCCCAGTAGCGTCCTGGAGTGGCTCAGATAGCGCTGATCCGCTTCGTACGCTATTTCCGGGTGTGCAGCCGTCCAATCGTGGCTCATGCGCACGTAGCTGATGAGCGTGATGAGGTGAGCGAAGTCCGAGGGGGACAAAGCGTGGCGCAGCGCGGCGCGCGCAATTTCACCCGGTGCACCTCCGAGATACACAGCCGCTGCCAGCGTGAAGACGTCCCGCTCCAGCGCGGAGTTCGCGGGCGGAAAGCGGCAATGCCCGTCCAGAGCCGTCACGCGCGCGACGCATTCCACCAGGTCCTGCTGGGAGGGAGCTGGCGTGCTCAGGAACTGCAGAATGGCGCCGGCGGGCTCGCCTAACGCAGACAGCTCGCAGGCGTGACATACGAGGTCGTAGGGAGCGCTGCAGAACCTGCCTAACGCGGCAGCGAGTCTTTCCTTGAAGAGCGCCGGAAGCGGATTGTCGAGATACGCGCTCAGCGTCTGCTGCCACAGCGTGCTCAGCACGTCGCCCTGCTCGGCGGCCGGCTCGAAGAACGCAGGGGCAAAGCCCATACGCCGCTCGATGGCGGCCAATACGGCCTGAGGATCGGCCGCTGCGTCGATCGACGTTGACACTGTCTGGTCCGAGTGCTCCTCCAGACAGGATTTGCGATTCTTATGCCAAGCTTTACCGGGGAGCGTCTACGCTGCGCGCGCGCGGCGAAGCTCCAGCGGCCTACTCCCGCAGGACGCACGGGGCCGTCTACGCTGCGCGCTCGCGGTGAAGCTCTTTGGCCGTCTCGGCAGCGTCAGACAGCTACGTTCCTGGCATAATCGGGCAGCTGTAAGAGAGTTTTTCCAGGCGGCTTGAGGAGGCTGCGGCCTCAGCGAGTCAGCTCGAACAGCTTCGTGAATTTGACAGCCACCTGCCGCTCTTGCGGACCGCGCAGGTCCGCCGTCCCTTCGCTGTCATTCAACACTACGAAGAGCCCTGTCCCGGCCGCGTTGAGCCAACCGAAACGGTAGTTGCCGTCGATACGATCTGTATCCTTGTTGTACTGCACGAGCGACTGCAGATAGACGCGCGGCGTGAAAGAATAGGCCAGCTTGAGGGCCACAACCGACGTGGTGAATTGTCCCTGTGGCAGGTTTATGTCGTAGTAAGTCAGGCGCGCGAAGCCGGCGAACTTCCCCAGGCGCGCGTTGAGTGTACTGGATGTGCCCGCACGCCGTCCCGAGTAGAAGCCGCCTATGTCGACGCGTCCCTGCAGCGACAGCGGAGCGCTGAGGTCTGTGTTGTACGCGAAGCCCCACTCGGCATTCTCGTAGCTCCCCGACGGGACGACGATCCCCGGTGATATCTCGAAGGGCTGGCGCAGCCCTTCTCTCGTTAGGTTGAACGCCGGAAGCTGGAAGAATGCCCCGTTGGCGAAGGCGAAGTGCGAGTCGAAGTGCAGCAGCCGCGTGGTGCCGTACCAGTCGAAGTCGAAGAACTCGCGGTAGCTGATGTGCGGGCGGAACTCGCGGAACCAGGGGACCCCCGGGGTACGGATATGCCGCAGGATGCGCGCCGTCACGAAGCGCGAATTCCCGCGCGCGAGGAAACCCACCTCGGGATTGAAGTCCTCGGCGACCTCGCGATATGCCGCCCCCCACTCCCAAAGACGGCCCGTGTAGGAGGCGCTCAGGTTGTAGGCATGGTCGGCGCCGCCGAGTCCCGGCGTCAGCGTGCGCGCCAGGTAACTATCCAACAAGAGCTTCTCGCCGATGCCGAGGCGGCCGTCGAGGCCCATCGTTAGGTTATAGTCATCCGAGTCGTCCCTGTTGGTCCGGCTCACGAGTATGGCGCCGATGCGCGAGCGGTTCGGCAGCTCCTTGAACGCGCGCATCACGGCGTAATTGTTCCCCGGCACGGTGTCCTGATCGCGCGTGGCGATGTCGAGCAGACCCACGGTCACCCCGCGCACCTTTCCCGTTAGGCGACCGCCGCCGAGTATGGGGACTTCGCGCCCGCCCGGCGCGATGCCGATACGGCGGCTGAAGAACAGCTCCGCGGTTTCGGCCGTCCCCACCGAGAAATCTCCTGCGTTCTCCAGGAAGAAAGGGCGCTTCTCCGGAAAGAAGAGCGTAAAGCGGGTGAGATTCACCTGCTGATCGTCGACTTCGACCTGCGCGAAATCAGTGTTGTACGTGAGGTCGAGTGTGAGGCTCTGCGTGAGGCCTATCTTCGCATCGGCACCGAAGTCGGTGTCGCTACCGCTGACATCGCGCACGTAGTCCTTGCGCGCGGAGGTGATCGCGTACGGCGTTAGGCTCGCGACGCGCTGCGCCGGCGCAACCAGGCCTTCCAGCGTTCCCGCCAACGATATCCGGAAGAGGTTGTACTGGCGCGGCACCGGCGCCCAGAAAGCCTGCTCGTTCTTGCGGCGCACGTGGCGCGCGAGGTTCAAGCCCCAGACTTGCGCGCCGCCCTTGGGATAGCGCAGCGTGGCGTATGGTATGCGAAACTCGGCGTACCAGCCGCGCTCGTCCTGCGATGTCACGACGCGCCAGTTGCCGTCCCAGTTGAGGTTGAGGCCGCCGGCAAAGCTGCGTTGTGTGCGCGTCGTCAGGTTCTGGCCGAAGGCGGACTCCCCTTCTTTCGTCACCTGGCCGTCGTACTCGACGCCTAACGGCGACGTCGCGAAGACGAAAGCGTTCTGGCGGTCGCGAAAAGTGTCCAGCACGACAAAGAAGGCGTCGCCATTGCTGAGATCCACATCGCGCCTTGCTTCGCCCTGCACTATGCCGGCAACGTCGGAATCGAAGAGCCACGCTGCGATGTAGAGTGCCTCGCTGTCGTACACGATGCGCACCTCGGTGCGCTCGGTGCCCGGTTCACCGTCGAAGGGCTCATGCTGCGTGAAGTCGGCGAGCACAGGGGCCGCGCTCCAGGCGGAGTCGCCGAGTACGCCGTCCACGACGGGCGCCGCGGCGGCGCGCACAGCGTGGGCCGCGCGTGCGGAACCACGTGTTTGCCCGTGGAGAGTCGCGGGGAGCGCCAGTACGGCCAGCGCGAGCGCTCGCCACGCGGCGCAACGCATCCGGCTGCGCGATCAGTCGCCCGCCGGCTCGGGAGCCGGCGCAGCACCCTTGCCTAACGCGGACCGCAGCATCATGCTGGCGGCGTACAACACGACGATCACTACCAGCCAGCGCACCCAGGTGACGGGGAGCGACTTGACGATGAACGCCGCGATCAGAACCGCCGGGATTCCGCCCAGCGCGAGGCCTAACGCGGGACGCAAGCTGTAACGCGCCTCCCTGATGAAACGCATGCTGCCGATCGGCATGAGAAAAGCGCAGGAGCCCATCATGATCGGGAATGCGGCCGTCGGATTCATCCCCAGCAGGCTCACCAGGATCATGCACGGGGCGTACAGCCCGATCCCCAGAGTCATGAACGCTCCCAGCGCGAAATTCCCGATGAATCCGATTGCGAGCTTCGTCCCGCTCAGCGACAGCGCCTCACCCCCGACAGGGAACAGCTTGAGGTTCGTCATCGTGAAGAGTGTCGCCGCCACGAGGAGCGCCAGCCCCATGCCGATCTGGATGTTGCGCCGCGGCCAGCGGCAGACGATCCCCGCACCGCCGTATGCGCCTAACACGGCTGCAGCGATCAGCACGACGAGCGTCAAGAAATCGACCTGCACGAGCACGATGAAGATGAACGCCTGCGCAACCGTGGGGAGCGTGTGTCCGACGTTCAGCGTCCCTGGAATGATCTCGTCAGGGACGATGCGGCGGAGCTTGTAGATCGACGTGGTCGGCGCGAACGAACCTATCCCCAGCGTGTCGAAGAAGTTCGTCACGAAGCCGATGGCCGACTCCAGGAAGGTGGGCCGCGCGCCCTGGCCCGCTGCCGGCTGCCGGCGCGCCAGCGCACGGAACCAGAAGACGACGTAGGCGGCGACGATGGCGCCTAACGCGATCAGTAGTAGCAGCTTCGGCTCCACGCTCATCCTCGCTGTGAAAGTGTGGCTTCGAACAGGCCGCTGTGACAGCTCTCCAGCTCCAGCAACTGCCGCTTGCGCGCCAGCCCGCCGCCGTATCCCGTCAGACTGCCGTCGGCGCCGATCACCCGATGGCAGGGTATCACGATCGCGATGGGATTGCGTGCGTTAGCCAGCCCCACAGCGCGAGCGGCGTTAGGCAACCCCAGCTGCCGCGCGATCGCGCCATACGACGTGGTCGTGCCGTATGGTATCGTACGCAATGCCCCCCAGACACGCTGCTCGAACGCCGGGCCCGCCGGCGCCAACGCAAGCGTGAAATCGCGCAGCTCCCCCGCGAAGTACGCCGAGAGCTGCGCCCGCAGCTCTACAAACTCGCCGGGAGCCCCGCGGCCCGGACCCTGACGCGCACGCAGCGCGTCGAAGCTCAGCTCTGTGAGCGACTGTCCGTCTGAGACGGCCAGCAGATCGCCGACGGCGCTCGGAATGCGTGCGTGGATCATCGATGAGCAAGGCGGAGGACCAAGGATAGCACAGCGACATCGCAAGGCTAAGTGGACCATTGCCTGGAGCGAGAATACCTTGTCCAACCCGCATCCTGCGACCTTAGAAACCTTACATCCTAGACCGATGAACAGCCTCGTCGCCGTCCTCATGGGAAGCAAGTCCGATTACGAGATCATGCAACACTGTTGCGACACTCTCGACCAGCTTGGCGTTCCCTACGAGGCGCGAGTCATCTCGGCGCACCGATCCCCCGATCTCATGTTCGACTACGCCGCTCAGGCTGAATCGCGCGGTCTGCTCGCGATCATCGCCGGAGCTGGCGGGGCGGCTCACGTGGCCGGCATGGTTGCGGCGCTTACCTTCGTCCCCGTGTTAGGCGTACCGCTGGCGGCCACCCCACTCGCCGGCACGGATGCCATGCTGTCGATGGTTCAGATGCCGGCCGGCGTTCCCGTCGGGACGCTCGCGATCGGGAAGCCGGGGGCAATCAACGCCGCGATTCTGGCCGCGGAGATCGTTGGCGCGCATAGACCCGAGGTGCGCGAGCGCTTGCGCGAGTTCCGCAAAAAGCGCCGAGATGAGGTCGCAGCGACAAGCCTCCCCGCCCCTGCCACAACTCCCGCCGTCGCCGACCCCACCCCCACCCCCACTCCCACCCCGACTCCGTCGCGGCGAACCGCGCGCTGAGCGGCTAAGACGCCGCGCCGGCGGCCTTCGTTAGGCCGCCATAGCGCCGATCGCGCGCGTGGAAAGTTTCGATCGCGTTGCGCAGCTCCGCTTCGCCGAAGTCAGGCCACATCACGTCGAGGAAGACAAGCTCCGCATACGCCGACTCCCAGAGCAAGAAATCGCTCAGCCGGCGCTCGCCACCGGTGCGGATCAGCAAGTCGACCTCCGGCGCGCCTATTGTGTCGTGCATCGCCGCGGCCAGCGCAGCCGCGAACGTCTCGCGCGTCGCCGGCCGGCGTGGATCAAGCTGCGTCGCTGCGCGCACCAACACGTCCTTCGCGGAATAGTCGATCGCTACGCGCAGATGCAGCCCCGTCTCGCCGCAGGTCGCCCGCTCGGCGGCGACCATCGCGCGCTGCAACTCCGGCGTTAGGCGATCGCGCCGTCCGACAAAATGCAGCCGCACGCCGTTCTCCACGCAGCGCGACACCTCGGCGGCAAGATACCGCCGGAACAGCTTCATGAGCGCCGCGACTTCTTCGGGGGGCCGCCGCCAGTTGTCCGATGAGAACGCGTACAGCGTCAAATACTCGACACCTAGACGCCTGGACTCTTCCACGGTCCGGCGCACAGCCTTGCCACCCGCGAGGTGGCCCGCCGCGCGCACCTTCCCTCGGCGCACAGCCCAGCGGCCGTTGCCGTCCATGATGATCGCAATGTGGCGAGGTGCCACTACTCGCGCCCCCAATGCCGCCCCCACCCCCACCCCCACGCCGCCCACCCCCTCACGCGCATCTCGCAAGTCGTAGTTCGCACTACCGCGTAGCTTCGTATGTGCCATGTCGCTCTGACTACCGATCGCGCGTTGCGCGGATAATGGCTTCCATGTGGTCGAGATAGCTCTCAAGTGCCCGACGTCCCAGTGGCGTGAGCTGGTAGTCGGTCTTGGGAACTCGCCCGGCGAACGACTTCGTGCAGGTGATGTAGCGCGCTTCTTCGAGCTTTCGTGCGTGCACGCTCAGGTTGCCGTCCGTTGTCCCCATTAAAGCCTTAAGCTCGTTGAAACTGAGCGATGGGTTCACGGCTAAAGCGCTGACAATCCCCAAGCGCATACGCTCGTGGATCAGACGATCCAATTCGGCCGCTGTTGCGCCTTGTTCGTATCGCTGTAGTTGGCTACCGCCCCCGCCCCCGCCCCCGCCCCGGCCCCCGCTCACGCCCCTGTCCCCGTCTGCAGCGCCGCCCCTGCTTCCGCTCACGACACCGCTGCGGGTCAGCGCGCCATCCGTTTCGGGTGAGCGCGACTTACGTGCGGCCGCATTGGCGCGGCCCCCACCCCCACCCCCACCCCCACCCCCGCGCCCTCCCCTAGCCATTGTACTTCCTCGCGATAAACAGCCCGAAGAGCATGTGCAGGCCCCCGAATCCCGTCGCCATCGTCCACGTGTCGTATCCCGGGACGAGGAGAGCGATGGATCCGAGTGCAACGAAGCAGGCACCCATTACAGGGATCACGCGGACGGAGAACATCCCCGCGGCCGTCACACCGGCGCCGTATAGGAGGAGCCAAACCGGAGCGAGCCACGCAGTCAGCCCAGCGAGGACAAGCGCCGCTGTAAGCACGCCGGCAACAAACATCGCCGGAGCAAAGGCCAGCGCGAGGCGGCGCATGGCGCCGTTCAGGAGGGGGAGATTGGCTTGCCGCGCCTTGCGCACCGTTGCACCGAGTGCAGCGGCAAAGGCAACCGCGGCGGCAATTATCCAGGTGGCGATCCAGCGTCCGTTGAGCGGTATTTGGAGTGTGGCAGCAGTCGCGACGAAGGCCACGCCTCCAGCCGCTGCGATCCCCCAGCCCGAGATCGCCGTAACGGCCTCCGCGCGTTCCATCGCCTCGCGGATGTAGCGCAGATTGTCGATCGCGCGGTCATGCAGCGCTGGCGGCCGAGCAGACGCGGAAGCTGCGCTGCTGATCGGTCGGATGCCTGGCATGAAGGGAAATCTGACGCTCCGGATCGGCCTCCGTCAAGTACTTTGCGACACAAAGTTAAAGTTACGTTGCGTCCCAAAGCTGAACCACCTTGGCTATTCGGTTGCCTTCACGCCCGCGCGGCCGAATAGAGAGCGTGCTTCGCGCGAACGAGCATCGAGTTCGTTGCGCAGCACGCGGTAGCGCTCCAGTGCATCGCGCCCGACCTTCTGATCAGCGCGTAACGTCATGCCGTACAAGTACTGGATGTGCCCCTGTAGCTCCGGCTTGCTGTAGCGGATCGGCGGGGTCACAAGTTTAGCGCGGAGCGTATTGAGCTTGGCCAGCGTGTCTGCGGCTGCGCCATTGGAGTCAGCCAGCCGCGCGCGCGACGAGTCGATAGCCGCCACGAGCTGATTCACTTCGCTCAGCATGTCGCGCGTCCGCAGATTGTGGTCCAACTGTTCGTGCAGAACAGCCAGGGTGATGCCGTCTTTCGCAGCACGCGGATCGATCCTGATCGTGAGCGGCTTGCTGGCGCTCCACGAGCCAATCGTTAGGCGAACGCGATACGCCCCCGCGACAACTGCCGGCCCGTTGCGCCCGCGCTGCTCCGGATTCTCGGTCCACGGCCCCGGCAGCGTGTAGTCCCAG
>JBQTJS010000079.1:0-5712 GCA_052386875.1 Gemmatimonadaceae bacterium
GAAGCTCAAGGTGCTCTGACAGATGCGTACAGCGTTTGATCGCCGCGTAAACCGGCCGGGTTACGTCGCTGCCTCCGGAGGGCCTCGCGTACGGCCCTGAGGAGCGCCTAACGCCACTACCGGCGGCCGCTTCTCGGGGCCGCAATACTGCTGCCTTTACTCGCTGACGGCACAGTCATTGACTCAGAGAGCCACCTCGCGAGTAAGTTAGTTCCGCGGATTGAGTATACGGTCGATTTGATGGCGCACATCCTCGAGGTGCGCGCGTGTCGTGCCGTCGCGAGTTCTGCCTAACGCGCTGCGGGCACTCGCGTCCAAGGCCCTCAGCTCGGCGCGGAACAGCGGCTTTATGTCGCTCGTCGTACGCGCCGGCCCCACGAGGTTGAGGAACTGCGGCGGAAAGCCGGCCGGCGGCACGAAGGGTGTCGGATTGATCTTAGCCCCCGCCTGCACCAGGTAACTGCGCTGCAGCTCGCGCCGGACGGCGTCGATCTTCACGTTGGCTGCGGACAGCTCGCCCCAGATCCCTGCGCGGATGTCCGCCAGGTACTCACCTAACGAGTATGCGCCGTTCCCATTGGCGTCGAGCACATCGAATTCGATGATCCGCTCGAGGCGCCGGTCATTCCACAACGCCGCGAGCACCGCGGCCTGCTGCTGGTTGATGCGCCGGATGGCCCCCTCGACCTCGATACGCCGTAGAATGTCGGGACTCAGCAGGAACGTCGGCGTTGCGAAGGCGTTCGCATTGAGGAAACGCACAGCCTCCTTCTGCCGCGCCTTGGGCCAAGGCGCATAACGTGCCCCATCCTGCCCGGCGTACTTCTCCTGGGCGAGCGCCCCGCCGGGGACGATGGCAACGTGACGCAATTCGTTCCCCCACTGGCCGATCAGTCTCCCGTACAGCTCGTTCAGATCGTCGTAATCCTCGCCGGGACGTACCGACGCCGGCACAAGCAGCGGGACTATCTGCCGGATGCTCTGCATCCCCCAAGACGTTGCCTTCACTGGATCCGCATCCCCCACCGCCTCGCTGTGATCACCCGGGTCCGCACCGCGCGAATCGCTCATGTTGAAGCGGTACCAGGGGATCGTGTCCTGCTCGCGCGACCACTTGTCCAGCGTGGGCCACTCCTCGTCAGGCGTCTTCGCGTCCGGTATCGGCGTGTAACCCCAGCGCGTGATGTACTTGTCCCACGGTCCGATGCGCGGCACCAGATCCGCGAGATCGATACTGTCCTGCGGCTGTGCCGTGTAGTTGAAGCGGGAATAATCCATGATCGACGGAGCATGCCCCATGCGCTTGACCCACGTGCGCGAGCGCACCGAGTCCACAGGATAAGTGGAACTCCCCTTCTGGTCGTGCTGGAAGCCTAACGTGTGTCCCACCTCGTGGGCGACCACAAACTGGACAAGCAGTCCCATCAGCGAGTCGGGAAACGGCTTCATGCGCGCCCGGGGATCGAGATGCCCCACCTGCGTGAAGTACCACGAGCGCTGCAGGTTCATGATGTTGTGATACATGTATATGTCCGACTCAATGATCTCGCCTGAACGCGGATCATTTACGTTAGGCCCCTGCGCGTTCTCGATCGTCGAGGGGAACCAGCGCACAACCGAATAGCGCGCGTCCTCCGGCGCCCAGTCGGGATCTTCCTGCGGCGACGGCGGGTCCTTGGCCACGATCCCGCGGATAAAGCCGGCTTCCTCGAACGCCGGCTGCCAATCCTCGATCCCCTTCTTGACGTAAGGCACGAGCCACTTGGGCGTCGCCGGATCCACATAGTAAGTGATCGGCTTCACAGGCTCCGACTTCGCCGCGTTAGGATCCTTCTTCTCCAGACGCCAGCGTACGATGTACTGGCGCGCTTGCGCACGCTGCTCCGGACGGCCGTAATCCAGCGTCTGCAAGCTGAAGAATCCGATGCGTCTGTCAGCCAGACGCGGCATCATCGGCTTGTCAGGGAGGCGCACCATCGACCAGTACATTCCAATCGTCGACGTGCCGCTCGCGACCGGAGCGAACGGACTCGGCGGGGGGGCGCCCGGCACTGCCGGCGGCGCGGGAATCGTTAGGGTCGCCTCGACGTCGACATTCTGCGGGAACGCCAGCACACGCTCAATGAAGGAGCGCTGCGCGTCAGGCGTACCGCGGAACTGATTCCCCGGCCCGATCTCGCTCGGCGGCGACACGTACATGCGCGTCACCTCGATCACTGCCGCGCTGTCGGGCCCGTACGCCTCGACATTGAAGGCCGCCATGATAAGGTCGCTGTTCGAGTTGCGCACTGCCCGGAAGATCGGCTGCGTCGAGTCGGCCACGGTCTCGAAGGAAACGTTGCGGAAGAAGACGCGGTGCTCTCTCCGCTCCCAGCGCACCACACGCCGTGGGCCGATAGTCTGTCCGCCATAACCGGCGTTCACGGGGACGCGCGACACGCGCGTCACGAGCAGCATGTCTTTATTGAGCTGCGCGCGCGGGATCTCGAAGTACACGCGGCTCCCGATGCGATGCGTCTTGAACATCCCGTCGCGCGTTTTCGCCTGCGCGGTGATCACGCGCGCGTACGGCCGCGGCTGCGGGTCTTGCGCGGCGCCGGGACCGGGCCGCGTAGTATCCTGTGCCGCGGCTCCCCCTCCAACCGCGCCGGCTCCCTGCGCCAGCGGCTCGCCGGCAGGTCTGACGCCGGTCGTGGGCCCGGACCTTGTAGGCGTAGCAGTACGGCACGCCCCGAATAACACGACGGCGGCGACGGTGAGGTAAATCAGCGTTGATCTCATAGAATCACGCGCGCAAAAGGTCAGCGAGAGGTGAAAATGACCAATCATTCAAGCGCCAGAATGCCGAGTGGAAACGCACGGCGCCAGGCCAGCGCTGCCGATGCTACGACGCCCGACCAGCGCTGCCGCTGCTACGACGGCCGAGCAGCGCTGCTGATGCCACGACGCCCGACCAGCGCTGCCGGTGCTGCGACCAGTACGGCGCTGCCTTGGACTTAGACCTTGGAGCCCCTGTTAGGTAAGTTGCCATCGTGTTGCATAGATATCCTTCGAGTCCCGTCTTCTACCGCGACCTCGCCCATGAGTACCCCCTCATTGTGCACGGCGAGGGGTGTTGGCTGTACGACGACGCGGGGAACGGGTATCTCGACGCTGTCGGAGGTGCTTTCGCCGTCAATGTCGGCCATGGCGTCCGGGAGATCGCCGAAGCGATGGCCGGCCAAGCCGCAAGACTCTGTTACGTCTCCGGTTCGGCCTTCACGCATCACGCCGTTGAAGAACTGGCTGCGAGCCTTGTCGAGCGGTCTCCGGGTCTCGATAAGGCTTACTTCCTCACTTCCGGATCCGATGCGGTCGAAGCGGCGCTCAAGCTCGCTCGGCAGCATTGGGTAGCGCTGGGGGAACGCGGCAAGACCGGCATAGTGGCGCTCGCTCCGTCCTATCATGGCAACACGCTGCTGGCGCTATCGGCCTCGGCGCGGGAGCACTATAAGGAACCGTATCGTGAGTGGCTCCTTGAAATCGTACGAGTTGTGGCGCCGGACGGGTATCGCTGCGGGTGTGCCGCGGGTGCGGGCGCGGGTTTTGTGTGCGACGCCTGCTCGGGGGCGGCCTTGGAGACGGCGTTTCAGCGGCATGGTGCGGAGCGGATCGCGGCGCTCATAGCCGAACCGGTCGGCGGCAGCTCGGGCGGAGGCGTTGTGCCTAACGCCGGTTACTGGCCCCGTGTTCGCGAGATCTGCGACCGGTACGGCGTGCTCCTGATCGCGGACGAGATCCTGTGCGGCGCGGGACGTACGGGGACTTGGACTGCTCTGGAGGCGTGGGGGATCACGCCGGACATAGTTACGTTAGGCAAGGGGATCGCGGCTGGCTATGCTCCCCTCGCCGGCCTGCTCACGTCGCGGCGCTTGATCGATCCCATCGCGCGCGCGGGCTCCTCCTTCCTGCACGCCCAGACGTACTCGCATCATCCGGTGGCCTGCGCGGCCGGCCTCGCGACATTGCGCTATATCGACGAGCATCGGCTGCTGGATCGCTGTGCAGCGCTGGGCCGTCTCTTTCACGCAAAGCTCGCGGCGCTGAAACTGATGCCGCATATCGGCGACGTGCGTGGGCGCGGCTTGCTGGCCGGCGTCGAGCTGGTGGCTGATGCCGATACGCGCGAGCCGTTTGCGCGCGCGGAGCAGGTCGCCGAGCGTGTGACACGAGCCGCTCGGGCGAATGGACTGGTGGTATGGCCTAACGTGGGTCACCTGACGGACGGACGTGGCGACATAATCATGCTGGCTCCGCCGTTCGTGGTGACCGAGCAGGAGATCGACGAGATCGTACGCCGTCTCGCAACAGCCATCACGCAGACTGTCGGCGCCGGCGAGCGGCGGCCGCTGGGAGCGGGAGTATCCTAACGAGCATGACCGAGCGCACTTATCCCCGTATTGTCACCCCGCCGCCGGGTCCCAAAGGGAAGGCGATAGTCGAGCGCGATCGCGAGTGGACGTCGCACTGCTACATCAAGGAGTACCCTCTCGTGATCGCGCGGGGAGAAGGCGTCATGGTCGAGGATGTGGACGGCAACCGCTTCCTCGATTTCATGGCGGGGATCGCGGTGGCAGCCACGGGCTTCAGTCACCCGGCTGTCGTGCAATCGGTGCAAGAAGCCGCGGCCAGGTTCCTGCACATCTGCGGGTCGGACTTCTATTACGAGACGATGGCTGCGCTGTGTGAACGTCTGGCGCGCCTCGCTCCCGGCGCGACGAAGAAGCGCGTCTTCCTGACGAATTCCGGCACGGAGGCGACGGAAGCCGCGATAAAGCTGGCGCGCCATGCAACACGGCGCAGCGCGATCATCGCATTTCACGGCGCCTTCCACGGACGCACGACCGGCGCGGTGAGCCTAACGTCGAGCAAGGCGCGGCAGCATGCTGGCTTCGGCCCGCTCCTCCCCGACGTGCATCACGTGCCGTTCGCCTACCGCTACCGCTGCCGGCATTGTGCATCGCAGGACGCTTGCACGCTGGAATGCGCGTCGTCCATCGAGAGCGATCTGTTCACGCGCCATCTCGATCCCAAGGACGTCGCGGCGATCTTCGTGGAGCCGGTGCAGGGTGAGGGCGGATACGTGGTGCCGCCTAACGGGTTCCTCCAAGAGCTGCGCGCGCTCTGCGATCGCCACGGCATCCTGCTCGTCGCCGATGAAGTGCAGAGCGGTGTCGGCCGCACCGGGAAGATGTGGGCCTGCGATCACGAAGCGATCGAGCCGGATATCCTGCTCACCGCGAAAGGGCTCGGGTCCGGGATGCCGATCGGGGCGATGATCGCGCGCGAGACGATCGACAAATGGCAGAGCGGCTCGCACGGATCGACATTCGGCGGCAATCCGGTGTGCTGTGCGGCGGCGCTCGCGACGCTGGACCTCGTGGAGCGCGAGCTGATGGCCAATGCCGCCACGCAAGGCCGGCGCCTCATGGAGGCCATGTGCAGGCTGCAGCAGCAGTACGACTCTATCGGCGACGTGCGCGGGCGCGGCCTCATGATCGGCATCGAGTTCGTGAAGGACCGCGGCACGCGCGAGCCGCACGGAGAGCTGGTGCGCAAGCTCGTCGGTCTCGCTTTCTCGCGCGGGCTCCTCTTGTTAGGCGCCGGCAAAAGCTCGCTGCGACTCGCGCCGCCGCTTGTAATCGACGCGCACGACGTCGACACCGGCGTCCG
>JBQTJS010000080.1:0-2931 GCA_052386875.1 Gemmatimonadaceae bacterium
TCGTCAGCGATGCCGCGCTGCTCGGTTGCCAGCCTGCGCGCTCGTTCGAGTGCGTCCTGAGCACGCGAGTTTACACCTGCAGCACGCGCCTGCTCCAAGAGGCGCCGCGCGCGCTCCAGCTCGTCCGCCGCGCTGGCCCGAGTCTGTGCCCCATCGCCGGCCGCCGAGCGCCGCATGGCGTTGGCCGCTTCACGCAGGCGGCGCGCGCTCTCCTCGAGCTGCGGCGACTGCTGTTCTCTCGTTAGGCGCTCCAACTGGCGCGCCAATTGCTCCGCTTCATCGGCCAGCTGACGTTGCGCGCCGCCGCCGCCCCCTGCACCGCCGTTAGGCGGAACGCCGCGCGGCTGCTGCAGCGCGCGCTCATTCTCGGCTTGCTGGCGGCTGGCCAACTGCTTGAGACGCTCCAGCGTCTCGTCCAGCTCCCGCTGCGCCTGACTGGGCTGCGATTGCTGAACCGTCTCGTACTGATTGCGCAGCCGGTCGGCATCCAGCTCGAACAGATCTGCCAGGTCCTCCGGCTCGGCATCGCTCGCGCCCCCGCCACCGCCGCCGCCGCCGAAGTTCACCTCTACTTCGCGAAAGGCCGCTTCCGCGCGTTCGAGATACTGCAAGGCGCTGTGCTCGGGGCCTAACGCTTCCTTCGTGCGACGCGCCGCCAGCTCGGCTTCCGCTCCTTGCATCCCCTTGACCGCCAGAGGGAGCAGTTCCAGCACTTGACGCATGACGGAGTCGGCCGCAGCAACGTTGCGCTGGCGCATGCGAGCGACCAGGCGTTCCACTCGTTCACGCAGCCGCGCCTGCGAGAGCACCAGCGTCGCCACATTCTCGCGCAGTTCGCGCGGCGCCATCGTTGCGCGATCGCGTTCGACCTTGTAGGTGCCTGCGATGATCTGGCGCTGGCGCGCCGCGAAGCCGCGGGGGGAATCCTCTTCACCTCCGCCGCCACCCCCTCCGGCGGCCTGGTTCTGCCTGTAATCGCGCTGGAACGGCCGCACCGTCGCGAAATAGATATCGCTCGCTGCGCGCTGCCCCCGCTGCTCCCGCTGCTCCCGCTGTCCCTGATGCCCCGCGGCCAGCGCGTTGTTGTCCCGTGCTCGCGCATAGTACGACACGACGTCCCCAGGCTGCAGCCCCAGTTCCTCGAGGTATATCGTGTGAGACGCCGTGATTTCCCGCCGCGTTGCGTTAGGCGCCGTGAGCGGCGCCACCTTCTCCTCACCGCCGTTCACGCGATGCACAAGCTCCAGAGCCGCCACGCCATAGTCGTCATCCGCCGTCACCTCGATGAACAGCTCTTCGACGCTCGTGGGCCGTGTGTCGCGCCCCGGCTTGCGGATAGCCACAGTCGGCGGGGCATCTTGCAGCGCATCGATCGCATAGTCGACGCTGCCCGTTACGCGCGTGCCGTCCGCGGCGTGCAGCTCGATGCGATAGAATCCGTCGCGCAGCACGGTGAACGCGGCTTCGAGTGTAGTATCGGTAGCGGCCGTGAACGGACGGGCACTGTCGCCCTCGATCGATAGGCGGCCCCCGCGCACGGGGAGCGTCGTTCGCACACGCACAGTTACGCGCGTGCCTACGAGTGCTGCCACATCGCCGCCGTCGCTCACTCGCTCGACGCCGAGACCGGTGTACGCCGGGTAGCGATACTCAAGGTCGATGCGCTGAACCGCCGGCAACTCACGGACTCGCAGGTTGTAGATGCCGGAACGTACGCCGCTCGCTTCCGCGTAGTACTCGGTCGATGCAGCGAGGTCGAAGAGACGGATCTCGAACACTGCGCTGTCACCCGCCGGCGTCATGGGGTGGCGCTCCCACGCAGTGGACCGCCCGCGGCGCGCGGCCAGAATTACATGCGCGGCAGCGAAACCACGCAGCTGGGCCCGGATCTGCACATCGCTCCCCTTCGCCACATCCGCATCGCCAGGCTCCACCAGCACGGCGTACGGCGCCGCCGCTCGAGCGTCCGTCCAGGGCGCCAGAAGCAGCGCAGCCCCGTGGCGCAGGTCGGCGGGCGTTAGGCGAGCTATGAGCAAGCCAGCGGCAACGACGCCGCCGAGGGCGAGTGCATGGCGCCGCACGCTTGTTTGTTCGATGCGATGCGGCAGGGAAAGCACGCGCATCTGGCGCACTGTGTGTGCGATGAGATGGCCTGCCAGCGGCTGCAGGGGGCCGCGCGCTGAGGAGGCCGCTACATCGACGGCTCCGATGAGCGAGCCATCCAGCACCGGCTCGTGCTCTTCCGCGTATAAAGCGACTCTGGCGTCGCCCGCTCGCCTGACGAGAGGCCGCGCGATCCACCAGACCGCCGCGAGCGCGAACAGAAGCGCGACGGTCCAGCGCGTCGCGATCACGCTCTCCGGCGCGAAACGGAACTGCCGCAGCACTGCGGCACCGGCGAACAGCAGGACGAAGGCGGCGGCTGCCAGCAGGGCGGTTCCTGCGAGCACGTGACGCAGACGCCAGCGGCGCCGGATACCTGCCAACATGCCCCGCAACTCGTCGGGAGCCGCTGTCTGCGTCGTTAGGCGTTCTACCAGGCTCGACATTGTGTCTCCGTGCACGCTAACCATGCAGCGCCGCCCCGGAGGCG
This sequence comes from Gemmatimonadaceae bacterium, assembly GCA_052386875.1. Lineage (GTDB taxonomy): Bacteria > Gemmatimonadota > Gemmatimonadetes > Gemmatimonadales > Gemmatimonadaceae > DASYRX01. The sequence goes on from JBQTJS010000080.1 coordinate 2,594, forward strand.
CGCGCCGCCGCCAAGGCTTCGACCCCTAACACGACGGTAAGGGCCAGGAGCAACCACCACCAGAGGGACTGCCGCCGCTCACGTTCCTGCGCGCTCAGCACCTCGGAGGGTGTATCGCCCCGTGCACTTCCATCGTCCGCTGTCACTGCATCCGTCAATCTCACTGGATCGAAGGTTTCCAGCTCGGTCTCGCGCGGGTCGATGTTAGCGGCGACGAGTGTCGCGCGCTCCCCGGGGACGCCTGCCACGTCGAGTGTGAAGAAACCGGCCTCGTCCAGCGCCAGCGGGCGCCGGGAAGCGCCGTCCGCCTCCAGTCGTTGGCGACGACCGGAAGGTGC
>JBQTJS010000081.1:0-4004 GCA_052386875.1 Gemmatimonadaceae bacterium
GCCGCCGGTAGTGGCGTTAGGCGCTCCTCAGGGCCGTACGCGAGGCCCTCCGGAGGCAGCGACGTAACCCGGCCGGTTTACGCGGCGATCAAACGCTGTACGCATCTGTCAGAGCACCTTGAGCTTCAGCTCGCGCTGCCGCTGCTCCGGATTGCCAGCGCACTGTCGCCATAACGCCGCGGACAATTGGACGTAAACTCAGCTGTCGCCGAGCCCGTAAAGCCCGATAATAAGGCAAGGCGAGGCCTGGTGTCGCTCGGCGCGGCTCTCTGGGGTGTGCTCTGGCTCATGCGGGACTACTGGGTGGAGGGCCGCGATTTGACGGACTTCGATCAGATCTGGCACGCAGCCCGTGCCGTTCTGGACGGCAGCTCGCCCTACGCAGTGATCGGGCCGGGGCGGCCGTTTCCCCTCGAGTTCGACTTTTACTACCCGCTGCCGGCGGCGCTCATCGCGCTCCCGTTAGGCATGCTGTCGCTGCTAGCGGCCCGCATAGTCTTCGTCGCTGTGTCGTGCGGGCTCTTCGCCTGGGTGTTCCTCGGCGCCGGCTGGTTTCGCTGGCCGGCGCTGCTCTCCGTTTCATTCATGGTCAGCGCGGCAGCGGCGCAGTGGACGCCCCTGCTGATCGCGGCCACGCTGTGGCCTCCACTGGCCTGGATTTGGGTGGCAAAGCCTAACGTGGCGCTGGCCATGTCGCCGCTGGGATCGCCGCGCCAAAGGTCGATCGCCGTCGCCGGCGGGGCGCTCGTGCTCCTGATCTCCTTAGGCGTAGACCCGCTCTGGATTCCGGCGTGGCTGGCCGCGCTGCGCCGCTCGACGCACTTTGAACCCCTCGTTTTGCACCTCACGGCAGGCGGGCCGCTGCTCGTGCTGGCCCTGCTGCGCTGGCGGCGGCCGGAGGCGCGCCTCCTTTTCGCATTCGCCGTCATCCCTCACACGGTTACCCTCTACGAGACGCTGGCGCTCTACCTGATCGCGCGGACTCGGCAGGAAACTCTCTTGCTCGCGCTCTGCACTGCGGTTGCGTATATCTGGCAGGGGGCGATCGATGCCAGGTCGGCGGCTTATCTCGCCCAACTCGCCGACATCGTACTGGTCACGACGTACTTACCGGCGCTAGCGCTGGTGTTGCGGCGGCCTAACGAAGGCCCGGCGCCGGCTGCTGTCGAAAGGCTGGCCGGCCACTGGCCGGCATGGCTGCGCGGGACTAGCGGCCAGCCGATGCTTCGCAAGCGTGAGCCGGCCGCGACCTAACGAGCAGAGGCTCGCGCGCGGGCTACCACCAGCCCAGGTTGTGGAAATTGTGGTTATGCAGCCACTTGGGATAAATCGCCGAGAGCGAGACGCTGGTGGAACGCGAACGCAGCAGCCCGAACCACTCATCGTTGAACACGAAGAGATCCTGCCAACCTGCGCCGCCGTTGAAGTTCGCGACCCTGAAATTGTCCACGCGCCCCAGGTTCCAGCTGCCGATCCAATCGTCCTGCCACCCTCCCGTTAGGTTCGCCCCTGTCGATCGCAACGTGCCGAGGTATTCCGTGGCCCAGTCGGCGGCGTTGAACACGTACAGATCGTCGCGTCCGTCGCCGTTGACGTCGGCGACGAACCAGCGGTCGCGCGGCCGCATCCCGCCCCAACCCGGCACGTCGCCGTCGAAGCGGCGCGCGTTCACGAGATTCGATCCGGTCGAGCGCAGCATCTCCAGGTACGACATGGACCAGTCCGGCCCGTTGAAGACATATAGATCATCGCTGCCGTCGTTGTTGAAGTCTGCCACGAAGAACTCGTCGTTGCGCTTCATGTCGCCCCACCCCGGCAGCTCCTCGTCGAAGCGGCGCACGAAGGCGTAGTTGTTCCCCGTGGAGCGCAGCATCTCGAGGTAGCCGACCGACCAGTCGCGGCCGTTGAAGACGTACAGATCGTCGCGCGAATCGTTGTTGAAGTCGGCGACGAAGAACTTGTCGTTCGCCTTCATATCATCCCAGCCGGGGAGCTCTTCGTCGAAGCGCCTGACGAACTGGAGGTTGTTCCCGGTGCTGCGGAGCATGATGAGATAGCCCATGGACCAGTCGCGCCCGTTGAACACGACGATATCGTCGCGGCCGTCGGCATCGAAGTCGGCCACGAAGAACTCGTCATGCTCCTTCATGTCGTCCCATCCCGGCAGCTCCAGGTCGAACCGCCTAACGCCTACGAAGCCGTTGCCCGTGTTGCGCAGCATCGCAAAATAGGGGATCGCCCAGTCGCTGGCATTGAAAACGTATAGATCGTCCAGTCCGTCGTTGTCGAAATCGCCCACGAAGAACTTGTCGCCTGCGCGGTAATCGTCCCACACGGGATCCGGGAACGTACGCACCCAGCTCACGCTTACAGTATCCCAGAAGCCGCTGGCGAGCGCGATGCTGTTGGCGTTATGCAGCACGAAGTCGTCGCGTGCGTCGTTGGTGAAGTGCCCCGGGTACACGTTGCGGTAGACGTACTCGTGATCGGCGTCGACGGAGTTCTGCAGCTGGTCATAGCAAACGGAGTCGAAGTCGGGCGAGTTGCCGTTCATGCGGTCGTTGACCGACGGCCGGAAGATGCCGTTAGGAAACGAGGCGCCTCCGCCCATGAGGAGGCCCGCGTCATACACATTGTTCCAGCCGGCAGGCAGCGGGTTCGTAGGCAGCGGCGTTGTCGGATTCACGAACGTTCTCCACTTCAACGTCGCGCGGTTGGTGTTGATCGTTAGGTTCGCGTTCCCCGGTTCACCGCCGGTGTACGTCAGCGTGTCATTCACATACTCGTCGCCCAGATTGCCGATCATGTGCCCCATCTCGTGGCCCGCTACCGTCCACCCGGTCCCCATTGTCACGGCCAACTGATTGCCGCGCCGGCAGCCGCCGAAGCTTGTGGTGTTGAGGATTATGAAGACGAAATCCCAGCCGGGGACAAGACTGTTGAGTGTGTTCGTGATTGTCGTATTGCTGTTCGGGCCGGGCTCCATCCAACAGCGATCCCAGCGGCCGCTGAAGCGATAACCGAAGAACGTGTTGACAGCTGTCGTCACCGCGCCGGTGCTGTCGACGAGCGTGATGCCGCTCTGCGTCGAGTTGGCGTTGACGCGGAAGAGATTGAAGGCGTTGGCCTTCTCGCGAAAGACGCCGCCGGTGGCCTCGTGAAACACGCCGTCGCGCAGAAGCGCGTTGACCTGCGTGTTGTACCCAGCCTGCTGCCCCGCGGTGAAGCCGTCGCCGATGACGACCAGGTTCGTTTTGGAGCCGTTAGGCCCGCTGCGCAACAGCTCCGTGACATTCTGACCCGTGAGCGGCCGCGCGAGTGTGCTCATCGCAGCGGCGATGCCTGCAATCGATCGCATCCACATACCCAGCCTCCCTAACGATTCAAGTACTGAAGTGCTTGCTCCAAAGCGACTCGGCCGTACGGCCGTGCCGCACGGATCACGCGGGTGAGTGTCTCGTTGTCGAGACGAGCGGGAAGCGACGCAGCGCGCGCGTCGTACAGCTCGAGCGTTGCGTTGGCCAACTGCGCGCGGTCGCTGAACTGCGCCGGGACCGGCACGTTGAAGGTCGCCTCAGCGGCGCGCGCCTGATCGTGCCTAACGTCACCGGGAAGGTAGCTGTGCTGCTCCAGCGGGTCGGCCATCGTGCCGAAATGCAGCACGTTCCCTGTGTTGTCGCGCAGCACATAAAGCAGCGTTCCGCGCACCACGTCGGTGACGCCGCGTGCGCCTGCCACACGGGCAGCGCCGACTATACGCAGCGCCCCCGCTGCGCTCAGATTGATCGTTAGGCGGAGCGACGAGTCCGCCTGCGCCACAGGCCGCGGCCTCTTCGCACCACGCCCTTCCGGCACCTCCAGCACGCGCGCCGCCGGGAGCTTGACACCCGGCCCTTCCGCGCGCCGCTCGGGGGCCACTTCGGAACGCGGCGGCGCCTTGAGCACGCTCCGCGCATCGCGCACGTACGGCCGAGTGCGACCCTTGGCCGGTGCTCCCCGCTGCG
>JBQTJS010000082.1:0-12460 GCA_052386875.1 Gemmatimonadaceae bacterium
ACCTCGTTCCCAAGCTCGGGGCTGTGCGCTACCTGTCGCACATCGAGCGCGAGGGAGACGCTTTCCTGCGCGAGGTGACCGCGATGGGGCTCGAGGGGATCATCGCCAAGAAGTCGGATGCGCCGTACCGCGGCGGCCGCACGTCACAGTGGCTCAAGATCAAAGCGGAGCACACCGGCGACTTCGTCATCGTCGGCTTCACCAAGCCGAAGGGGAGTCGCAGCGGACTCGGCGCGCTGCAGCTGGCGGACTATGTAAATGGAGCGCTGGTTTACGCCGGCCGCGCCGGAACCGGCTTCAACGACAGGCTGTTGCATGAGCTTCGGCGGATGCTCGATCCGCTGGTACGGGAGACGCCGCCGTGCCACGGGCCGGTAACTGTGCCTAACGCGGAGCCGCTCCCCAGCGCCGCCATCCCGGAGACGAAGACGACGACATGGGCGGAGCCCGTGCACGTATGCGAGGTCCAGTTCCGCGAGTGGACGCCGGACGGCGTGCTGCGCCATCCTGCCTTTCTGCGCCTGCGCGAGGACAAACGCCCGCACGAATGCGAGCGCCAGGGATGGCAATCGGCCAGCGATCTCCCACGCGGAGGGGGTGTGAGCGACGTGGAGGGGAGCGATGCTGCCGCAGCAGCGGGCGGCACAAAAGCGGCTTCCCAAGGGGCACAGGGGGCACAGGGCGCCTACGGGGCACACGGGGCACACGGGGCACGGGGCCAACCGCAGCGCGCAGTCCCGAAAACAGTCAACCTGACGAACCTAACGAAAGTCTTCTGGCCGGCCGAGCGCTACACGAAGGGCGATCTCATCGAGTACTACCGCGCCGTGTCGCACTGGATCCTGCCGTACCTCAAGAACCGGCCGGTAGTGATGACGCGCTATCCCGATGGAATCGAGGGGAAGTCGTTCTATCAGAAGGACGCCCCTGAGTTCGCTCCCGATTGGATCAGGACAGTCGGCATCTGGAGCGAAGACACACAGCGCGAGATCCGCTACTTCGTGTGCGACGACGAGGAAGCGCTCATATACATCGCGAACCTCGGGTCGATTCCGCTGCACATCTGGATGAGCCGCGTCGATTCGCTGCAGCTTCCCGACTGGTGCGTGATCGATCTCGATCCCAAGGATGCCCCGTTCTCCGACGTCATCAAGGCTGCGCAGGTCTTGCACCGGCTGTGTCAGGAGATCGGACTCCCCGATTACGTCAAAACGACGGGCAAGTCCGGTCTGCATATCCTGCTTCCTCTGGCCCGGCAACTGACATACGAGCAGACACGCTCGTTAGGCGAGCTGCTGGCGCGCCTTGTGATCAAGGAGCTCCCCAGCGTTACGACGATCACGCGGCACGTGACCAAACGCGGTGACAAGGTCTATCTCGATTACCTGCAGAACAGAACGGGCCAATTGATCGTTGCGCCTTTCAGCGTGCGGCCGCTGCCGGGGGCGGCTGTCTCCATGCCGCTCGAGTGGCACGAGGTGGACTCCGGGCTGGATCCCAGGGAGTTCACGATCAAAACCGCCCCCGAGCGGATGGCGCGGCTCGGCTACGATCCCGTGCTCCCGGTGTTGGGAGATACGCCGGACCTCACGAGGATATTGGCGAAACTGAGCGGGACGCTGGGGAAGAAGAGGAAGTGAGGGAAGTGAGGGAAGTGGGCGAAGTGAGGGAAGTGAAGGAAGTGAAGGAAGTGAGGGAAATGAGGGAAATGAGGGAAACGAGGGAATTGAGGGAATTGGAGGGAAATGATGGAATTGAGGGAATTGAGGGAAGTGGGCCAAGTGAGCAGCGCCGCGCAAAGTTTGCAGTGGCGCATCCCCGTCGCTGACAATCACACATCGGCCGCCTTGGATGCCGCGCCGAGTGGGGGCGAGCGTCCCGTGTTCGTCTGCGCCCACGGCGCCGGCGGCAACATGAGCGACCGCGGGACGCTGCAAACAGCTGCGGAACTCGTTAGGCGCGGCCTTTCTGTCGTCCGCTTCAACTTCCTCTACAAGGAGCTGCGCAGCGCCCGGCCGGACCCGATGCCGCTGCTCAAGGCATGTCTCGCCGCAGTCGTCGCACGCGTCAGGCAAGAGCTGGCGCCGACGTCGCTGATCATCGGCGGCCGGTCCATGGGTGGACGGGCCGCGTCGATGCTGGCGGCGGAGGGATTCGAGTGCTCCGGGCTGCTCCTGCTCGCGTATCCGCTACACCCGACCGGCCGTCCCGATCAACTGCGAGATGCGCACCTCCCCGGTATCCGCGTCCCTGTGCTCTGCTTCAACGGCACGCGCGACACGATGTGCAGGCGTGATCTGATGGAACGCGCGCTCGAGCGCGTGACGACGCGCTGGCAGATGCACTGGTTGGACGGGGCCGATCACGGCTTTCATGTGCTCAAGCGCTCCGGCAAAACGGATGCGGCCGTGCTGAGCGAGATCGCCGCGGCGGCGGCGCTCTGGGTTGAAACTGTCGTGCCGGCGGCTTCGGCTGAGTGAACTGCGCCTAATGATCCCGGTCGTGGCGGCAGGCCGCCTCGCACCCCGGGTCCGTGCCGGAAATGGGGCGACTGCATCAAGCGAGGTCGCTGCGGGTTACCAGCCTGTCAACCACTGCCTAACGCGATAGATCTCCTCGCTCATGGGACGCCGGGCGCTGAAATCGCGCTCCAAACCGGCCAACAGCTGCTCGGCGTCGATCTCGTAGTCGTCGCCCTCGCTGTTCCAGCTGCTGCTCGTCCACTCCCGCACGCGCACGCGACCACCATCCGGGCGGCCGATGAGCAACAGCCGTTCCGGCTCGCCGGAACCGCTGCCGATCTGCAAGGTCAGGAACTCGCTGGTGGCGTCGTGATACTCCAACTCTCCGTGAACGTGCGGATGAGCCGGGCCATGCCCGTCATGATCGCGGTGCAGACGCACGCGCTCTCGGGCCAGCGATCGCATCATCATAACGATACCCTCCGATCGACGACCATCGCCGCGAAGAGCACCGCGAGGTAGAGCAGCGAGAACTTGTACAACTTCCACGCGGCGCCCGTCCAGGGAAACTCGCGACGAACGCGCCAAACACCATGCAGCAAAACTCCGCCGAGCGCCAGTGCGCAGGCTGCATAGCTGAGTCCAAAAACGCCGAAGGACACCGGAAGCAGCGTGAGCGCCACGAGTATGCACGTGTACCACAACATCTCGTCCATCGTCTCACGCTCGCCCCAAACGTTAGGCGCCATCGGAACTCCGGCCCGCGCGTAGTCGTGCTGCTTGAGCAGGGCGAGCGCCCAGAAATGCGGCGGTGTCCAGTAGAAGACTATGAGGAAGAGGTACCACGCGCCGAGATCGAGCGTCCCCGTGACGGCTGCCCACCCCACCAACGGCGGAAACGCTCCCGCGGCGCCGCCGATCACGATATTCTGCGGCGTGCTGCGCTTGAGCCAGCGCGTGTACACAAAGACGTACGCGTAGAAACCGCCGAGCGCGAGCGCTGCGCTGAGCACATTGACGAATGCGGCGAGCAGCCACGTCGCGGCCACCGCGAGTGCGACGCCGAACGCCAGCACCGCCCCCGGCGCAAGACGCCCGCTGGGGATGGGCCGCAGGCGCGTGCGCGCCATGAACTCATCGATGTCCCGGTCGAGGTACATGTTGACTGCGTTGGCGCCGCCGGCCATGAGGTAGCCGCCAAACGTGACCGCGGCGAGCGTCAGCCAAGACGGCGTGCCGGCGACGAACATGGGCGCGACTGTCGTCACGAGCAGGAGCGCGATTATGCGCGGCTTCGTCAGCGACACGTAATCCCGTAGCGTCGCCACCGGTCGCACTTCACTGACTGCGTGCGTCATGCGCGCGCCTCGGCGGCGGCGGCGGCGCCTTCCACAACGTCCGCGATCGAGCGTGCAGCGGCGTGGCGGCGCTGGCGCTGCCGCACAGCGACGATGGCCAAGGCGGCGGCGGCGAGCCACAGCAACGTACCGACAGCTTCGTGCAGCGATCGCAAGACCCACGGCAAGCGCAGCTGCACGAGTGCCGCTGCGATGCCGATCTGAAGGAGCACCGTAACAAACGTTAGGCGGGCAAGTCCCACGAGCACAGTTTCCCCGCGCCGCGCCACGCCGAGCGCGAGCGCCCCGCTGTGCAAGAGTAGCAGGAAGGCAAGCACACGATGAGCGTACTGCACGTGTTGGACACTGTCCGTCGGCACCCATGACCCGCTGCACAGCGGGAAACCTGTGCACGCCGTGTTGGCGCCCGGCAGATTGGCTGTGAGCGCGCCAAGGACGATCGTAATGAAGACGAGTCCGGCGGCTATCAGCGCGCCGCGTGTGCTGCGGCCGGACGGCGAACTTCCTTCCGTGCCGGAGGTGCGCGACGCGAGCGCCGCGGACCGCGGGGCGAGACCGCCGGCACGTACAATCACGACGAGCAGCACGGCCAGCAGCGCCATGGCGAGAGTCAAATGCGCGACGATCACGCCCTTGTTCGTCAGATGCAGCCAGACTGTAACGGCGCCCAGGAGCGCTGTGGCGATTACGGTTGCCGCCGCGAGTAGGGCAGGGCGCAGCACCCCGCCGAGCCCTGCAAATCCGTGCATCCGGCGCCTAACGAATGCCGTCAACGCCAGCGCCGCGATCACAATTGTCAGCGCCGCCGCTATATAACGGTGTGTGACCTCGATAATCAGATCGGGCCGCTCCAGCGGCGGCAGCCATGCCCCCGCGCACGTGGGCCACGAGTCGCCGCAACCCATCCCCGAACCTGTGATCCGCACGATGGCACCGAAGACGATCTGGCCGTAAGCGAGGACAAGCGCCAGCCATCCCAGGCGGCGGATAGCGATCATCGCGCTGCGCTCCCTTCGGCGACCATGCCGTGCTGGTGGGCTGGCGGCTCCCGGTCCGCGGCACGGGCGCGCCATGTCGCGGCTAATGTCGCGCCGAGCATAACGACGGGAAGCACGATCCAGACAAGCTCCAGAGATCGGCGCTTGCCGGCTCCTGCCCCGGGAGTGCGTCCGGCCAACGCGGCGCGCACGATCATGACTTGTCCAAAAACAAGGAGCGCAGCGGCGCTCCAGAAGAGCAATGATTTCACGACAGCATGTTTGGTGTGGGAGAATGATAGTTGGCTAAAGGTGCAAGGTGCGAGATAGGCGCGGCGACATGCGCCTCACGTGCCGCTCGCCCTGTACCGGCTAGCGTACGCCGCGTTGCGCCGACTAGCATTGCGCCATGACAACTCCCGCCACGCGCGAACCAGGCGCATTGCCGCGTCGCATCGGCTTCTGGAGTGCCCTCGCGATCGTGGTCGGATCGACGATCGGGTCCGGGATCTTCCGCTCCCCCGCGGCGATCGCCGATCGTGTTCCGGGCCCGCTGCCGCTCATGGCGATCTGGGTCGTCGCCGGCTTCTTCGCTCTGTGCGGGGCTTTGACACTCGCCGAGGTTGCGTGCAGGCTGCCACGCACCGGCGGGTTTTACGCCTTCCTGCGCGACGGGTGGCCGCGCGGGGGCCGGCTCATGGGTTTTCTCTTCGGCTGGTCGCAGCTGGTTGTCGTCCGGGCGGCCGCGTTAGGCGCCATTGCCATCACTTTCGCCGAGTACTTTCTGCGCGTGCTCGGCTTCGATCCGACGGTGCCGCCGTATGCCGGGACGGCGCGTTACGTCGCGGCCGCGGCCATCCTCGTGACGGCGGGGTTCAACATCGTCGGCGTGCGCTGGGGCGCGCTGGTGACGAGCCTAACGACGGTCGGCAAGTTCACGGGCCTCTGCTTCGTCATCTTCATCGCGCTGGTGCTGGCGCTCCCCTCGACGGGCGGACACTTCACACCGGCGCTGCCGGCCGGCAGCTTTGCCATCGGCGCCTTCGGGCTGGCGCTCGTTTCGGTGCTCTGGGCCTACGACGGCTGGGGCGACCTCAGTTACGTCGCCGGCGAAGTGCGCCAGCCGGAGCGGAACCTGCCGCGCGCATTGATCGGCGGCACTCTCGCCGTCATAGTCATCTACACCCTGGCAAACGCGGCGTACCTCTCGGTGCTTCCCGTGGATTCGATCCGTACCTCGAAGCTCGTCGCCGCCGACGTCGCGCAGGCTGTGATCGGACGTCCGGGCGCGATCGTCGTCTCGCTCACGGTCATGGTATCGACCTTCGGCACCTTGAGCGCAGTGCTGCTCACCACGCCGCGCATCCTCTTCGCGATGGCCGATGACGGCTTACTCTTCCGCCGGATCGCGGCGGTGCACCCACGCTACGAGACTCCCCACGCAGCGATCAGCCTCGTCGCCACGTTAGGCGCCGTCTTCGTGCTCTTCTTCGCCTTCGAGCGCCTCGCCGACGCCTTCGTGACAGCCATGATTCCATTCTACGCCTTAGGAGTGGCTGCCGTCTTCCCGCTGCGCCGCCGGGGCAAGCCCTCCACCTACCGCACGCCGGGGTACCCTGTAGTCCCCATCCTCTTCGTTCTGTCCGTCGCCTTCCTCATGGTGAACGGCCTCGTCGATGCCACGGCGCGGCCCTGGACCGCCGGCATCTTCGGCGTCATCCTCGCCGGCGTCCCCGTCTACTATATCATCCGCCGGAAACAAAGCGGTCACGAGGGCCGGGAGGAGAGGTAGAAAATGCTTGACCAGTTCCCCGCAGACCGCGAGTTTTGGGCGCGTTGAGCACGCTGGTGTCGCTCACGTCTCATCCCCCCCAATCCGTCATATGCAGATTCCTCGTCTGGCCCGGGCACTCGCAGTACTGATCCTGGCGGCGCTCGCCCCCGCCTTTGGCGGGCGCGAGGTCGCGGCGCAAGGAGTAACGACCGGCGCAATCGCCGGCACAATTACAGATTCTGTCGGCACGCCGCTCGGCGAAGTCCAGATCCGCATCCGCAACGTGTCGACCGGTGTGATCTCGGCCGGTTCCTCACGTGCCAGCGGCGCGTATCTGGTGCAGGGCCTCGAGGTCGGCGGACCGTACGAGGTAATCGCGCGCCGGATCGGGTTCTCGCCGTCTACGAAGGACGGCATTCTTGTAAAGCTATCGCAGGTCACGCGTGTGGATTTCCGCTTGACGCAGACGGCGACGCAGCTGCAGGCCATCACCGTGGTCGCCACCACCGGCGCGGAGACGTTCCATCCGACCAACCAGGGTACCAAGGCGATCGTATCGGACACGACGCTGCAGCGCATCCCCTCGATCAATCGCAATCTGGTGGACTTCATACGGATCGCGCCGCAGGTCTCGCAGTCGGGCCCGGGGTATTCGGCTGGCGGCATGTCCAATCGCATGAACAATGTGCAGATCGACGGTTCCACCGAGCGCGACGTCTTCGGCTTGGGCTCGACGGGACAGCCGGGAGCACAGGCGAACGCACGCTCGGTGCCCATTGAGAGCGTGAAGGAGCTGCAGGTTGTGCTGGCGCCGTTTGACGTTAGGCAAGGTAATTTCGGCGGTCTCCTGCTCAATGCAGTTACGAAGGGCGGTACCAACGATCTGCGCGGGTCGCTGTACTACTATTATCGCAACGAGAAGTTCGGCGCCGACACCAACATCCTGCGCGCGACGCCCTTCGAACGGAAGAACTGGGGCTTCGCGTTAGGCGGGCCCATCATCAAGGACAAACTGCACTTCTACGTCAATCCCGAGTTCGAGGACGAGAACGCTCCAGTCACGGGGCCCTACTTCGGCCAGCCCTCCAACGCCCCCGTCCCCTTTGCCATCACAGACGCCGACCGCGCGCGCTTCGAGCAGATCATGGCGACGAGGGGTCTCACCGCCGCTGAGCTGGGAACCGCGGGCTATGTCAACATTCCGAATCCTGTCGACAACTTCTTCGGCCGGCTCGACTGGCGCCTGAACGACACGCATCGCCTGGTGTTCCGCTATAACTACGGCACCGCCGAGCGACTCAGGCAGCAGAACGGCCGCGGCCAGAGCACGGTCGTCTACTCGAGCAACTTCCACGATTTCAGCTCGGTCAAGAGAGCGCCGGTGCTGCAGTTGTATTCCAGTTTCGCCAACGGGACGTTCAACGAGCTTTTCATCGCTTACAACAACGTGAAGGATCGCCGGCCGGCGGCCGTGATCTACCCACAACTGACTGTCACCAGTGTGCCGCGAACCGGCGGCGGTCTCGCGTCGATTATCGCAGGTGCCGATCAGTTCTCCATGGGGAACGAGCTGGATCAGGAGACGCTCGAGCTGACAAACAACTTCACGAAGCCGATCGGCGATCATACACTGACGTTCGGCACGCGCAACGAGTACGTGAAGATCCGCAACCTTTTCACACAAAGCTCTTTCGGAGTTTGGTCGTTCCGCGGAATCGATAGCCTCGCGGCGGGGAATCCGAACTCGTTTCGCCGCGCCTTCATCCTGCGCGATGGCGGGAATGTCTATTTCGATGCGCTGCAGAGTGCCTGGTACGCGCAAGACCAGTGGCGTTTCAGCGACCGGCTCAACCTAACGCTGGGCGTCAGGTTCGACGTTAGCCGATTCCTGAATGACGTGGCGTACAGCGCCGCCATCGACAGCGCCTACGGCCGTCGCACTGACGAGATTCCGAAGACATCGGTCCAGTTCTCGCCGCGTATCGGCTTCAACTGGGACCTGACCGGTGACCAGGTCAACCAGCTGCGCGGGGGTGTCGGCCTGTTCGTCGGCACGCCGCCCTATGTCTGGCTGGAGAATGCGTACATCAACAACGGCGAGATCATCACCTTCCTGAACTGCAATACAGGCGGCAGCCGCGATCCCGCACCTGCCTTCACCGCGAACGTCGACGCGTTGCCGACGACCTGTCGTAACGGCGCAGGGGGTCGTCCGATCGGCGCCGTGAACTTCCTCGACAAGGATCTCAAGTTCCCGCAGCCGATGCGCCTAACGCTGGCGTATGATCGGCAATTGCCATTGGATCTGGTGGGCACTCTGGAAGGCCTCTACTCCAAGACGCTGAATCAGTTCTTCTTCGTCAATCGCAACCTCGCCGGCCCGCGCGGAACCGACCGTTTTGGCCGCGTGCTGTACGGCGATTCGATCCGCACGAACGGCCAGGCGATCCCGGTACTCCCGGCGTCCGTCCAGGCCCGCGGCGGCGCCAGCCGATTCAGCGAGGCGATCGACATCGAGAACCAGAGCAAGGACTACGCGTTTTCGATAACCTCGCAGCTGCGCAAACGCTACTCGAACAACTGGGAGGCGCAGGTAGCGTACACCTTCTCGCGCGCCCGCGACGTTCAAAGCTTTACATCGTCGACGCATATCTCGAACTGGCGCTTCGGGCGCACGCTATCCGGGCGTCAGGAAGACAAAGACCTCAGCATCTCACTCTTCGATCAGCCGCACAAGATCTCGGCGAGCGCGACGTACACGTTGCAATGGTTGAATCGCAAACTTGCTACCGACGTCTCGCTCTTCTACGCCGGTGTGTCGGGGAGCCCGCACGACTACGTGTACAGCTCGTCCGCCGGCTCGGCCGATGCGAACGCCGACGGCGCCACTCTGAATGATCTGATCTATGTGCCGAGGAACGCACTCGACCCTAACGAGATCCAGTTCCGGCAGCAGGTCATCGTCATCAACCCCACCAGGAGTGACACGTTCACGGTTGCGGCACAGCAACAGGCGTTCGAGAACTTCATCAAGAACTCCGAGTGCTTGAGCAAGTATCGCGGCCGCATTCTCCCGCGCAATGCATGCCGTCTGCCGTTCTCCAACCAGGTGGATTTTTCGCTGCGCCAGGGCGTCAACTTCTTCGGATCGAACCGCCTAACGATTACGTACGACATCTTCAATGTCGGTAATCTCATCAACGAGAACTGGGGAAAGATCAGAGTGAGCCCGGCGAGCGGCAATTCCAACATTCCGATCATCACACACGTGGGACAGACGAGCGCCGACCCGAAGACAGCCGTCGGGATCTACCAGTTCAACGTTAGGCAACAGGAATACATCGACGGTCTCTTCGTCGCCAACTTCTGGCGCTCGCAGATCTCCGTGAGGTACTCCTTCTAACCGCACGTCAAGGTCGCGGTACCCGACACTCAGGCACTCTCCGCGGCGCAGGCTCTCGCGCGGCTGGAAGCGACACTAGTGAATCGGACCCAACGGCTTTAGGAGGGCTGCCATAATGCAAATGAGGAACGTAGCGCTCGTGTGTCTCACAGCCCTCCTTGTCGCTGCAATCCTCGTGTGGCCGGCGCGCTTCGAATTTCGACAGGTCCGGAGTGGTGATTACACGACCACCATCCGGATCAATAAGTGGACTGGGCGCGTCGATCGGCTGCGAGGCCTGACTTGGCAAAGCGCGCGAGATCCGGCACGAGATAGCGCTCGACAGACAGGAGTTGAACGGGCGGTAGAGCGAGCTCCGCAAGACAGCACGGCTCTAGCGGCATTTTACGCTCGACAAGACACTGCTCCATGGGTGCGCCTGGCTGCGAAGCTTAAGCAGGACAGCATTCAGCTGGCTGAAATCGACGCGGGATTCGGGCGCTGGCGCGATTCCGTGAGGCGCGATTCGCTCCGGCGAAAGGAAAGGTGACTCACTGCTGCCAGGCGACGGCATTGTAGCCCTGCAATCGGAGATATTGGGCGAAGCTCGAATCCTGTCTCGCTAGCAGTTTCATCCGATTCGACAGCTGTGGTAAGACAGGCGTCTGAAAGCCGTCGCCGAACGTTGCGAAGGGATCCGGAAAGCGCGGCGCAGATCCGCCTAACGGGACTGGCCTCGGTGCAACGGACTCTCGGTTCGCAGCAGGTGCTACGCCAAGATTGCGCAGGATCTACCAGCCGCGCCGGCGCGTGCAGCCCTGCTGCCTAACTGCGAGTCAGCTATCGACTTCGAGTAGCGCCGGACTCCCAAAGGCCAGCGGAAACTGCTCCCCCTCCCCCTCCCCCTGTTCCCCCTCCGCGCGCCCTGCGCACGCGTTGAAAAAGCGATACGCCCAAACGTTGGCGAGCTTGCGGCTCCCCGCGAACACAAGCGGTAGCCGCGGGTGCGCAGCGCCCAGCTCAGCCAGTGCACGGCCGACGAACGACGGCGGCCAGCGTCCCGTTAGGCGGCGCTCGTCCAGGAAATCCCCATAACGCGCCTCCACGACAACGGCTGCCGCAGGCGATCGCGCCAGGTGGGCGAACTGATGGTGTAGCGCCTGAATCGCCCCGAGATCGCTAACCAGATTGTCAAACGACTTGCGCTCGATGAGCGCCATGATCCGCTCGCCGGCAACGAGGGCATAGTCCCCCACATCCAGCCTGCGGCGTGTGACCTCGGCGTTGGGAAAACGCCAGGGATACCGTTCTGCGCTGTCGATGACGATAGATAGCGTTTTAGTGGGCAGCCGCAGCTCCAGTCGCGCGCGCGAGCGATGCCCCCGAATCCCGGCTTCAGTCCGAAAAAATATCTGCTCGATCTCGTACGAAGGCGCGCTCTCGCCGACGCGGCCGCTCGCGCGGCGGAGTGAATCCTCGTGGCCGCGTTCGGCATCGAGCGTGCGCGACTTCTTACGCACGACGAGAAATTCGCACCTCTTGCGCCTCGGCCGGTCGAGGATCACGGCGAGCTTGCGGCCGATCCTCGTTAGGCCGCGTACAGCGACGCTTTCCAGCGTTTCCAGCTGTTCGTCGGGATCCAGCTCGTACTCGCGCAGACAGAAGATATTCTCGCCGGGCCCGGGCCACGCCGAACGGGCGCGCACCGCCAGCAGTGTGCGACCGTCGCGCTGGATCACGATGCGAAAGGGAAAGCGCCGGCTGGTCGTGCGCTGCACGATCCAGGTGGCGGCCGTCATCGCCTCGTCGCAGACACGATGTCAGGGCCTCGCGAGCCGCGCAGAGAGCCGCGTAGACAATTCCACCTGGCGTCCACCTAACTAGAAAATGCTGAGGTTGATGTAGCGGCGCGGGTTCTTCCTGAAGTCGAGCATCACGCTGTCCACCCGCGACACCAGGGACACCATGCTGGCATAGAGCTTTTCGTCGTTGAGCAGCTTGCCGGCTGTTCCCCCTCCGCTGTCGATCCGCGCGATCAGGCCGTTCAGTTGCGCCGATGTCTGCTTCAGCTCGCTGGACACCGCGGCGAAGTTGGCGCTCGCGTCGTGCAGCGCGCGCACGGCAGAATCGATCTGCGCCGAGTCCAGTGCGGCCACGCGCGACCGCACGGACCCCAGCGTCACGTCGAGCTGGCGCGACTGGGCACTCACCACGCCAGACAACTGCGCCACCAGCCGATTCGACGCAGCCAGCATCGTGCGCATCTCCTGCAGTCCGCCGGAATCCACGAGCTGCGTACGGGTCGCTCCAAGGATCGCCTGTGCCGTTAGGCTGAGCGTGTCGGCCCGCGATGCGAGGACTTGCAGTCCCGCGGCGCCTGGAACGGCGGGGACAGTGTCGCCGGGCTCGAAGGATTCGGGGTTCGGCGCCTTGGGCCGCAGCGCGATGGCCACGTCGCCGAAAAACCCGTTAGGCACGATGCTCGCCTCCGAGCCTAACGGCACCTT
>JBQTJS010000083.1:0-4949 GCA_052386875.1 Gemmatimonadaceae bacterium
CGCAGCAGGAATCGCTCGCCTCGAAGCTGCAGTTGGAGAAAGCGATGCTGAATCTGTCAGCGATTCAGCAGAAGATTGCCGACCTGATCGCGGCTCGGGTGCGAATGACGGGCCCGGAGGTAGCGCGGGAGCTTAGCGTGACAGATCGCGCCGCTCGATATCACCTCGACGTCCTTCGAGGCCGTGGCATCATCGCTGCGCACGGTAAGAAGCGTGGGGCGTACTACACGACTTCGATCAACGAGCCCCGGCCCGATAAGCAGCTATCGATTTTAGGCGGAACGAACGCCATCATCGCCGAGATCTACGAGCGCGGCGGCCGCATCGCGAAGCAGGATCTACTCGCACTGGTGCAGTCGCACGGTTACGACGGCCGAGTTGTGGGGATCCTTCATGGGCGTCGCCTAGCGCACTTGCGCCGCGATGCGAAGTCGGGGGAAAGCGTTCTTACGAGTCGGGGGGAGGAGATAGCACGACAGTATCTATTTGCGAAGCGGCTGTCTCATCATGACACGCCGACCTAACGAGCCACGCTCAGATCTGTCGATACCCAGGACGTGCGTGGCCGCGCGCGCCCAGCTCGCGCGTCGGCTGGAGAACATCCCGACCTGTCTCACACAAGGCATCAGCAGTGCCGTGAGCGAAGGACTCAACGCCAAGATCCAATGCATCAGTACTCGGGACGCGTTTTCGCAATAGCAAACACTTCAAACTCGCGATCCTGTTTCACTGCGGCGCCCTCGATCTCGAACCGCGCTCGTCATAGAACTCTCCACCCTTACGCACTCCAACCCCTGAAGGACCTCTTCTAAGAACATGCCAAGCTGCTCGCGGAAGGGTCTCCGATTTGAAGTCCGTGTGGTTCGAGCTTTAGAACTGTACTGACTGCGGTCACGCTTGGCGGATTAATTGAATACCGTTGGCACAACTCTCAGGGAACCAATGGCTCAACGAACTACGAATCTCAGCGCCGCGATCGTCACAGGCCATTCCCGCGGACTCGGTGCCGCCATCGCCGCTCAGCTTCTCGAACGCGACGTTCACGTGCTCGGCGTCGCGCGCCACGGCAACGCGCAGCTCGCCGCTCGTTACGGAAACGCACTGACAGAGGTTGAACTCGACCTCGGCGACGCGCCGGCGCTCGCAGAATGGTACCAGACCGGCGCGTTAGGCGCGCACCTGCATAACGCGGAAAGAGCGTTCCTCGTAAACAACGCCGGCGTCGTCCAACCCTTCGGCCCGCTCCAGACCCAGGACATCGTGACGATCACACGCGCGGCCATCGTTAACGTAGCGGCCGCCCTCGCGCTCTCGGCCGCCTTCGCTGCGGCTACTCAGACCGCTCGCGACCGACGGATTCTGCACATCTCCAGCGGAGCAGGCCGCCACGTATACGCCGGATGGAGCGTCTATTGCGCCTCGAAGGCAGCGCTCGATCACCACGCACGAGCGGTGGCGCTGGACCACTCTCCACGCTTGCGCATCAGCAGCGTTGCGCCCGGAGTGATCGATACGGACATGCAAGCCGAGATACGCGCGAGCACCGACGAAAAAGTCCCCGACCGCCGCCGCTTCATCGAGATGAAGCGCAGGGGGGAATTGCTCACGCCTGAGCAAGCAGGTCGCGCGGTTGTGGAGTATCTCCTCTCGGAATCTTTTGGTGCCGAGCCTGTGACGGATCTGCGTTACACGAATGCCTAACGTTTGCTCCTGTCACTTCGCGACACACCGGGCCGGACGCGCGCCGGACTGCAAACGCGCTGCCCGGCAAGGTCGACCCTTTACGCTCACGTGTGACGCGAAGCGACGTCGCACAGTCAGCTATGGCTACACCTCTCCTTCTATGCTCCGTCTCCTACTGGCAGCCGCTGCCCTAACGGGCGCAGCGTGCGCTCACTCGCGCGGCGAACCGACGGCGCTGCCGGACGGCGACCCGTCCCTCGCCGTCACGGATGCGGCGCTGTACCAGCTCGCGGCCGGCCGCGCTCCGTGGACCTTCTTCGCCAATAACCCGGGGACGCTCAACCGCTCGCCGGGTTCGGGGCACTCAGAACCGCAGCTCCGCACTCAGTACAATGCGCGCGCAGCGACTCAGCTCGACGCAACTGCCCGCGTCCGCCCCGGCGCATCCTTCCCCGATTCCTCGATCATCGTCAAGGAACTGTACGCAGGCGGCAGAATCAACACGGTCGCCGTCATGATGAAACTGCGCGGTTCTCCACAAGCCAGTCAGGCCGGCTGGGTCTGGGGTTACTTCGACCCGACAGGTGGCGTTCGCATCTCGGTGAACAACCGCGGTGCCGCATGCGCAGGCTGCCACTCGTCAGGCATCGATTTCACGCGGATGACCGACTCGCAACTCTCGCCGCAAGCATCTCCATCAGCACGCTGAGGCATGTCGCAGCCGGCGCGCGGGTAACACCAGCTCCCCAGCTTCCCTCAGCGGGTCACACCGGCTCCTCAGTTTCCCTCAGCGGGTCACACCGGCTCCTCAGTTTCCCTCAGTGGGTCACACCAGCTCCTCAGCGTCTCTCAGCGGATCACACCAGCTCCCCAGCGTCCCTCAGCGGGTCACACCAGCACCCAACGTCCCTCAAAGGCCCAAGGCGCCGTTGTAGCAGGCGGGCGCAGCTAGTCGACACGAGCTCGGCAGGCGCCATCTAGGTCGCCCGCCCAGCTCGCCGACCCCGACGATGGAACAGACTGCCGCTCCCCCTGCGGGCCGCGTCACATTCGAGCAATCGCGCACAACCGGGGACGGAACGTTGCTCGCGATCTCGGCTGCGGTGTATCAAGCTGATACTGTTCGGCGTACCGCTGTCGCCCAGAGTGACGACTCCCGATTGGAACCTGCATTGGATCTCCCTATGCGCCTTAAACACACACGCGTTCACGGCATTCACTTTGTGCTCGTTATAGCGGCGGCCCTTGCGGCCGCGGCGCACGTAGCGATCGCGAGCGAACGGCACCTCGCCCTCGTCAAGTCGGAGCCGGCCAACGCTGCGACGCTCGCTCACTCGCCAGCGTCAATCCGCCTGCACTTTTCACAGCGCCCCAACCTCAAGCTGACGCGCATCACTCTCATCGGCCCGGCCGGCGATACGCTTAAGACCGGCACGCCGGTGGCGATAAAGTCCGATGACAAACAGGTCTGCGCGACCATCGGAGCGGCGCTCCCTGCCGGCAAGTACAGCGTATCGTGGCGCACACTGTCGCGCGACGGCCACGCCGTAGCCGGGAGTTTCTCCTTCAGTGTGACCGAACGGAAAGGTGACGCCGCGACGCAAACGTGAGGTCTACCGGGTACGAGACCGCGAGACCAGTGAGCGTTCGAGGCCGTCCTAACGGCTGAGGCGTGAGGAGGAGGGAGGGAGGGGAGGGAAGGGAGAGGGGGAGGACGTCGCGCGGCCGTTCATCGCTGCGAGGTGCCTCATGCTGTGCCGGGTCAGGTCGCGTCGGCTCCAGTCTGCCATGGTCCAGCGAGCTGGATCGCTCTACGATCACCGTTGGGCGCCCAGCCGGTGGGCGTTGTGGACGTCACTGGCGACGCTCGCCGCGTCACTGCCTAACGTGGCTACCGGCCAGCTCATTACTCCCCGCACAGTCCCCGTGCTCATCGGGCAACAGTTCGACATCCTCCCTTCCGACCGCGCCGCGATGGGGGGCGTCAGCATCGCACTCGACGACACGCTCGTCGACCCGTTCGTCAATCCCGCCAAGGCCTCGCGCGTCAAGTACTCCATCATCTCGGTCGCGCCGTTCTTCTACAACTCGTCGAGCACGAACGGAGGGGGATCGACGCTGCCGTTGAGCGGTATAGCGCGCCTGGGCGGTAGCGACTGGAGCGCCGCGGGCCTCTTCGCTGTCCAATCGATCGATCGCGCGCGCCTAACGTTTAGCCCGCCTCTCAGCGAACGCACGGCGTCCAACCAGTACGTGATGGGCATCCTCGCACGTCGCTTTGGCGGCCTCTCGCTCGGCGCGTCCGCCTATTTCGCCGACCTCGGCGCCGAAGAAGGGATCGATCGCCTGTACTCGGGGAGCGATCGTATCCAACAGGCCGGCCGGGCCGCGGACGTGCGGGCAGGCTTGACCAGAGAGTGGGCCGCCAAGCAGCGCAGCTTCGAGGTGCTGCTCGTGCGCAGCCAGTTCGACATGACGCACGACGTGCACTATCCCGAGCAGGTGCAGTTCGTGCCGCCTAACCAGCGCATCACGGTGCCGGAGCGCCAGGAGCACAACCGCGACCACACGACGACGTGGGGGCTGCACAGCGAATATTCGCAGGCGATCGGAACGAACGGATGGCGCATCGGATGGCTGGGCACTGTGAACCGCCTGTCGCATCCCATAATCCCCGACTACCGTATTCAAGAAGTCATCACAGTACCGCGCGATCCGGGACGCACCTGGGCCTATAACGTCGGTGTCGGCATGGGGAGAGTGAGCGGCATGTCGACTTTCGGCTTCGACGTCGTGATGGAGCCGATGTTCAGCACGACGTGGGCTGAAGCGTTAGGCGATACTGTGAGCCGCGGCGGCACCACGATCGCGCGCGGCGGCCACACTGTGGACAACCGGATGCGCTTCTCCAACTCGCTCATCCGCTTCGGCTTCGGCCACGATGCGCCTATCGCCAAGGACTCTGTCGAGCGGCTCGGCTTCCAGGTCGGGCTGAGCCTCCAGTCGATCCGCTATCGCCTCAAGCAGTGGGATCGCATCCAGGAAACCGCGCGCGAGCAGGAGGAGCAGTGGCGGGAATGGACGCCGACGTTCGGCATACGCTACCGCGGCGCGGCCTTCGATGCGGGCTATACGTTCACCCTAACGTGCGGTGCAGGTGACGCATGCACGCCCTGCGCATTCGGATGCGGCGACGACGTATCTGTCGTGGCTCCCCCGGGTGCGGGGGGCGGCGGCGTCATCGCGTCGCCCACGGATGCGCTGCG
>JBQTJS010000084.1:0-3245 GCA_052386875.1 Gemmatimonadaceae bacterium
CCAGCCGATCGTCGGTCATGAGGCGGCGGAACACGCGCTCGCCTAACGCTCCCTCGCCGATCAGCTCGTGTCTATCGCGGCGCGCGCCGAGCGGCGTTTTGGAGTCGTTGAGATGCATAAGGCCAAGTCGCTCGCGGCCGAGCACGTCGTCGAAGCGCGTCCACACGCCGTCGTAGTCGTTCACAAGGTCGTAGCCCGCCGCGTGGATATGGCAGGTATCCACACAAACCCCCACGCGCGCGCGGGCGGCGGCCGGGAGCCGTTCGATGATCTTGGCCAGCTCCTCGAAGGAGGCGCCCAGCGCGGTCCCGCACCCGGCGGTCGTCTCCAGCAGGAGGCGTGTGCGGCCGGGGACGAGCTCCAGCGCGATGGCGATCGCTTCGGCGTTGCGGGCGAGACCGCGCTCGCGGTCGTCGATGAAATTGCCGGGGTGCGAGACAAGCAGGTCGAGGCGCAGCGCCTCGCAGCGCCGCAGCTCACACACGAACGAGATGAGCGAGCGGGTCCACAGCAGCGGGTCGGGGGAGGCGAGGTTGATGAGGTAGCTATCGTGCGCGTTGGCGCTGCCTAACGAGCTTGTCTGCGCGTCCTCGCGGAACGCCGCGGCTGTCTCGTCGCCGATGCATGGCTCCACCCACTGGCTGCAGGGCTTGGTGAAGATCTGCATGGCTGTGGCGCCGATTGCGCGCGCCCGCGGCAGCGCTGCGGTGACGCCGCCCGCCGTCGACGTATGCGCCCCGAGCAGCACCTACTGGCCTTTGAGCCAGTTGAGCGGATCGACAGCGCGCCCGCGCGGCCGGAACTCGAAGTGCAGGTGCGGGAGCATGTCCGGGTCGGCGCGGCCGACGGCGCCGATAACCTGGCCTTTGGTGACGTCCTGCCCCTTGCGCACATTGGCGGCGCTGAGCGAGCCGTACACGGAGTAGTCGCCGCCGCCGTGCTGGATGATCACAGTCAGGCCGTACGTGCCTAACGATTCGGAGAGCATTACCCGGCCGTCCGCGATGGCGCGCACGGGGGCCCCCGACGGCGCCTCGATCCCGATCCCGTTCCAGCGCACGGTGGTGTTGTCCGGGCTGACGAGGCGGCCGAAGCGGTACAGGATCTCGCCGCTGACCGGCCAATCGAGCTTGCCGGCATCGGCCGACTTGATGGAGGAGGACGTGGCCGTCGACGCATCGGCGTCGGCGGCGCGGCGCCGCTCTTCTTCGAGCGCGGCGATAAGCTGGCTGACGCGGCGCTCGTCGCGCGCGATGTTCGCGAGCCGGCGCTGGACGTCCTGCTGGCTGCGGCGCACGTCCGCAAGGCTGCGCGACTGATAGCGCTCCAGCCCGCGCAGCCGCTGCTCCTCGCGGGCCTTCTCGGCGCGACTGCGCTCGAACTCGTCCTGCAGCCTAACGAGCTGCTCCCGCTGGCGCGAGATCTGGCGATACAACGCCTCCACTCGCTGTACCAGGGAGCGGTCCCACAGCGCCAACTCGTGGAGGTACTTGTAGCGCCCGACCAGTTCACCGAAGGAGCGCGCGGAAAGCAACGCCTCGGCGGTGTACAGCGGCCCGCGCTTGTAGATCTCGATCACGCGCTCCTTGAGCGCGGAACGGCGCCGGGCAACATCCGACTCGGCGCGCGCGACGCGCACGGTGGCGCTGTCAACCTCGCCGCCTAACGTCCCGAGCTGCACATCGAGCGAACGGATCAGGCGCGCCGTGGCGTCGGCCTGGCGCCGCAGGTTGGATACCTCGGCGCTGATGTCGCGCGCCTCGCCGGTAAGCTCGTTGAGTCGCCGCTGCAGCTCGTCACGCTCACGCCGGATCTGTTCCAGCTCGTCGCGGTTCGTGCGCAGGCGCTGCTCGCTACTCTGCGCAAGGCTCACGCGTGGCGCAGTTAACAACACGCAAGCCAGGGCAGCGAATGCCAGAGCCCGCAGTTTGTTGCGTCCGCGCCCCCGCATAATCACACCTGCCGCAAATGTCGTCCGACGGAGACGGCGCTCCCGAGCACGCCGATCGCCGCGCCGCCAAGCACGCCCAAAGCCGCAAGCGACAGGGGGATGAATTCCGTCGCAACGAAACCGCGCGTGATCAGCGTGCTGGCGAGCCACGTGAAGAGAAGCGCCAGCGCACCCCCCAGGACGCCCTTGAAGAAGCCCTCTATCAGGAAGGGGCGGCGGATGAAGCCGTCCGTTGCACCGACGAGCCGCATGATGGAGATCTCCTTGCTGCGAGCGAGCACTGCCATGCGGATGGTGGCGCCGATGATGATGATCGCTACTCCGGCGAAGGCGAGGCCGAGGACAGCTCCTGCCGCCGCAGCGATGTTGCGCAGACGGTACAGCTTGTCGACCCACTCCTCGCCGTAACGCACGTCGTCGACGAACTCGAAGCTGCGCAACTTGTCCGCTACGCGCCTAACGCTGGCGGGATCGCGATACCCTTCGCGCAAGCGGATATCCAGCGAGCCCGGGAGGAAGTTCCCCTCGAAGACATCCTCAAACTCGCCCAGCTCGCGGCGCGCCCGCTCCAGGGCTTGCTCCGGAGAGACATATTCGACGCGCGACACCTCGGGATAGTCTCCGATCACCCCCATCGCGTCGGCGATGGGCTCTATCGAGCTGCCTTCCGCGATGAAGCCGCGGATTTCGACACGGGACTCCACCGCGCGCAGTGTCTGGCGGATGTTGTGCGCCACGAGCGCGAAGAGGCCGAACGCGAACAACGAGAACGCGATCGTCGTTATGCTGAGTGCACTCAACAGCGGCGCGCGGCGGAATCCGATAACCGCCTCGCGCATGGCAAGCCTCACGACACATCCTCCAGTGCCAGGCGCCGCTCGTCCGCGGAATCGAACACCAGCTGGCCGCGGTTCACTTCCAACACGCGATAGTCGCCGCTACGAACGAGCGACATGTCGTGCGTGGCCAGGATGACAGCGGTACCGGCTGTGTTGATATCGCGCAGGAGCTGGTAAACTCCCCGCGTCGCCCGCTCGTCCAGGTTTCCGGTCGGTTCATCTGCAATCAGCACGAACGGGTCGTTCACCAGCGCTCTCGCGATTGCCACGCGCTGCTGCTCGCCGCCACTCAATTCCTTGGGATAGCTCGTCGCCTTGCTGGACAGGCCGACTTGAGCGAGCGCGCGGCTGACTTTGCCGGGGATCGCTCCGGTCGCTGCGCCTACCACTTCCAGAGCGAACGCGACGTTCGCCTCCGCGGTACGATCCTCCAGGAGACGGAAGTCTTGGAAAAC
>JBQTJS010000085.1:0-19269 GCA_052386875.1 Gemmatimonadaceae bacterium
CGCAACATCGGTATTTCCGCGCACATTGACGCGGGCAAGACCACCACGACCGAGCGCGTGCTGTTCTACACCGGCGTCAACCACAAGATGGGCGAGGTGCACGACGGCGCCGCGACCATGGACTGGATGGAGCAGGAGCAGGAGCGCGGCATCACCATCACCTCCGCCGCCACCACCACCTTCTGGAAGGGCATGGCCGGCCAGTTCGACCAGCACCGCATCAACATCATTGATACGCCGGGCCACGTGGACTTCACCATTGAAGTCGAGCGCTCGATGCGCGTGCTCGACGGCGCCTGCATGGTCTACGACGCGGTCGCCGGCGTGCAGCCGCAGTCCGAGACGGTGTGGCGCCAGGCCAACAAGTACAAGGTTCCGCGCCTCGCGTTCATCAACAAGATGGACCGCGTCGGCGCGACGTTCTTCAAATCCTACGATCACATCAAGAACCGCCTCAAGGGCAACCCGGTGCCGATCCAGATCCCGATCGGCGCGGAAGAGAAGTTCGAAGGCGTGGTGGACCTGGTCGCGATGCAGGCCATCTACTGGGACGAGGCCTCCCAGGGCATGAAGTTCGAGAGAAAGCCGATCCCTGCAGACCTGCAGGCCGAGGCCAAGGAATGGCGCGACAAGATGGTGGAGGCCGCGGCCGAGGCCAACGAAGAGTTCATGAACAAGTACCTCGAGACCAACGAGCTGTCGGTCGACGAGATCAAGAAGGGCCTGCGGCTGCGCACGATCAACAACGAGATCGTGCCGATGCTGTGCGGCACCGCGTTCAAAAACAAGGGCGTGCAGGCGATGCTCGACGCGGTGATCGACTACCTGCCTTCGCCCGTGGACATCCCGCCGGTGAAGGGCGAGAACGACCAGGGCCAGCCCGACTCGCGCCGCCCCGTCGACGACGAGCCGTTTGCCGCGCTCGCGTTCAAGATCATGACCGACCCGTTCGTCGGAAAGCTGACATACTTCCGGGTTTACTCGGGTGTTCTCGCATCGGGGTCGTACGTTTACAACTCGACGAAGGACAAGCGCGAGCGTGTCGGCCGTTTGTTGCAGATGCACGCCAACAAGCGTGACGAGATCAGCGAGGTGCGCGCCGGCGACATCGCCGCGGCGATCGGCCTCAAGGATACGCGCACTGGCGACACGCTTTGTGACGATGACAAGCCGATCATCCTCGAGGCGATGCGCTTCCCCGCGCCTGTGATCGACGTCGCGATCGAGCCTAAGACGAAAGCGGACCAGGACAAGCTATCCATCGCGCTCAATAAGCTCGCGGAGGAGGATCCCACGTTCCGCGTGCACACGGATGCGGAGACCGGTCAGACGATCATTTCAGGGATGGGCGAGTTGCACCTCGAGATCATCGTCGACCGCATGATGCGTGAATTCAAAGTCGACGCCAATGTGGGTCGTCCCCAGGTCGCTTATCGCGAGACTGTGCGGCGGCGTATCGAGAAAGTGGAAGGGAAGTTCATCCGGCAATCGGGGGGGAAGGGTCAATACGGGCACGTGGTTATCAACCTGGAGCCGCTCCCCGCCGGCGGGGGTTTCCACTTCGAGGACAAGATTGTGGGTGGTGTAGTGCCGCGTGAGTATATCGGGCCTGTGGAGCAGGGGGTTAAGGAGGCGCTCGAGAACGGCGTGCTCGCCGGCTATCCGATGGTGGATGTGCGGGTGGAGCTTGTCTTCGGGTCGTATCACGAAGTCGACTCGAGCGAGATGGCGTTCAAGATCGCTGGTTCGATGGCGCTCAAGGAGGCGGCGTCGCGAGCGGGGGCTGTACTGCTCGAGCCGATGATGAGTGTGGAGGTTGTTTGCCCGGAGCAGTACATGGGTGACGTTCTGGGCGATCTCTCCTCGCGCCGCGGGAAGATTGGCGGCATGATCCAGCGTGGTGAGGCGCAGGTGATCGCGTCGACAGTACCGCTGGCGGAGATGTTCGGGTACTCGACGCGGCTGCGTTCGATGACGCAGGGAAGAGCTGTGTACTCGATGGAGTTTTCGCATTACGAAGAAGTACCGAAAAGCAAGTCCGAAGAAGTCATCAGCAAGACGAAGCGCTAACCTCTGCACGGAGCCTAACGCTCAACCGGGAATCGAATCATGGCTAAGGCAAAGTTCGAGCGGACCAAGCCGCACGTAAACGTGGGCACTATCGGCCACGTCGACCACGGAAAGACTACCCTGACCGCCGCGCTGACGAAGGTGTCCGCGGAAAAGGGTTGGGGGACGAAGTACGTCTCCTACGACGAGGTGGCCAAGGCCTCCGCATCGCAGGGACGTCGCGATGCCAGCAAGATCCTAACGATTGCGACGTCGCACGTGGAATACGAGACGCAGAAGCGGCACTACGCGCACGTGGACTGCCCGGGGCATGCCGATTACGTGAAGAACATGATCACGGGGGCGGCACAGATGGACGGTGCCATCCTCGTTGTGAGCGCCGTAGACGGTCCCATGCCGCAGACGCGTGAGCACGTCTTGCTCGCCCGGCAGGTGAACGTGCCGCGTATCGTCGTCTTCCTGAACAAGTGCGACCTCGTGGAGGACGCCGAGCTGCTCGATCTCGTCGAGCTGGAAGTGCGCGAGCTGCTGAGCAAGCAGCAGTTCCCGGGCGACGATACGCCGGTGATTCGCGGGTCCGCGTCCAAGGCGATCGAGGGTGATCCGGCGTGGGCTGCCAAGATCGAGGAACTGTACGAGGCGCTCGACACGTTCGTTCCGGAGCCTGTGCGCGAGATCGACAAGCCGTTCCTGATGCCGGTCGAGGATGTCTTCTCCATCACCGGCCGCGGAACGGTCGCCACTGGTCGAATCGAGCGCGGCAAAGTGAAGACTGGAGAGGAAATCGCGTTGGTCGGCTTCGGCTCCGACAAGAAGTCTGTCGTCACCGGCGTCGAGATGTTCCGCAAGATCCTCGACGACGGCCAGGCGGGAGACAACGTCGGTCTGCTATTACGGGGTGTGGACAAGAAGGAGATCGAGCGCGGAATGGTGTTGGCCAAGCCCGGCTCGATCACGCCGCACACAAAGTTCCACGCCGAAGTCTACGTGCTCACGAAGGAGGAAGGGGGCCGGCATACGCCGTTCTTCAAGGGGTATCGCCCGCAGTTCTACTTCCGCACGACGGACGTGACGGGGACGATCGAGCTGCCGGCGGGGACGGAGATGGTGATGCCCGGGGATAACATCCAGATGACGATCGAGCTGATCACGCCGATCGCGGCTGATGAGCAGTTGCGCTTCGCGATCCGTGAGGGGGGGCGCACCGTCGGCGCCGGCGTGGTGACGAAGATTTTGGCCTAACGACAACTGGTCCCGGCTTTTGGGCGTCGGCCCGCCGTGCGGCAGCGCGCGGTGGGCCTCTCCCGAGAGGCAGGAGCCGAGAGCTGAAGACTATGGCAGGCAGAATTCGGATTCGATTGAAGGCGTTCGACCACGCTGTGGTGGATCAAGCAGCGGCTGATATCGTGCGCACGGCGCAGAAGACGGGGGCCCAGGTGGCGGGCCCGATTCCGCTGCCGACGAAGACGCAGCGCTGGACTGTGCTGCGCTCGCCGCATGTGGATAAGAAGTCGCGCGAGCAGTTCGAGTTGAAGACGCACAAGCGGGTGATCGATATCCTCGACTCGCGGGCGCAGACTGTCGACGCGCTGACGAAGCTGGATCTCCCTGCCGGTGTGGACGTGGAGATTGGAGTCGAATGATGCAACTACGGGCTGTAGATCGGGGGTGCGTCCGCCGCAACTTTGCACCCGGCACCTTGGAGCTGGCAGCTCGCAGCTGCTTCACTCAATGATCGGACTTATCGGAAAGAAGTTGGGTATGACGCAGATCTTCACGGAGAGCGGCCAGCAGGTGCCGGTCACCGTGGTGGAAGCGAAGCCTAACGCCGTAACGAAGGTGGTGGCTGCCGACGTCGCCGGTTACTCGGCGGTGGAGCTTGCTCACGGGACGCAGCGCGTTGCGCGCGCGTCGAAGAAAGGTGAGGGGAAGCCGCGCGGGCGCCGTGCGAGCAAGGCCGAAGCGGGTCATGCCAAGAAGGCGGGGCTCGATCATGTGCCGCGCGTGCTGCGTTCGTTCCGTTTGGATTCGCCTAACGGGAAGACCGCCGAGCAGCCGGCGTACAAGGTGGGCGATCAGGTGGACGTGAGCCTCTTCGCCGTGGGCGAGCTGGTGAGAGTGACGGGGACGAGCAAGGGGCGCGGCTTTCAGGGGATCGTCAAGCGCTACGGCGCCGGGGGCGGTCCTAACACGCACGGCAATACCAAGCACCGGCGGCCGGGGTCGATCGGGCCGGGAACGGATCCCTCGCGCGTCATCAAGGGGAAACGCATGCCGGGGCACTACGGTGCCGCGCGGCACACGCAAACGAACCTGCGCGTCGAGAAGATCGACACGGAGCGGCATCTGATCTATATCCGCGGCGCGGTGGCGGGTCCGGCCAACGGGCTCGTACTCGTGCGCAAGCAGGGCTAGCAATGGCTGAGACAAGGACGCTGTCCGCCGCAGCTTACTCCGCGTTAGGCACGCCGCGCAGCGAATTGCCGCTGCCGGCGGACCCGTTCGACGGCACGATCAACATGCCCGTGCTGCATCGCGCGGTGAAGGCGTACCTGACGAACCAGCGCCAGGGGAACGCCGCGACAAAGACGCGCGGCTTCGTCACGGGCGGCAATCAGAAGCCGTGGCGCCAGAAGGGAACGGGACGAGCGCGCCAGGGCTCCACACGGGCGCCGAACTGGCCGGGAGGGGGGACTGTCTTCGGGCCGCTGCCGAAAGAGTACGCAGAGCGCATTCCGCGGCGCATGAAGGAGCTGGCGCGCAAGAGCGCCCTCAACGCGCGGGCGAGCGAGGCCGCCATCTACGTCATCGATGCGTTCGCGTACGATGCGCCCCGCACGGCACGTCTGCGCGACTTGCTCGCGCGGCTCGGTGTGGCGCAGCAGAAAGTGCTCGTACTGACAGACGGGGCCAAACCGAACGTGTTCTTGAGCGGGCGCAACCTCCCCAACGTGCACGTCATGCCGTTCCGCGATGCAGGCACGTATCACATACTGTGGTGTGACAGCCTGGTGGTCGAGTCGGCCGCGTTAGGCACGCCGCTCACGCCGCTGGTGGAGGATGCGGGAGCGCTCCCTCCCATCGCCAAGCGTGCCCCCGCCCCCGCCCCCGCCCCCGGCAAGGCTGCCGCTGCGGCGCGCCAAGCCAAGCCGTCGCGTGCCGAAGGCACAGCGGCGAAGCGGAGCGGCAAAGGCGCCAAGAAAGGACCCGCCGCCCCCGCCCCCGCCTCCGCCAAGGCGGCCGGGAAGAGCAAGGCTGCCGCCAAGAAGGCGTCGGCGAAGAAACCGGCTGCGAAGAAGAGCGCGGCGACGAAGCCGAGCGCGAAGCGCGGCAGGAAGAAGGGGGCCTAACGATGGCGACGCTACACCGTACTGTCGTGCGGCCGCTCGTGACCGAGAAGTCCTCGGCGGCGTACCAGGCCAAGGGCGAATACGCCTTCGAGGTAGCCTCGGATGCGAGCAAGCCGGCGATCCGCCAGGCGATCGAAAAGCTCTTCGGCGTCAAGGTCACCGGCGTGTGGACTATGCAGGTGCGCGGCAAGCCGCGCCGTGTGGGCCAGAGCGTGGGGAAGAGACCTAACTGGAAAAAGGCGATCGTGACGCTCCGCGAGGGCGACAAGATCGACGTCTTCGAGGGCTAAGATGGGGATCCGTCAGTTCAAGCCGGTTACGGCCGGCACGCGCTTCCGCAGCGTTCCCGACTTCAGCGAGCTTACGCGCAAAAAGCCGGAAAAGTCGCTCACCGAGTCGCTGCACAAGACCGGCGGCCGCGACAACCACGGCCACATCGCCATGCGGCGGCGCGGCGGCGGCCATAAGCGCAAGTACCGCATCATCGATTTCCGGCGCGAGAGGTTCGGCGTGGAGGCTCTCGTTAGGCATATAGAGTACGACCCCAATCGCTCGGCCCGGATCGCTTTGCTGGAGTACAGCGACGGCGAGAAACGCTACATCCTGCATGCCAAGGGGATGGCTGTGGGTGACCGCGTCGTGTCCGGCCCGGGCTCCGATGTGCGGACCGGGAACGCGCTGCCGCTCAAGGAAGTCCCGTTAGGCACACCTGTCCACAACGTCGAGCTCGTCCCCGGCAAAGGGGGCCAGATGGCCCGCTCCGCCGGAATGAGCGCCGAAGTCGTTGCCAAAGACGGCGACTACGTCACGCTGCGCATGGCCTCCACTGAAATGCGCCGCGTGCATGCCCGCTGCCTCGCGACAATCGGCGAGGTGGGCAACGCGGAGCACGAGCTTGTGTCGTGGGGGAAGGCCGGCAAAACGCGCTGGAAGGGGCGGCGGCCCAAAGTGCGCGGCGAGGTGATGAACCCCGTCGATCATCCGCACGGCGGACGCACGCGCGGCGGCCGCAACGTGGTGAGTCCGTGGGGGAAGCCCGAGGGTGTGAAGACACGCAACATGAAAAAGCCGTCGCAGAAGCACATTGTCCGTGGCCGCCGCAGAGGGAAGGCCACTGTGTCGGGATTCTAGGCGTTAGGCGCCGAGGAGCCAGGAGCAAGCATGGGTCGTAGCGTAAGAAAAGGTCCTTTCGTGCAAGAGCGTTTGCTCGAGCGCGTACAGGTCATGAACTCGCGCAATGAGAAGCGCGTGGTCAAGACATGGTCGCGCGCGAGCACGATCGTTCCCGACTTCGTCGGCCACACCTTCGCGGTGCATAACGGGAACAAGTTCATCCCCGTGTATGTCACCGAGAACATGGTGGGCCACCGCTTCGGTGAATTCGCGCCGACGCGCCTGTTCCGCGGCCATACTGCCGCCAAGGCAGCGGCTGCAGCGGCGGCGCCGGCACCCGCGGCCGCACCTGAGCGCAAGACGCCTGCGGCGGGAGCCCCGGCGGCGGCGCCCAGGGTCGCACCGGCTGGAGCGGGAGCGGGCACAGGAGGGCCTAAGAAATGACCACTCAAGCGCGCGCTCTGCAGCGCGGTACCCGCCAGTCGCCATACAAGATGCGGCTCGTGATCGATCAGATCCGCGGCAAGGACGTCAACGAAGCACTCACCCTGCTGGCCTTCTCCAAGAAGCACGCGGCGCGTGAGATCACCAAAGTGCTCAAGTCGGCGGTGGCCAACGTCGAGTTTCAGGCGCGGCGGGCCGACGAGAGCATCGATGTGGATCAGCTCTACGTGAAGCACGCAGGCATCAATGAAGGGCGCAAGCTCAAGCGTTGGATGCCCGCGGCGCAGGGCCGCGCAACGCCGATTCACAAGCGCACGAGCCACGTCGAGATCGTAGTCGCCCTCAAAGAGGGGGAAGGTCGCTAATGGGCCAGAAGACGAACCCGATCGGTTTCCGGTTAGGCATCACCAAGCAGTGGCGTTCCCGCTGGTTTGCGCGCAAGGAGTTTCCCGCGCTCATCAAGGAGGACGCGCTCTTGCGCAAGTACCTCAAGGCGCGACTGGGGCACGCGGCGATCGCAGACATAACGATCGAGCGGAAGCCCGGGAAGGTCGTCCTAACGATTCACACCGGCCGGCCGGGCGTCGTGATCGGGAAGAAGGGGGCCGAGGTGGACAAGCTGCGTGACGAGCTGGCGCAGGTGAGTGGCAAGGAAGTAGGGATCAACGTCGAGGAGATCAAGCGTCCCGAGCTCGAGGCGCAGCTCGTGGCCGACAACGTGGCCGCGCAACTGGCGCAGCGTATCTCGTTCCGCCGCGCGATGAAGCGCGCGGTCCAGAGTGCGATGCGAATGGGAGCGCAGGGGATCAAGATCAAGTGCGGCGGCCGCTTGGGCGGCGCCGAGATCGCGCGCGTGGAAGGCTATCACGAAGGGCGCGTGCCGCTGCACACACTCAGAGCCAATATCGACTACGCCACGTCCACCGCCAAGACGACGTTCGGGACGATCGGAGTCAAGGTCTGGATTTTCAAGGGCGAGGTCGTGGAGGATCGCAGGGGCAAGACTTATTCAACCGGAAGCTAGTCTGCGAGCCGGCGGCGTTGACTGCAAGAGTTTCGCTGAGAGTTAGACCTAACGACGCATGATATGTTGAGTCCAAAGCGCGTGAAGTTCAGAAAGATGTTCAAGGGTCGCACGAAGGGTCACGCGACGCGTGGCGCGGAGATTTCGTTCGGCCATTATGGATTGCAGGCTGTCGAGCCGGGCTGGGTGTCGAACAGGCAGATCGAAGCGGCGCGCGTGGCGCTCACGCGTCACATCAAGCGCGGGGGGAAGGTCTGGATCCGGCTCTTTCCGGATAAGCCGATCACCAAGAAGCCCGCCGAGACGCGCATGGGGAAGGGGAAGGGGTCGCCGGAAGGTTGGGTGGCGGTGGTCAAGCCGGGCCGCGTGATGTTCGAGCTGGAAGGGGTGTCGCCTGAGATAGCGCAAAAGGCGATGGCGCTGGCAGCGGCGAAGCTCAGCGTGAAGTCAAAGTTCATCGCGCGCGAGGAGGCGCCGTCGCATGCGAGCTGAGGAGATCCGCGAGATGAGCGCGGCAGATATCCGAGCGCGCATTGTCGAGCTGGAAGAGGAGCGATTTCGCCTAACGTTTCGCGCTGCGACCGAGCCGCTGGA
Source organism: Gemmatimonadaceae bacterium (assembly GCA_052386875.1). Classification (GTDB taxonomy): domain Bacteria; phylum Gemmatimonadota; class Gemmatimonadetes; order Gemmatimonadales; family Gemmatimonadaceae; genus DASYRX01. The sequence continues at coordinate 8,596 of JBQTJS010000085.1, forward strand.
AGATCCTTTGCGCTTGCGTGTCCTGCGCAAAGATATCGCGCGCCTCAAGACCGTACTGCGCGAGCAGACGTTGGCGTCCGATGCAGGCGCGGCAGCTGCCGCGAAAGGATAGAGAGGAGACGACGGAGTCATGGCCGAACCGATGAGAACGGGTGAGCCCAGGCGTCCAACGCGCAAGGTCCGCGTGGGCACTGTGGTGAGCGACAAGATGCAGAAGACTGTCGTTGTGGCGATCGAGCGCCGCTTCGCGCACCCTGTGTACGGCAAGATGGTGCAGCGGACGAGCAAGGTAAAAGCGCACGACGAGCAGAACGCGGCGAAGTCCGGCGACACTGTGCGCATCATGGAGACGCGTCCGCTGTCGAAGGACAAGCGTTGGCGCGTGGTAGAGATCGTGCAACGCGCGAAGCTCGGGGACTAGGCCGATGATCCAGCAAGAGTCGATGGTGCGCGTGGCCGACAACTCGGGCGCGAAGCGCGCGCAGGTGATTCGCGTGCTGGGCGGGACGCGGCGGCGTTATGCGGGGATCGGCGACAAAGTAATCGTCACTGTCAAGGACGCGTTGCCTAACGGCACAGTGAAGAAGTCCGAGGTCGCGACTGCAGTCGTGGTGCGGACTGTCAAAGAAACCCGGCGCAAGGACGGCAGCTACATCAAGTTCGATGAGAACGCCGTTGTCATCATAAATGAGCAGGGCGAGCCGCGTGCCACGCGCATTTTCGGGCCTGTGGCGCGCGAGCTTCGCGAGAAGCGCTACATGAAGATCGTTTCGCTCGCCCCCGAGGTGCTGTAACATGCGTTTGCTAAAGTACCGCAAGAACGCCGGGAAGCGCCTGGGCAGTGCGCGGCACGCGCGCAACGCCGAACGGACGGCGCAGCGCATCACGAAGGGCGACACTGTGCGCGTTATGCGCGGCGACGACAAGGGGCGTGAGGGAAAGGTGCTGCGCGTCTATCCCAAGACCGGCCGCCTCACGATCGACGGCATTAACATCGTCAAGAAGCATCGCAAGGCACGGCGCGCCGAGGAGCAGAGCCAGATCCTCAGCGTGCCGGCGCCGCTCCACCACTCGAACGTCATGCTCGTCGATCCGAAGTCGCAGTTGCCGACACGCGTGAAGATGCGTGTGGACGCGGACGGCACCAAAGAGCGGCTGGCCGTGAAGAGCGGCGACGCCATTCCGCGAACGCGCTAAAGAGGAATCGTTAGGTCATGGCCAAGGAACAGAAGAGCAAGGAACAAGGCGCCGGCGCCAAGGCGCCAAGTGCCGCGAGCAAGGGGCAAGGCCCGCGCAGCAAGGGGGGAGGTGGCAAGGGGGGAGGCGGCGACCGCAAGTCGATGCTCGACCAGGGCCCTCATGCGGGGAAAGAAATACCCGCCCCCCCTCCGCGGCTGCGCGTCGCATACCAGGAACAGGTGCGCGGCAAGCTGAGCACGCAACTGGGACTGAGCAACCCACACCAGCTTCCGGGTCTCGAGAAAATCGTTCTCAACGTCGGATTGGGAGAGGCCGTGAAGCAGCCGAAGATGCTCGACGCAGCGGTGGAAGAGCTGGCGCTGATCACGGGCCAGCGACCCGTGCGCAAGAAGGCCAAGAAGTCGATCGCGGGCTTCGGGCTCCGGCAGGGCCAGGAGATCGGCGCCTCGGTCACGCTGCGCGGTGCGCGCATGTGGGAGTTTCTGGACCGCTTCATCAGCACGGCAGTGCCGCGCATCCGCGACTTCCGCGGGCTGTCGACGCGGTCGTTCGACGGCCGCGGGAACTATTCGTTAGGCATCAAGGAACAGATGATCTTTCCCGAGATCAACTACGACATGATCGAGCAGGTGCACGGGATGGACATCACGTTCGTCACGACGGCGTCGCGCGATGATCATGCGCTGGCGCTGCTGAAAGAGCTCGGGTTCCCCTTCAGGGGAGACGAGAAGGCTCCCGCACCAAGGTCCAAGGTCTAAAGTTAAGGACAGCCATGGCGAAGACGTCCAAGAAGGTTCGCAACGAGCAACGCGCCGAGTTGGTCAAGCGCTACGCCGTGAAACGCAAGGCGCTGCGCGGCAAGATCCGCGATCCCAAGACGAGCGACGAGGCGCGCGCGAAGGCATATGCGCAACTGCGTGCCTTGCCGCGTAACTCGGCCGAGATCCGCCTGCGCAATCGCTGCGCGATGACTGGGCGCACTCGCGGCCACGTGCGCGCGTTCGGTCTCTCGCGACTCGCGTTCCGCGATATGGCTCTGCAAGGGCTCTTGCCCGGTGTGCGCAAGGCGAGCTGGTGATGCCGAAGGTCGCAGGTCACAGATTTGGTCCTAACGGTCCGACGCGCTCGGATACCCTAGGAACGAGGATATGAGATGAGCTTGAACGATCCAATTGCCGACATGCTGACACGCATCCGCAATGCCTGCACGGCGAGGCATCGCCGTGTGGACATGCCGGCCTCCAATCTCAAGACGGAGATCGCGAAGATCCTCCGGGACAACAACTACATCCAGGACTTCCGGGTCCTCGAGACACAGAACGGGCATCGCGTTCTGCGCGTCATGCTGCGTTATGCGGCCGGCGGACAGAGCGTGATCCGCGATATGAAGCGAGTCTCGTCGCCCGGGCTGCGCAAGTACGTGGCGGTGGGCGAGATCCCGCGCGTGCGCAACGGACTGGGGATGGCCATCCTGAGCACGTCGCAGGGGATCATGTCCGACACCCAGGCGCGGCGCGCCCATACCGGGGGCGAGTTGCTCGCCCTCGTGTGGTAGGGGCGATTATGTCGCGAATAGGCAAGCTGCCGATTCCCGTGCCTAACGGCGCGTCGGTCACCGTCGACGGGCAAGCCGTGGCCGTGAAAGGGCCCAAGGGTGAGCTGCAGCGCCAGATCCATCCGGAGCTGACCGTCGCCGTGGAGAACGGCACGGTAGTCGTGTCGCGGCCCAGCGACGAGGCACGCCACAAGGCGCTGCACGGATTGTCGCGCACTCTCATCGCCAACATGATCGAAGGCGTCACCAAGGGGTACCAGAAGCAGCTGGAAATCTCGGGGGTGGGCTACAAGGCAGAAGCGCGACCATACGGCCTGCAGCTCTCGTTAGGCTACTCCCATCAGATTCAGGTCAAGGCGCCGCCGGGGATCAAGCTCTCGGCGCCGCAGCCCACCCAGATCGTGATCGACGGCGCAGACAAGGAAGTCGTGGGACGCATTGCCGCCGAGATCCGCGGCCTGCGCAAGCCGGAGCCGTATAAGGGGAAGGGGATCAGGTACGCGGGCGAAACGGTCCGGCGCAAAGCCGGTAAGGCCGGGGGGAAGTAATGCCAAAGACTGCCATCCCCCGAACGAAAGCCGAGCGGCGCTTGCGACGCCACCTGCGCGTGCGCAAGCGCGTGAGCGGCTCGCCGGAGCGGCTTAGGCTCGTCGTCTTCCGCTCGCTGAAGCATATCTATGCGCAGCTCGTCGACGACGTCGCGAACCGGACCGTTGCGACGGTTTCGGACGCCAGCCTAACGGGAAAAAAGGTCATCCGTGCCGGCGAGGTCGGCAAACGCGTGGCTGAAAAGGCCAAAGCCGCCGGCGTGTCGAAGGTAGTCTTCGACCGCGCCGGTTATCGATACCATGGGCGCATCAAGGCGCTCGCTGACGGCGCCCGCGAGGGCGGCTTGGAGTTCTGATATGGCAGATGAAAAGGATCGTCAGACGAGCGGCGCCAGTGCCGGTCGTGCCGGCGGCTCACCGGCCTCTCCTCCGCAGGGCCGCGGTGCCGGCCGCGGACCTGGCGGCCAGCGCGGTCGCGGTGGTCCGGGACGCGGGGGCGGTCCAGGCAGGGGTGGACCCGGCGGAGGGCGCGGTCGCGGCGACGGGGCGGGAGGGGGAGGTGGAGGTCGCGACCGGCGCGGGGAGCGCGGTGATCAGAAGGGAGGCGAAGGCTCGGAATTCATCGAGAACGTCGTCGCGATCAATCGCGTGGCCAAGGTCGTCAAGGGGGGCCGCCGCTTCTCATTCAATGCCCTCGTAGCCGTTGGCGACGGTCAGGGTCGAGTTGGCTACGCCACCGGCAAGGCGAACGAAGTCTCGGAAGCAGTACGCAAGGCTGTGGAGGGAGCGCGCAGGCGGATGGTCGCCGTTCCTATGACTGGCTCGACGATCCCGCACGAGGTGGTAGGCCGTCATGGCGCGGGCTCCGTATTGATGAAGCCAGCGGCGCCGGGCGCCGGCGTAATTGCGGGTGGGGCAGTGCGCGCTGTGCTGGAATGCGTAGGCATCAGCGACATCCTCACCAAGAGCTTAGGTTCCACGAACCCGCACAACATGGTACGGGCTGCGTTCAACGGGCTGCAGCAGCTGACCACCGTAGATCAGATTGCGCACGAACGCGGTGTGGATAGAACGGCGATTGCATATCGTTCGCGTGCCAAGGTGAAGGGGAGTGCGGGGGGAGGCACGGAGGTCGCGCATGCCTAGGACATTCGTATGGCATCGCACACGTGGTCCGCGAACGACCGCCAAGGATCCGCCGGCGACAGCGGGGTCGCTGCGCATCAAGCAGGTGCGCAGCGCCATCGGCCACAGCTGGCGCTATCGACAGGTGCTGGAAGCGTTAGGCTTGCGGCATCATCAGGCAGTCATCGTTCGCAAGGACTCGCCCGCGTTGCGCGGGCAGTTGAAGAAAGTGCGGCACCTCGTCGAAGTGACGCCGGCCAAGGAGTAGCGCGTGACGACAAGCGAAAAGATTGGGTTACACAACCTCAAGCCGGCGCCAGGCTCGCATCGCGGCCGCAAGCGTCTTGGGCGCGGTCCGGGCTCCGGTCATGGGAAAACCTCGGGGAAGGGGCATAAGGGGAGCATGGCGCGTACGGGTCACGGCGGACCGGGTGGCGGCAAGCCGCACTTCGAAGGTGGTCAGATGCCGCTTACGCGGCGCGTGCCGAAGCGCGGCTTCACGAACGCTTTTCGAGTCCCGCGCCAGCTCGTTAGGCTCGACGCTCTGGCGGATCTGACCGACGTCACGCAGCAGGCGCTTATCGAGAAGGGGCTCATCCATCCTCGCAAGGGCCCGGCCAAGTTGCTGGCCAACGGAGAGATCGCTCATGCGGTGACAGTGCGCGGCGTGCAGGTGAGCGCCGGGGCCCGCAGCAAGATCGAGGCGGCCGGAGGCCGCATCGAGGAGCAGAAGTAGATGGCGCAGACCAATCCCGCCGCTGCGCTGCAGAACATCTATCGCACGCCGGAGTTGTGGCAGAAGATCATCTTCACGCTGATCTGCCTTGTCATCTACCGGTTAGGCAGCTACGTAACGACGCCCGGTGTCGATGTCGTAGCGCTCACCGACTTCTTCAATAATCAGGGAGCGGGAGGTCTCCTCGGCCTCTACAATCTGTACGCCGGCGGCTCGCTCTCTCGCGCGACAGTCTTCGCGCTCGGCATCATGCCGTACATCTCGGCGTCGATCTTCATGCAGATCGCGGCAGCTGTCATCCCGACTGTCGAGAAGATGAACAAGGATGAGGAGGGGCGCAAAAAGGTCAATCAGTACACGCGCTACCTCACCGTGCTGCTCGCCATAGTGCAGGGTTGGGGCTTTGCGTTGTTCACGGAGTCGCTCCCCGGCGCCGTGCTCGCCTCGGGTTTCGCGTTCAAGCTGCAGACGACGATGTTCCTTACGACGGGTGCTGTGTTCGTCATGTGGTTAGGCGAACAGATCACCGAGCGCGGACTCGGGAACGGCGCATCGCTCATCATTTTCTTCTCCATCGTGCAGAGCTTCTGGCCGGCCATCTTCCAGACGTTCTCGTTCGTGTCCACGGGAGCCGTCGGTCCCTTCTCGCTCCTTGTGCTCCTGCTGGTGATGATGGCCGTCGTCGCCGCTGTCGTGGCGATTACGCTCGCCGCGAGACGCGTGCTTATGCAGATCCCGCAGCGCACGGTGGCGCGCGGACGGATGCGCGAGTCGGCCCGAAATTTCATCCCGCTGCGGCTCATCACGGCGGGAGTCATGCCGATCATCTTCGCGCAGTCGGTGATTGTGGTCCCCGGGGCGCTGGCGCAGTTCAGCGGGAATCCGCGCATGCAGCAGATGGCGGACTACTTCCAGCCGGGGACGTGGATCTACTACGCGCTTTCGGCGCTGCTCATCCTGTTTTTCACGTACTTCTACACGTCGATCATCTTCAATCCGATCGATCTCGCAGAGAATCTCAAGAAGCAAGGGGCGTTCATACCCGGTGTGAAGCCGGGGGCGCGCACTGCTGAATACATTGACCACGTGGTGTCGCGCATTACGCTCCCCGGGGCCCTGTTCCTCACGGCAATAGCGCTCCTGCCGCAGATCATCAGTCAGATGATCAACGTGCCGTTCCAGTTCGGCGGTACGTCGCTCTTGATCGTGGTGGGTGTGGCGCTGGACACGCTGGCGCAAATGCAGCAGCATCTGCTGCTACGCAAGTACGACGGCTTCATGAAGCGCGGTCGCGTGCGGTTCCGCGGCCGGCAGACGACGGGTGGATTCTGACGCTCGTTAGGTCGCGATGATCGTTGTGCTGCTCGGTCCGCCGGGCGCCGGAAAGGGAACGCAGGGCGAGAAGCTGGCGGCGTGTCTCGGCGTGGCCAAGCTTGCCACCGGTGACGTGCTGCGCGACGCGGTGCGGCGCGGGACGCCGCAGGGGCTCGCGGCCAAGAGCGCGATGGATCGCGGCGACCTCGTGCCCGACGATGTGATCCTGGGCATCATGAAAGAGGCGTTAGGCGCTCCTTCAGCCGAACGCGGAGTCGTGCTCGACGGCGTCGTACGCACAGTCACCCAGGCCGAAGGGCTCCAGACCGTCCTGCGCGATCTCGGCCGCACCCTCGACGGCGTCATCGTGTTCGACGTCGACGCCGAAGAGCTGGTGGCGCGCTTGGGGGGACGCACGGTCTGCACGAACTGCCAGACCCCGTACACGGGCAGGCCGGCTGGCTCGCGCTGTGACAAGTGCGGCGGCGCGCTCGTTACGCGCAAGGATGACGAGCCCGACGCGGTGCGCAACCGGCTTTCAGTGTATCAGCGGCAGACCGCACCGGTGATCGCGTGGTATCGTTCCAACGGTGGGCGCGTACACACTATCGATGCGACCGGCTCTATCGACACAGTCTTCGCGCGACTCACTCGCTCGCTAGACGTGACGTGTGATTCAGCTTAAGTCGGCGCGCGAGATCGAGACTATGGCGGCGGGCGGCCGAATCCTTGCGGGGGCGCTGGCCGCAATGGCGCGAGCCGTGCGTCCTGGTGCTACGACTGGTGAACTGGACGACATCGGGGCGGACTATCTGAGGAGTTATCCCGGCGCCCTGGCTTCGTTCAAAGGGCTGTACGGTTTTCCGAGGAGCGCGTGCATTTCCATCAACGAAGAAATCGTGCACGGCATCCCTAACGCTAAGCGCGTCCTCGCCGCCGGTGACATCGTCTCGCTGGATTTCGGCGTAAAGTATCTCGGCTTCTACACCGACGCGGCGATTACGGTGGGCGTTGGAGAAGTGGACGAGGGCTCGCAGCGCCTCATGGAGGTCACGCGCGCCGCGCTCGACGCGGGTGTCTGCGCCGCGCAGCCTGGCGCCCACGTGGGCGATATCGGTGCCGCGATCCAGGCTGTCGTGCGCTCGGCCGGTTACACGACGGCAGACGATCTCGTCGGACACTACGTGGGTTATGAGCCTCACGGCGAGCCGCAGGTTCCGAATAACGGCAAGCCGCGGCGTGGACTCAAGCTGGCACCGGGCCTAACGATTGCGATCGAGCCTATGGTCAATGCAGGGACCTCGAGAACGAAGACACTCAAGGACCGTTGGACGATCGTCACTGCGGACGGCCGGCGCTCGGCGCACTTCGAGCATACCGTGGCGATCACCGAGAGCGGGCCCCGGATCCTGACGGCCGGCGAGAACGGCGAGGAGCAGACGTGTCGAAAGACGGCGTGATCCAGGTTACCGGCACAATCGTGGAACCGTTGCCCAATGCAATGTTCCGCGTGAACCTGGAGAACGGCCACGAAGTGCTCGCCTACGTATCGGGGAAGATCCGCACGAACTTCATCAAGATCCTCCCCGGTGACAAAGTAGCCGTGGAGCTGAGCCCGTATGATCTTTCGCGCGGCCGGATCACCTATCGCTACAAGTGACAGGTCGCGCGCCCGGCGGCCCACCTCGACTCGTTAGGTAGCCCTCCCGCGCGCCCCTTGTCGGCTCACCGCGCCAGGCGCGACGCCGCCGACCTCGCAGCGCCAAGATTCACAGCAAAGCTTATCCCAAACGTGGGGTCGGCATCGTCGATTCCGAACGGATAGCTGATCGTGGGCCGGATAGTGACGACGCGGTTCACCACGAAGCCAAGGCCGCCTGTGACGTTTACGAAGTCCTCGGTCTCGCTCTCCGTGGCTGATTCACCATCGGCGCGGAGCTTGACCGTGACCTTGGCCGAAGTGTAAACGGCCTCAGCGAACGGGACTAAGTCCACGCTGGCCGTGCGTCCGACTACTCCGCCGATTGCGCCGCCAATGCCGAACCAGCGGGCGCTCGTTTCGAGGCTTATGAATTCGTCGTCGAAGTCCGGTCCGCTCGCGTAAGCAAAGCCGACCACCGGACAAAACTCCACCGGCTTCGTTTGTTCGAGCCGGATGGCATAGCCGCCATTCACACCGAACACGGTGCTCCCCTCGTCGATCTCGTCCAAATCGACGGTTCCGATCGACGCGGACGCGAATGCTCCCTGAGGAGCGCCGACGGCCAGATGCGCAGCGTAGAATTTGGCATCATCGCTGAACGCTAGGCCCGCACCGAGGCGCACCGGTCCGGCAGCGAACGAAGCCGCACCGGCGCAGTACTGCGCAGACGCACGCGCGGCGCAGAGCGATAGCATCATCGTTAGGTAGCAAGTCACGTTCAGCGAATGGCGCATTGTCCTCCTCCCTATCCATTGGAATGGCACGAAGGATAAACAGCGTGACGTACGAAGCGCGAGTGGCTCACGCGTCGTCAGGCGTCAGGCGCGGACGCTGCGCCGTGTTGCCGTAACCCAGAGGCCGATGCAGAGCGCGCCAGCGCTAGCGTGGTGGCGCGCTCGCCTCTAGCTGGACCGGCCGGCTTTGCGGCGCAGCTGCCAGACGCGAGAACGATAGAAATCCGTCCTGCGGAGTACGTCGTACTGCTCCTGCACGACTGCTTCCAACGGCCTGCAGTCGTTCGACACGCCAGGTTCGCCACACGCTTCGTTCGTCACCAACCAGACCCGGTCACTCCCCACACGCATTACGAGCGATGCGACGTGCGCAGCTTCTTGCTGTGGGCGCGGAAGGCGACTGCCAGCCTGGTATATAGCGAATGACGCGTCGGCCGCCGGATAGATCTCGTTAGGCCCCGCGTAGTAGAAGCGCAGCGCGGCTTCGTCGCCCACGCGATAGACAACAATCGGCTCGCCGGGCCTTTCCGCGCCCTCGACAAAAGCGGCGACGCGCCGCCAGTCACCGCGTTTAGTCAGCGGCGCATACGTCGTGTACAGCGCACCGGCGTATAGCACGGCCGCCAGCGCGCTCCATGCGAGCAGTCCCCTCTTTCGCGCCACAGACCAGAGTACGGCGAACAGCAGCAGCGCAATCGGGAGAAACGCGAGCGCGGTGTGGCGCAGCATGATCAGCTCCATTCCCACGAAGCGGCCCGTGAGGACCATGCACGAAAGGATCACAGCCACAATTGCTGCCAGTGCCGTGTGCAGCCGCTGCCAGCGGCGTCGCTTGGACAAAATGAACGCTGCCAGCAGCGCCGCCAGGCCCAGGCGCGGCAGCCACACGCGCAGCGCTTCGGCAGGTTGGGGGATCCAATCCGCCGGCAGCAGCAAGGTGACGACATTGCGCCAGATTGCGCGAACGCTTTCCATCAACGAGAGCGGCGTGTAGAGCAGCGCTCCGGAGCGGCGCAGGCGCCCCACAAGCTCGACAAGCAGTGGCAGCATCCCCGCGGCGACCGCGAACATCCCCCACATGTAGCTTAGCAGCTCACGCCGGCGTCGGAGCGTGATCAGCGCGGCGGCACCCCCGACCAGCAAGAAGCCCAGATAGTAATTCGTGTACACGGCGAGCAGGGCGATCACCAGATAGGCGGCGCGCGATCGCTTGCTGTACGGGTCGGCGATGTAGCCGTCGAAGAGAAAGCCTAACAAGAGTGCCGATAGGAGTATCACAAGCGCGAAGCTGCGTATCTCCAGCGAGGCCCAGAAGAGGTAGGGATGCAGCGCCAGGGCCGCGATGAACCACTGAGTGGGCGAATCAGGCATATACTTGCGAGCGACGCCAAAGGCGGCGCGAATCGTCAGTGCGACACAAGCGATCGAGAACAGACGCGCGAAAAAGACGGAAGCGTCGAGCTTCCGCCACAGACTCAGTACGAGGAAGTAGAGCGGCGCCTGAAACTCGTAGTTCGAGGCCCTGTCCAGCGCGTAGCGCAGTCCGAAGTTCGTCGTGTGCATTGTCGCTGCCTCGTCCGTCCAGATCGGGAGAAGGGCGGCGAGGGGGACTGCAATCGCGAGATGCAGGATTAGCGGCCAGAGGTACGTCGCACGGCGCGCCCGACCGAGCAAGCTCGGTGACTGTGACGCTGCGGCTTGGGCCCCGGAGCTAGCAGATGTCAGCGATTGCACCTTGGTGCGCGAAGTAGATGATTGGC
>JBQTJS010000086.1:0-6814 GCA_052386875.1 Gemmatimonadaceae bacterium
CGGCTTGCTGGCGCTCCACGAGCCAATCGTTAGGCGAACGCGATACGCCCCCGCGACAACTGCCGGCCCGTTGCGCCCGCGCTGCTCCGGATTCTCGGTCCACGGCCCCGGCAGCGTGTAGTCCCAGATGAAGCGGTTGTGTCCGGCGAGCTTGGGGAGGTGCGGCGTGCCGAGGCGCAGCATCTCCGGACGCCGCATGCCGGGCTCTGCGGAGGGCTGCGTGCGCTCCCCGCTCGCCGCGCTGGAGAAGGAGCGCAGCACGCGCCCGGTGGCGTCGAGTACGTCGAGCTTCACTTCGCCGTTAGGCGTCTCCCGGAGCCAGTAATCGATCTGCGCGCCGGGGGGTGGATACTGCGGATCGGCTGGATCGGACCGGTTCGACTCCACGCCCCCGAAGCTCCCGGCATAACGGAAGCGCACGGCCTCGCGCGGCGTATATAGATGCGCGGGAGCCTGCAAGACGGCGTCGGCGAGCTGGTGCAGGGGGGTCAGGTTATCGAGGATCCAGAACGAGCGCCCCTGCGTGGCGAGCACCAGATCCTTGCGACGCACCTTGAGATCGGTGACCGGCACGTGTGGGAGATTGAGCTGGAATGGTTGCCAGCGGCGGCCGTTGTCGAAGGAGACGAACATGGCGAACTCGGTCCCCGCGTAGAGCAGGCCCTCGCGATCGGGGTCCTCGCGCACCACGCGTGTGGGGTGGTCGTTCGGGATCCCGTTGTCTCCGGTGGTGAGCAGGGTCCAGGAGCGGCCGTAGTCGTCGGTGCGCCAGAGGAAGGGCCGGAAGTCGCCTAACAAGTAGCAGTGGACGGCATAGTACGCCGATCCTGCGCGATGCGGCGACGGTTCGATATTCTGCACGCGGCAGCCTGCCGGCTGGTCCGCCGGCGTGATCTTGGCCCATGTGCGGCCGTTGTCGCGCGTGACGTGGAAGGGGCCGTCATTGGCGCCCACCCAGATCACCCCGGGCTCGTGCAACGACTCGCGGATCGCGTACAAAGTGCTGTAGTACTCCTCGCCGGTCACGTCGATTGTGATGGGCTCACCGCTGGGGCGCTGTTGCCGTTCCGGCGGATTCCAGGTGAGGTCGGGGGAGATCGTCTCCCAGGTTACCCCTTCGTCGCGGCTTAAGTGCACGTGCTGCGAGCCGTAATACAGGATGCTCGCGTTATGCGGCGACGCCTCCATGGGAGACACGCGCTGGAAGCGCAGCATGAGATCCTTGCCGGGATTGCCGTACAGAGATTGCGCACCTACCCAGTACTGCTTTTCCTGACCGCTCGTTAGGCTCATGCGCGAGAACTGACCCTTGCACGAGCCGTAGACAGTATCGGGATTACTGGGATGCGGGAATATCGGTCCCGTCTCGCAGCCCGGCCCGGCTCTCCACTGCTGCATGGGATCGTCGGGCCGGCCCGCCGAGAGAGGATAGCTGGGGACTATCAGCGTGGAGTTGTCCTGTTGCGCGCCGTACACGCGGTACGGGAACTGGTCATCCGTATAGACCTGATACAGTTCCGCTGTCGGCTGATTGTACTGGGTGGACCAAGTGCGCCCGGCGTTGAGCGTGACGTTGGCGCCGCCGTCGTTGGACTGCACCATGATGTCCGGCTCGTTAGGATTGATCCAGAGATCGTGGTTGTCGCCGTGCGGCACTCGCTGTGCCCGCCAGGTCTTCCCGCCGTCGGTCGACTTGTAGAAGCCCTCGCTCATCGTCCAGATCGTGTCGGCGTCCTTGGGGTGGACCACAACGCCTGTGTAATAGAAGGGCCGCGTGAGCATGGGGCCGAATGTGCTCACAAGCTGCCACGTCTCGCCGGCATCGTCCGAGCGATACAGTCCGCTCCCCGGCTTGGCCTCGATGATGACGAAGACGGCATTGGGAGCGGCGGGGGTGACGGCGATATTGCTCTTGCCGACAAGCTCGTTAGGCAGCCCCGCCGTGAGCTTCTTCCAGGTCGTCCCGCCGTCGCTGCTCTTGTAAACTCCCCCTTCGCGGGCGCCGGAGATGATCGTCCACGGCTTGCGCTCGGCGCGCCACATCGAGGCGTACACGACGTCGGGATTCCCCGGCTGCAGCTCCACGTCCACGCCGCCCGTGCTGTCTGACACGGCCAGCACGCGCTCCCACGACTTGCCGCCGTCGCGGGTCCTGTAGATGCCGCGCTCCGGCGCGGCCTTGAATGGATTGCCGATCGCGGCCACGAACACGATGTCGGGATCCGTCGGGTGGATCGCCACACCGCCGATGTTCCCCGTGTTCGTTAGGCCGACATGCCGCCAGGTCGTCCCGGCGTCGCCTGACTTCCAAACTCCCTTGCCGATTGACACGTTGCTGCGCAGTCCGTCGGATCCGGTCCCCACATAAATCACGTTAGGGTCGGAGTCGGCGACGTCGATGGCACCCATCGATCCAACCGTGATCTGGCCGTCGCTCACATTGACCCACGTCTGGCCCGCGTCGCCGGTCTTCCACACACCACCTCCCGTCGACCCCATATAAAAAGTGTGCGGCTCCTGAAGCACGCCGGTCACAGTCGTCACGCGCCCGCCCCGCGCCGGCCCGATCATGCGGTATCTGAGACTCTTGAAATGCGCCGCGTCGACAGCACTCGTTAGGGCCGGCCGCGCGCCGCGCGATCCGCCGGTCGCTTGCTGCGCGCCGGGCGAGGTTGCCGCCGCGGCAGCCAGCACGGTCCAGATCGCCGTGCGGTTTAAGGTGCGGATGCGATACATGTCGAAAACCCTCGTGTGTGTCCAACTCAGGACGACCCGCTTGCGGACGCCGACTCCATGAACGTAAACCGGTGCCTCTTCCGCCCGACGTACGCGCGGGGACAGGACGGTGTTGGCCGCCGCAGCGCGATAGGATGTTGTAAAGCGCGCCGCGTTGCCGCCAGTCATGCAGAGGCGAACACGTCACACGGCGCGGCCGCGCGCTATGCGTGCCAAAGGTATGCGGGATCTTGACAGCGCAGCGCCGCGCTCCGATTGTGGACCCGCAACGGATCGGGCCGCACCTCGCGGAGGGACGTGCGATGGCGACGAAGAGGAAGGGTGTCGGTAGAAGAAAAGGGACGGTCGCCAAGAAAGACGCGCGCAGGCGGAAGCCGCGCAAGGACAGTGCACGAGCGCCGTCGGCGGCGGCTGCTGGATCCACGGCAGACAGCGACATCACGCGGCGCGACCGAAGGCCGCCGCACCGGCGTTTGCGCGTGTACGCGCTCGACCCCGGTGCCTCGACGGCGATCGATACGGCGCTCATCAACGAAGTGGCACTGCGCGTGCGCTGGGAGGACGCTCTCGCTCCCGGACCTGTCGGCGAGTACCTCGAAGTCATCGACCACGATCCGGGGAGCGCCTGCTTCTATCCTCCCGTGGATCTCAACGACCCGTTCCTCCTGGCGCAGGACGGCCTCCCCCCTTCGGAGGGGAATCCGCAGTTCCACCAGCAGATGGTATACGCGGTGGCGATGACGACGATCGCCAACTTCGAGCGCGCGTTAGGCAGGAGAGCGTTCTGGAAGTCCCGGCGGGAGGACTCACGCGATGATCAGTTCGTCGAAAAGCTGCGGATCTATCCGCATGCCTTGCGTCAGGCCAACGCGTATTACAGCCCGGCCAAGAGAGCGCTGCTCTTCGGCTATTTCCCCGCGGACCCTGTCGACATCGCGGCGCAGTACCCGGGCGGCACTGTCTTCACGTGCCTCTCGCACGACATTGTCGCGCACGAGACGGCGCACGCGCTCATCGACGGGATGCACCGGCGCTTCATCGAGCCGACGCACCCCGACGTGCTCGCCTTTCATGAAGCGATCGCGGACATCGTGGCGCTCTTCCAGCATTTCAGCTTCCCGGAGGTTGTGAAACACCAGATCGCCCGCAAGCGCGGCGACCTGGCGAGCCAGAGCCTGCTGGGGGAGCTGGCCCAGGAGTTCGGAAGAGCGACAGGCCGGCGCGGCGCGCTGCGATCCGCGTTAGGCGGCTACATCGACAAAGAGAAGCACGAGTGGCGCCCGGCAGATCCGGATCCCACGGACTACGACGCTGTCTTGGAACCGCACGCGCGCGGCGCCATCCTGGTAGGCGCCGTCTTCGACGCCTTCCTGTCGATCTACAGGGCCCGCGTCGCGGACCTCTTCCGGCTCGCCACGGGGGGGAGCGGCGTGCTGCCGGCCGGCGCCATCCATCCCGACCTCGTGGCGCGCCTCGCCGACGAGGCGGCGAAATCGGCGCAGCATGTTCTCAACATGTGCATCCGCGCGCTGGACTACTGCCCCCCCGTCGATCTCACCTTCGGCGAATACCTGCGCGCTATAATCACGGCCGACGTCGACCTGGTGCCTGACGATGACCGCTACTATCGGCTCGCATTCATCGAAGGGTTCAAACGCCGCGGCATATACCCGCGCCACGTCCGCTCACTCTCGGTCGACAGCCTCCGCTGGCAACAGGTGAGCAACAAGGACCATTCACGCGAGCACTTCGAGCGCATCGGCCGGCACCTGCAAACGTACGTGCAGCAGACGATCGGCGTTAGGCGCGACCGCAAGGATGTCTTCGAGCACGAGCGCGCCATCTGCGCCAAACTGCACGGCGTCATCCGCCAGCAACCTGATCACCTCATGGAGCAGTTCGAAGAGACGACGGGTCTGGTGCTCAACCCCGACCGCATTCCCGCGGGACTCAGAGCCAAGGAGGACGGCGTTCCTGTATTCGAAGTGCACTCCGCGCGACCAGCCCGCCGCGCCGGCCCGGATGGCGATGCGATCCAGCAGGTCGTCGTCACGATCACGCAACGCCGCCGCCTCCCCATCGATCCGGCTCTACCGGAAAGCGAGGAGAATGGATTCGTGTTCCGCGGCGGCTGCACGGTGATCCTCGACCTCGATACCCTCGAGCTGCAGTACGCAATCCGCAAGCGGATCGTGAGCGAGAATCGCATCCAGCGGCAACGCGAGTTCTTGCAAGGAAATGCCGGCGCATCCCTGCGCGCGACCTACTTCAGAGACCCGCTGCGCGAGCGCGACGCGGAGCCGTTTGCGTTCCTGCACCGTCCGATCTGAGGTCCAACATGGCGGCGAAGAAGAAGACGCAGAAGAAGAACGTGAAGTCGCCGAGCACGGCGGCTTCGGTGCGCGTGCGCATGTATCGCTCGGGCCTGGGCGACTGCTTCCTCCTGACGTTCCCGCGCAAGGGGGCGAAACCCTGCCACATGCTGGTGGACTGCGGCGTCTTCTTTCAATCGCCTAACGAGAAGCAGCGCATGCGCGATATCGCGGCCGACATCAAGGCCGCGACCCACGATACTATCGATGTCCTCGTGGCAACCCACGAGCACTACGACCACCTCATCGGCTTCAAGCACGCGAAAGACATCTTCGCCGGAATGACGATCAAGCAAGTATGGCTGTCCTGGACCGAAAAGCCGGGCGACCCGCGCGCAGCCTGGCTCCGCGCCATCGAAAACAAGCTCAAGCTCGGACTCCAGCTGGCGTTACAGCAAGCGATGAAGTCTCCCGCGTTCTCCGCGAGCACAACCGGACTGCGCAATGTCCTGCAGTTCGGCGGCAATCCGCTGGCGGCCGACTACTCCGAACAGCTCGGCGAAGTAAAGCGGTGGCTGCGCGATGATATCACATCGTCGGTCCAGTTTCTCGAGCCTCACGGTGACGCGATCGAAATCGTGCCGGGGGTCCGCGTCTATCCGCTTGGACCTCCCATCAAGGAGTCGTTCTTCCGGCGCATGAACGACTCCAAGAAGGACCCGCAAACATACCAGACACACTTTGCGCTCTCGGCGGTCCCTGCATTCTCGGACGTCACAGTCGCGTCAAACGCCAACCAACCTTTCACACAGCAGGATGTGAACGCGCTCGCGCAACCTTTCGAGAGTCGCTGGCAGATCGCGGAAAAGAAGGCGTCATCGTGGCGCACGCCGCTCAGGCCCGAACAGCAAGCCAACGCGTCCGTGAAAGGCGAGGCATTCTTCGCCCAGCGCTACGGCTTTAAGGAGGAAGATGCAAATGCGTGGCGCCGCATCGACGATAACTGGCTCGCCGAAGCCGAGAACCTCGCACTGCAGCTCGACTCACTGACTAACAACTCGAGCCTCGCGCTCGCGATCGAGGTCGGGAGCGCGCGGCGCGTGATTCTGATGGCAGCCGACGCTCAGGTTGGCAATTGGCTTTCGTGGCACGAGGGGACATGGAAGGCCAAGTCGGACAGCGGCACGACTGTGGACGTAATGGCGGAAGATCTGCTGGGACGGACGGTGCTGTACAAAGTGGGTCATCATGGGAGTCATAACGCGACGCTCAAGGCCAGGGGCCTCGAGTTGATGACCAGTGAAGAGCTGGTCGCGATGATTCCAGTGGATCAGCCTTTCGCGAACAACGTGAAGGGATGGGAGATGCCGTTCCCCGGCCTTCTCACGGCGCTGACGCAGCGGACGAAGGGGCGTGTGATCCGCGCTGACGTTGGCTTACCTACGAAAAGCAAAGTCGCCAGCGGAGCGCGGACGAAGTTCTTCGCTGTGTGCAGCGAGACGGCGTTGTTTTGCGATTATCTGGTGCCGATGTAGCCCTGCGCCCGCTTCAGCGCTCGTTAGGAACCACCGGCAGCGACTGCGCGCCTGATCTCGCTCACGCGTCCGAGCACGGCGTTCGCCTCGGCGATTGTCTTCGGCAGATCGCTTCTCAATCGCTCGATGCGCCGCATTTGCGTCGCCGTTGGCAGGGCTGTCGCCTGCATCAGTTGTCCTTTGAGGCCGCTCGCAAGCGTGCGCAGATTCGGCGGCCCGCCGAAGCCGCCG
>JBQTJS010000087.1:0-14202 GCA_052386875.1 Gemmatimonadaceae bacterium
GCCATCGGCGGTGCAATCGACAAGGCGACACCGGATAGCGCGGTTGCGTGGGCTGCGTTCCTTCTCGAATATGGCCGCTACATGCCGCCCATAACGAGCGGGTCCGCCATTGCGCTGTCCGATTGCAACGTGAGCTACAAACGCTCGGCTCTCGCGGCGATCGAGGACGTCTGGCGCGAGGTGTTTCATGAGACGAGCGTGCATGCCGCCCTGCTGGAGCGCGGCGGATCGCTCGCGCGCGATGCGTCGATCGTCGTCACGCAGTCACGCCGGCCCGAGATGGGGCCCTTCCTCGCCGAGCGCTTCGCGCACGGCCGCGTCTTCGCGCGCATCCGCGCCGCCCGGCAGCAACCGCCGCGGCGGGTCGCTCAGGGCCTGGCAGCGCTCGCTGTGGCGCCGCTGCTGGTTGCCCGCGCGCTGCGGCAGGCTTGGCGCAGACCGGACGCGCGCGCCAGCGCCTTACGCGCGATCCCGCAGCTGGTGCTGGCGGCGAGTGCATGGTCGCTGGGCGAGGCAGTCGGCGCGCTGGCACCGCGGAGCGCGGCATGACGTCGGCGGCCGAACCGCGCGCGCAGCGCAGCGCGGCCGACTGGAATTCGTTAGGCGTCCGCTGCCCGCGCTGCCTGGGTCCGCTCGTCGACGCCGAGGACGCTGCTCTGAGCTGTGCCGGCTGCGATGCGACGTACCCTGTGTACATGGGGATTCCGGACCTGCGCACGGGCGCAGATCCTTACCTGACGCAGCAGGAAGATCTTGCCGCCGCGCAGACGCTAGCGGACCGCGCCGCAGGAGGACATGACTTCCCTGCGCTGGTCGCAGCATATTACGCGGGTAACGACAAGGTGCCGGAACGCCAGGTGCAGCGCTTTACGAGCGGTGTCATCGCGGCGCGGGGGCGCGCGGAAGCCACGCTCGCGGCGTGGCTGCATAACGAAAGGAAACTGGGCACCCGCCATCCTTCCGGAGCGCTGCTCGATGTGGGCTGCGGCACGGCGCCGCTCGCCATCGCCGCGCTTCAGTCCACGGCTGGAGTGATCGAAGCGGCGATCGGGGTCGACGTCGGCCTGCGCTGGCTGGTCCTGGCACGCCGGCGCGCTGCGGAAGCAGGCGTGCAGCTTCCGCTGGTCTGCGCCAACGCCGAAGTGCTCCCCTTTCGCGATGGGTCAGCCGCGCGCGCGGGAGGAGAGTCGATCCTGGAGAACACCGGCAATCCGGCGCAGGCGCTGCACGAGCTGGCCCGCGTCCTCGTACCAGGGGGCCGCTTATGGCTCACGACGCCTAACAAGTATTCTCTGGGACCCGATCCGCAGCTCGGTACCTGGGCGGCGGGATTGTGGCCCCAGGCTGCGCTGCGCCGTTTCGCCGCGAACGCCGGCATGGCGTGGCCGCAGCGGACATTGTTCACCCCGCGGACTCTGCACCGCGCGCTGGAGCGGGCGGGTTTCCGCCAGATCGAGATCGTCCTCCCTGATATCGCAGCGGCGCAACGCAGCGGCCAATCGCGCATGATGCAGAGTGCGATCGACGTGTATCACGTGATCAAGCGAGTCCCGCTGGCGCGTCGCGTGCTGCGCGCGGTGGGCCCGACGCTGCTTGTCACCGCGACTCGCGTATGAAGTCGTGGTGCGAGGTGTATCGTGGCCGGCGGACTCTCGTGCTCGGTGCGTCGGGGTTCGTGGGACGCTGGGTGGCGCGCGGGCTTGCCGACTGTGGGGCGCACGTGCTGGCCGCCGGCCGCGACGCGGCAGCCCTCGAGCAGGCGCTGCACGCGGCGGGACTGGCGGGGCGCTACGAGACTGTGCTGCGAGATTTGGCGTTAGGTGGCATTGCCGATTGGTTGCGTCCGTTGGAAGCTGACGTTGTGTTCAATCTCGCGGGCTACGGAGTGGAGCGCTCCGAGCGGGACGAGGCGCGGGCGCAGCGCATCAATGCCGCACTGGTCGCCGAGCTTGCGTCAGCCGTGCACGGGGCGCCAGGCTCCTGGCCTTACGCGCGGCTGCTGCACACGGGGTCGGCACTGGAATACGGAGTGAGCGGCGGCGTTCTGCGGGAAGATTCGGCGACGCAGCCGACCACGCTCTACGGGGCGACCAAGCTGGCCGGAGTCCTGGCTCTCGTTAGGCAGTCGCGCGCGTCGCGGACTCGCGCCGTCGTCGCGCGCCTCTTCACAGTGTACGGCCCCGGTGAACACGCCGGCCGCCTCCTCCCTTCCATCCTGGACGGCCGGGACGGCCGGCGCACGGTGCACTTGAGCGCCGGAACGCAGTTGCGCGACTTCACGTACGTCGAGGACGTAGCCGAGGGGCTCTTGCGCCTCGGCGTTGCCGACGCGGAGCCGGGGACGGTAGTGAACCTGGCGACAGGCGTCATGCAGCCTGTGCGCGAGTTCGCGGAGGTGGCGGCCCGGGTCGTCGGCATGTCGCGCGAGCTGCTCAATTTCGGCGCGCTGCGTCCGCGCGCGGAGGAGATGTTGCACACAGGCGTGAGCGTGGATCGTCTTCTTGCGTTGTGCGACGGCTGGCGACCGAGCCCGGACATCGCGTCCGGCGTGGCGCGCACGCTCGCCAGGCAGGCGCAGGAGTCGAGCGCGCCGAGCGAGTCTCGTTAGGTAGCGAGCGGAACCAGTTAGGCGGCGCCGAGCGAGGTTCGTTAGGCGGCCTTAGCGAAGCTCATCAGAGTGCCCCGAGCGAAGCTCGTTAGATAGCCGCGAGCGATGCTCGTTAGGCAGCGCCGGGCAAAGCCCGTTAGGTAGCGAGCGGAACCCGCTAGGCGGCGCCGCGCTGCGATGTGGCCAGCGCGCCGGCGGGCACGATCGGCGCGCCGCGGCCCAGCAGATATGCAATGCAGCCGCCGAGCAGGCCGCCGGCGATGATGACCCCCTCGAACACGAGGCCGGCAGCGAGCGCTTTCGCTGCGCTCACGCCGAAAGGAGCGAAGAGCGCGACCTGCGCCGCCTCGCGCACGCCGATACCGCCCTGTGTGATCGGAAGGAGGCCGGAGATCTTGGCCAGCGGCCAGACGAAGAGCCACACGTACAGCGGAATCGCAATGCCGATCATTAGCCCCAGCGCGTAGTTCAGCCCCACGAGCAGCGTCTGCAGCAGTATCCCGAGCATGATCGCCGCGAGCAGCGTCCCGGGACGCCGCGCCGTCGCGCGCAAGGCACGCCGCACGTGCACCAGCTTGCGCCGCACGCGAAACGAGAGCCGCCGCAGCGGCAGCAGCAGGAGGAGCACGGCCGCCGCGAGGCCCGTGGCCGCCAGGAGCCCGCCTAACGCAAGGAAGACCGTGCGGCTCTGGGCGTCCAGTGCGCGCGGCGACAGCACGGCACCGACACCTGCCACAGCCGTCAGGCTCACAATGTCCCCGACGCGATCCACCAGGCTGCCGAGCACCAGGCCGCTGCGCGAACGCGCATCCGCGAGCGCGAGGCCCGCACGCACTACGTCCCCCCCGACGATCGAGGGGAGGAACATGTTGCCGAAGAGGCCGGCGTAGTACGCTCGCGCGGCCGTTCGGAAGGTGAGTCCCGCGCCCGCGGCGTTCGTTACGAGCCGCCACTTGGCAATGCCTATCAGATGCAGCGTCAGGTACAGGGCCACCGCGCCGGGCCACGCCCAGGCAGGAACGGCCGCGAGCGCCGCCGCCAGCTCGTCGAACGGCAGCGCGATTACAAGCAGCAATAGGATCGCCGCGCTGAGCGCCAACCGCACAGCGGGCCGCCGCCACACGCGCGTCACCGCGGCGCTACCACCGCGCGTCGTCTACAGCGGCGCGCTCGCCTAACGAGCCTACCTTCTCCGATCCGGCAGCAGCGAACTCCTCCTTACGGATGCGGTACAGCGCCTCGGCCAGCATCTTGTGGTTGTTGCTGATGAGATCGCCGACCAGCCCTATGAGAAGTACCTGGAATCCGACGATTATGAGGATTGCCGCCAGGATGAGGGACTGCACGTGTCCCACGCGCTCGCCGGTGAAGTAGAAAAAGAGGAAGCGCAGGCCCGGGATCGTACCTAACGCGATCAATATCGCCCCCAGCACGGAAAACACGCGCAGCGGCTGGTACATCGCGTACGCCCGCATGATCGTCACGCCGGAGCGCCCGATATACTCCGGGATGCTCTTCATCAGGCGCGACGGCCGCATCTCGGGATTGACCCCGATAGGAACGAACTCCACAGCCGCGCGGCGCGTCCCGGCCTGGATCAACGTCTCCAGAGTATACGAATAGTTGCTCAACACGAGCGTGCGCAGCGCCGCCTCGCGCGACAGCGCCCGGAAACCGCTCGTCGCGTCCGGCGTAACCAGTCCGGCCGCGCGTCCGATCACCCAACTGCCTAACGTCTGCAGCCGGCGCTTCAGCCACGAAAAATGCGGCAGCTCGGCCACGCCGCGATCGCCCACTACAACCTCCGCTCGGCGCGCCAGTATGGGCGCCAGCAGCAGCTCGATGTGCGACGCCTGATACTGGTTGTCGGCATCGGTGTTCACGATGATGTCCGCACCTGCCTTGAGTGACGCCTCCAGACCGGCCACGAACGCGGCAGCGAGACCGCGATTGCGCTCGAACTGCACCACGTAGTGCACACCGTTGGCGCGCGCTACGGCGGCCGTATCGTCGCGGCTTCCATCGTCAACCACCAGGTACTCGATGACATCGATCCCCGGCAGCACGCGCGGCAGGTCGTGCAGCGTCGCGGGGAGAGTCGTCGCCTCGTTATAACACGGAATCTGTATTACGAGCTTGGTCACGCATGCTCCAGCGTGCAGACAACGATATCCCCGCCGCCGACAGTGCCGCGGAATACGCGCTCTGAGCGACACTCGCGCTGGATAACCGCGGCCACTTCGGGGAGACGAGCTTCAAGGTAGCGGGGGAACGTGTATAGCACCCACGTCCGCGGCGCACCGCGGCGCACATCGCCGAGCTGCTGAACTGTTTCGACGTTGGGCCACGGCTGGCGCCAAAGCCCGCGGTACGGGTCAGCCGGAACGCCGGTCGACACAACGGCGTCCTGAGGACCCTTGGCGGCCAGCACGTAGCGCATGGCCCCCTCGAAATCCTGTTTCGGGTAGCGATAATTGGGGATAAGCGATGCCATCGACGCCGCGATGAGGAGCACTGCAGCGGCAGTTGCGAGTTGCGATGCGCGAGCGGCACCTCTCAGGCGCAGGCGCGCACCGGCATACTCGAACATGGCGAAGAGGCCGCGCAGGACGATGACAAGCGCGGGGGCGATGGCGAAGAAGAAGAAGCGCGGGTACATCGTGCCGCGCGCGGCCAGCGCTCCGAGAAAGGTGCAGGCGACGGGCATGACGCTGAGGAGGACGAACGCGGGGCTGCGGCGCCACAGACTGACGAGGCCTGCCGTGAGGGAGAGAGCGCCTAACGCGAGGGCCGTGAAGCCGACGGCGAGCACGCCGCCGCTCAGGCCCAGCAGCACGACGCGCACCCCTTCCAGGGCGGCCCAACGCGCCGTCGACACGCCGAGTAGGCGCGAAGGCCGGTTCAGGAAATAGTCGATCACGTCGGGCAACATCGCGGAGTAGAGTGCCAGCGTGAGGAGCGCACCCGCGGCGAACGCGGCCGCGGCGCGGCGCGCAACGATGGCGGCCCCGGGCTCGCGGCGGTTGCCTAACAAGTAGATACCCACGCCCAGAGCCTGGCCCAGGACGATGAAGACAGCCGTCAGGTGCGTGAAAGCCGCCAGGGCCGCGATCACGCCGTAAGAGAGCCAAACGGCACGGCCGGCTCCCTCGAGACCGCGCAACGCCAGCCACATGAGCAGCACTGTGAAACAGGCGATTGCGCTGTAACCCCGCGCGTTCTGCGAGAACCAGACGTGATGGTATGACACAGCGAGCAGGCCGCAGGCCAGCAGCGCCTCCCTGCGCGCCACGACGCGCCGGGCCAGCGCGTACAGCGCCGGGATCGTCGCGACGCCGAACAGCAGCGCCGGCAGCCGCAGGCTCCAGGGCCACTCGCCGAAGAGCGCCCGGCTGGCGTGGGCCAGCACGGCGTAAAGAGGATGGTGGTTGTCGCCCCAGTAGTCGGTCAGGATCGTGCCTAACGGGGCACGGAACGAGCGCATCAGGGAGTAGATCTCGTCGATCCACAGTCCGCCGTTCAGCCCGATGCCGCGCGCCAGCACGGCCGCGCCAAAGATGAGCGCCAGCGCCGCCCACGGTATCGGCGCTCCCGCGTCCGGCGGGCTGGGGCGAGGGCGCGGCGAGAGCCGGTTCATCGTGCCGCGCCGCTCAGTCCTCGACTACGTGCGTTGCAAAGATCTTGCGATACGCAGCCCAGCGCGTCTGGTCGAAGCCGCCGGCGGCGAGGCAGTTCGTCGCGGCATACGCCATGTACAGCGCGTGATGTGTGTTGTCGTGCGCAAAGAGGCCCTGCCGGCCGTATACAAGCATATTGGGGAGGGACGCGGCCCACTCGTCCAGCGCTCCGAAAGGGACTTCGTAACCCTTGAGATAGATGGGATACGCCTGCTTGAGACGCCTAACGTGAACGCCGATGGGAGGGCGCGCCAGCGGCAGACCGGCCCGCGCCATGTCGCCGGCCACGTAGCGCCCCAGCTCCTGATCGCTCATCGTCCACAGCGCATCGCTTGTCGAGCAGGGTACTTCCGCGCAGAGCACGGTGCTGCCGCGCGGTTCGCCGAGTCCGAAGTAGTTCTTGGGCTCCGAGAGGCGTGTCACGCGGACGTTGGCTTCGGGGAAGTAGTGTGCGTCGGTGCCGCTGAACCGATCGACATCGAGCTGCAGGTAGACCAGGAGCATCTGGCGGTAGTCGATCTGGCCGGCCGCCGCGAGCACGCGCTCGTCAGGCGCCGGCGCCAGCGTGCGCGCGAGCAGAGTGATCGGGATTGTCGACCAGACGTAGTCAGCCTCGATGCGGCGCGACTCGCCGTTGCGCTGCGCAGTCACCTGCCAGGTAAAGCCGCCCGTCTCGCAGCGCTCGATGCGCGCCGCGCTCCACCCCAGCGCCAACTCGGCGCCTAACGAGGCGGCGCCGCGGGCGTAAGCTTCGGAGATCTGCCCGTAGCCGCGCCGCATGTAATAGAAATTGCCACCGCCGGGCGGCCTAACGAGCCGTTTCAGCAGCTTGCCGAACGACCCGGCCGAAACACGCTTGCGCGCTTGAATCCCGGAAAGCGCCTCGGGCTCGTACCCCCACAACTTGCGCGCATATGGGAAGTAAAAGTTGTGACACATCGTGGGGCCCAGGTTCGCCAGCAGCACCGATGCGAAGGTGTCGCCCTCCGGCGGCCGGCGCAGGTTGCGCAGCGCCATATCACGCAGCATCCCCAGGGCGAAACCCTTGTCCAGCCGGCGCAGCAGGTCGCGAGTCTGAATCGGGAAATGCAGCCACTCGCCACGCAGCCGGATGCGGCCGTGGCGCACGCGATCACGCAGATCGTCGCCTAACAACTGCCGGATGTCTCCCAGGATCTCCGGGTCCACCGCATGGTGCAGCCGATGGCTGCCGTAATCGAGCCACTGGTCGCCCCAGTAGAAGCTCCCGGCGTTGCCGCCCACTACCTCCTGGCGCTCCAGCAGCGTGACTGTCGCCTTCGCTGTCCGGCGCAACTGATACGCAGCGCCGCAGCCGGCGGGTCCGCCGCCTAACACAACTACGTGAGGCAACCGGCTCATCAAGTCCCGGCGTCTACCGGCGATGCCGCGGCGGAACCGCGGCCGGCGCGGGCCAGCCAGGCGCGGTACCATTGCGCGGTCTCGCGCAATGAGTCCTCCAGAGTGTGCTTCGGCTCCCAGTGCATGGCGCGGCGCGCCTTGGCGCAGTCGAGATACTGCCGCGGGATCTCGTTCGTCGCCTGGCTCAGGATCGTAAGCGGAAGGTGCGGCTTGCCTAACACTTCGAGGATCTTCTGCGCCATGGCCGTGACTGACATCGGCGTCTCCGTGCCGAAATTGAACGCCTCGCCGGCGAATCCCGATTCCCCGCCGCCTATCCGCTCCGCCAGAGCGAGATACGCGTCGACAGCGTCCTTCACATAGAAATAGTCGCGCACGAAGGTGCCGTCACTGCGGATCACAGGCGACTCATCCAGTAATGCCGAGCGGATCGTCCCGGGGACCAGGCGGTTGAAGTTGAGATCACCGGCGCCGTACAGGTTGCCGCAGCGTGTCACAGCGACCGGCAGCTTGAATGAGGCGTAGTACGCCAGGGCGATGAGATCGGCGCAGGACTTGGAGACATCGTACGGAAAACTCCCCGCCAGCGGCGTCAGCTCGGTATAGGGAAGCTCAGGATGCTCGCCGTACGCCTTGTCGCTCGAGGCGACAACGATCCGCTCGATGCGGCTGCCTAACGTGCGCGCCGCCTCCAGCAGCACCCATGTACCCTTGATGTTCGACTCGAACGTGGACAGCGGCGAGCGCGATGCCGTGCCCACGATCGTCTGCGCGCCCAGGTGAAAGATCGTGTCGACCTCGTACTCGTTGAGCGCGCGCACAGCCAGCTCGAAGTCCTCCAGCTCGCCGCGCACCAGACGGCATTGCGCCAGCGTCCCCGACATCACGGCTTCGCTATCCGGCACCCAATCGCGCACCAGACACACCACGGTCGCGCCGCGGCGCACCAGCTCGGCGGTGAGATGCGAGCCTAACAAGCCTGTCGCTCCCGTGACTAGAATGCGCCTGTCGCTCCAGAAGCTCACTTCCAGTTCCTCCAGGGTGCCTTCCCGGAAGCCCACAGGGCCTCCAGAGTATCGCGTTCGCGCAGCGTGTCCATGGGCTGGAAGAAGCCGGCGTGGCGGTAGGCCATGAGCTGACCGTCCGCGGCAACCCGCTCCAGGGCGCGCTCCAGGATCGTTTCGTCTGCCTGCAAGTAATTCAGTATGCCGGGCTCGAAGACGAAGAAGCCGCCGTTGATCCACCCCGCTTCGGCTTGCCCCTTCTCCGTAAACACAGCCACACGGTCCTCAGCGAGCTTGAGGCTGCCGAACCGCGCCGGAGGACGAACCGCAGTAACCGTGGCAAGCTTGCCGTGGCCGCGATGGAACCTAACGAGCTCGCCGATATTCACGTCCGAGAGCCCGTCACCGTATGTCACCATGAACGGTGCCGAGTCGAGGAATCGGCGCAGCCGCAGCAGGCGGCCACCTGTCATCGCGTCGAGCCCCGTGTCGATGAGCCCCACGTTCCAATCCAAACGGCTGCCGTTCACGATGTTGACGGCGCCCGATCTGAGGTCCACGAAAAAGTCGCTGTCGTGCAGGGCATAATCGTTGAAGTACTCCTTGATCATCTCGCCGCGGTAACCGCATGCGACAAGGAAGTCGCGGTACCCGTGCGCCGCGTAGAAGTGCATCAGGTGCCACAGGATCGGGCGCCCCCCGACTTCCACCATCGGCTTGGGACGTGACTGCGTTTCCTCGGCGAGCCGCGTTCCGCGGCCGCCCGCCAGTATGACAACGTGCATCACACGATAATGGGCGAGGGAACCGGAATGATGAACCGCCCCCCCTGCTCACGAAATGCGCCCTGCTGTGCCATGATCTCCTCGGCGAAGTTCCAGGCCAGGATCAGGAGATAGTCCGGACGGTCCTCGCGCAACGCGGACAGCGGTCGTACCGGAATGTGCATCCCCGGCGTTAGGCGCCCGACCTTGAGTGGATTCTTATCCACGGTGTACGGCAATAGGGTCCGGTCAATCCCGCAGTAGTTCAGCAACGTGTTCCCCTTGGCAGGCGCGCCGTATCCCGCCAGCCGCTTCCCACGCGCCCGCAGATCCTCCAGGACAAGTCGCACAGCGTGACGGTTCCTCGCTACGGCGCCGGCCCATGCGTGCCAAGTCGCGAAATCGTTGAGTCCCGATCGCTCCTCGTCGCGCATCATGCTGCGAGGCTGCGACTCGTGCGAGCCGCTACCGCCACTCGCTCCCGAACGCCGCATGTGCACGCGCAACGAGCCGCCATGCACAGCCACAGTATCGACCTGCACCAGCCACAATCCGGCACTCTCGGCCAGACGCGCCAGGCTTGTGACAGTGAAGTAGCACAAATGCTCGTGATAAATGGTGTCGTACTCCAGCCGCTCGTGCATGTCGCGCGCGTAGGGGACCTCCACGACAGCGAGCCCGCCGTCGTCCAGCAGCTCGGCGAATCCCCGCAGGAAATCGATTGTGTCATCGATGTGCGCGAGCACGTTGTTGCCGATGATCGCACGTGCCGGCCCGTGCTCGGAGCGCAGCTCGCGCGCTACTGCGTGGTTGAAAAAACGCGTATCGGTTGGGATGCTCCGCTCGATCGCCATAGCGGCGATGTTGCGCGCCGGTTCGATACCGAGGACTGCGGCACCGCGGCGCCTGAAGCAGTCGAGCAGCGAACCGTCGTTGCTAGCCACCTCGACAACCAGCTCACCCGGCCGCAGAGCGAGTCTCTCCACGAGAGTCGCTGCGTAGCGCTCGTTATGCTCGGCGATGGTGCTCGACGTCCCCGTCACGTAGATGTAGTCCGTGAACAGCACCGCCGGATCGATCACGTCCGCGAGCTGCACGAGCGAGCAGCTTTCGCAAAAGTACACGTCGAGCGGGAAGAACTGTTCCGCCGCGACCTCCGACTGATCCCGCGGGAATGCATTGGCGAGCGGCTGCGGGCCTAACGCCAGAAACCGCCGCAGACTGTCGGATGCGCATGCGCGGCAGGTCGTCCGCACATGATGCAGCGGCATCGCTGCCGTCATGGTTGCGGGCGAGGCTATCGGCGTCGCATGTGCCTGGGCGCTCATCGCTAGACAAGATCCTAGTATTGGATGCGCGAGCGAGGTGGCAAAGCGGGTGCCCAGTGTCGCGTAGGTGGCGCCGATGACCATAACCGTAAGCGCCGGAATGACTTGACACGCGTCCCCTGACTCCGCTACAGGCAACAGGTGCACTCGCCGCCAACGCGCCTGGCGTGTTGCGGTGCCGCGACATCGCAACACTTCGCCAATCCCGCTCTCTGCGTAACCCGAGTCAGCAGCAGACCGGCACCTACATTGCGAACTCCCCACGCGGCCCTGTGCGCTCGCCGGGCGCCGCGTTAGACATGTTGCGCCGCGTGATCCGGCGCGGCTCCAACCATCCTCACGACCCGTGCGGCTACGGCTCTTTCTCACAGCCTGGATCATCTTCTCGCTGCACTTCGCCACGGATTTCGTGCGCGAACACTTCCTCGTTGTGAGCATTGTGGAGGACTTGTCGTTTGATCTGACCAAGTACTACGGGTTGCATGACGACATCTTCGTGAACCCGCCGGAAGCGCCAGTGCAGGGTGTGCATCATGGCGCCAATCCCGGGATCTCGCTGCTGGCGGCGATCCCCTACGCTCTCGCGCGCCCGGTCGTAGATCGCGTCGTCGCTCGAAGCGCGGCAGCCAGGCGCGTGCGCAGCGACACAGCCGCTGTGTACGACGATCCGCGCGCGGCGCGGGTGCGCTTCTACAGGGCAGCCGTGACGCGCGGCCTCGACCTCCGCTTCGGACTGGTCGGTCTCATCACGATGGTGTTCTGCATGGCGCCGCTTTCCGCGTTAGGCGTCGTTGCCATGTTCATGCTGCTGCGCGGGAACGGCCTCACAGACAGGCTCAGCGCCGGCTTATCGCTCCTCTATGCTGTTGGAACGCCGGTCCTCTTCCGGACGGCATATCTCAACCAGAATCTCGCTGTCGCGGTCGTGGCTCTCGCCGGCTGGCTGCTGTTGTGGAATCCGTCGCACATAGTCCGCCTCGCGCCGACCTGGCGCCTCGTGCTTGCCGGTCTGCTCGGAGGCTTCGCCTTCCTAAGCGATTACTCCGGCGCGCTGGCGACGGGCCTGCTCGGTCTCTATGGAATGATCCGGGCGCGTGATGCGGAATCCGGCCTGGGCCACCCCATCCGCGCCGCTGCTTTCTATGCCTTGGGGGCTCTCGGTCCGCTGCTGCTCTTGTGGTTCTATCAATGGGCTGCCTTTGGCAATTTCATCCTGCCGCCGCAACACTGGATGCCGCCCGTCGTGCACAGCGAACATGGCTACCAGGGGGTCACCGGCCCGACGTGGGACCTCTTCACGATGCTGCTCTTCAATCGCAGCTTCGGGCTATTCGTCGCCGCGCCGCTCCTCATACTCGCGCTTGGCGCGCCGATCATAGCCGTTAGGCGCCGGAGTTTCATTCCAGCGCGTGAGCTGCTGTTCTGCGGCATCTTCGCAGCGGCCTACCTCGCCTTCTTCTCGTCGATTCACTACACGCGGCTGCAATGGAGCACCGGGATACGGTATCTGATGCCTGTAATCCCGTTCCTCTTTATCGCGGCCGCCGTGACGCTCGTACGGCTCCCTCGCTTGCTAGCGTACGGCGCAGTGCTTGTAGCTGTGACCGTGAGCTGGTCCACCGCGATGGTGCGCAATCAGTACGGCGTTCATACGAACGTCGCGCGCGTCCTGACGGAGGGACCGCAGCTCCCCTGGCTCGCCACGCTGGGTCGCATGTCGCGGCAGTACGTCCCCTGGCTGGAAGGCGGGGGGGGTAGGGGACTATCTGCCATTGCGATGCTTCTGCTGGCTGCCGCGCTTGTGGCCGCCGTGTGGTTACTAGCTCGGCGGAAGGGCGATACCCTAACCCCCGGCGTAGGAGCCATCCTCTAACGCCATCCTATAAAACTAGGTAATTCTTGCCCGAACCCGCGGGCGGCGTCGCGGCACGGCCCCTGCGATCCGCTCTCCCGCCTAGCTTGTCAGCTAGCCGTGCCCTTTCCATGACGACCTATCAACCGTTAAGCGCGAAAACGTGGGATCGCGACACGCTCGTCGATGTCGTAATTCCTGTCTTGAACGAGGCGCACGTGCTGGCCAAGAGCGTGGCGACCGTTCGCGAGTTCTTGGGCGCGAACCTCCCTTGCCGCTGGCGCGTGGTCATAGTCGACAACGGGTCCAGCGACGGAACCCATACGGTTGCTCGCGCCCTGTCGCGCCGGCATGACGACGTCCAATTCCTCCAGCTCCCGCGCCGCGGGCGCGGCCGAGCGTTGCGGCATGCTTGGATGCAGAGCGACGCGGACGTCATGTGTTACACGGACGTCGATCTCTCGACAGAGCTTACCTCGCTGACGAAGATGGTGCAGGCCATCGCCGCGGATGGATTCGACGTCGCTACTGGCTCGCGGCTGTTGCCGCAGTCGCAGACGACGCGGTCGCCCAAGCGTGAGCTGATCTCGCGTGCCTACAACATTTTTGTGAAAGGGGTGCTCTGGACATCGTTCAGCGACGCCCAGTGCGGCTTCAAGGCAATCAGCCGGTCGGCGTGTGCCGCTCTCGTCCCCGAGGTGAAGGACCAGAGTTGGTTCTTCGATACTGAACTGCTGACGCTGGCCGAGAAGCGGGGATACCGCGTGGCTGACATTCCGGTTCGCTGGATCGAAGACGATGACAGTCGGGTCAAGATCATCCGCACCGCCTGGGACGACATCAGAGGCGTCATGCGGGTCCGCTGGAAGCTCTGGCGCGAGGTGTTCGTCCCGCGCTCAGCGGGAGAGCGCGTGCTGACCCGCCGCTCGACCCCGTAGCTCACGGCAGGTTCGCGGCGCCCTCCTACCCCCTCTGCGCACTGGAGCGTGCCGGCGGTTCCGCCCCTCTGCCTAACGGGTGCAAGCGGCTTCGTGGGGCGCCGTGTCCTGGCGCGCCTCGCCGCGTTGGGTGCCTCCGACGTGACACTCCTCACACGCGACGCGGTGCGCGATGCTGGCCTGCGCCTGCGACCCGAGTGGCGCACGGCGTCGTTCGACCTGGCGCGCCCTGGCGATCCGTACGAGATCCCGCAAGGGAGCGTCGTTCTACACCTGGCATCCGCGACAGGTAGTGCGCCTCCGGCGACTAGCCGGCGCTTGAACGTTGATGGGACGCGGGCTCTCATCGGCGCCGCGCGCCGGGCAGCCGTGCGGCATTTCGTGTATGTCAGCAGCGTGGCGGCGGGCTACGGCGACAAGCGTTGGTCGCATTACGCACAATCGAAGGCCGCGGCGGAAGGTTTGGTGGCCGCGTGCGGCCTGCCATTCACGCTCGTTAGGCCGACCATTGTGTTCGGACCGGGTAGTCCCAATCAGCGCGCGCTCGAGCAGCTGGCGACACTTGCGCTTCCGCTCCTCCCCGGCAAGGGTGATGTACTCGTGCAGCCTATTCATGTGGACGACCTCGCGGGCGCGCTTGTAGACGTAGCA
>JBQTJS010000088.1:0-2732 GCA_052386875.1 Gemmatimonadaceae bacterium
CGGTGATTGTATTGAACGTGTTACAGGCATCGTTGGACGAGATATCGGGATAGCGCAGCGAGTTCAGCGCACCGATGATGCGCGCCAGCGGCGGTCGCGCGGCGCGCGCGGCGTCGCGCAGCGGGGCTGCGCGCAAGCGCGCTACGGGCGATCCGAATCGCCTAACGATGCTGTGCGATAACTCCAGAATCCGGTCATGCTGGGCGTCCGCAGCCGCGCCGGGGGACTGGCGCGCGGCTATGGCGCCGCCCGGAGACACGCCGCCGGCCGCTTCGCGGATGAGCTGCTCGTCGGGGCGGCGCACTTCGTCGGTGCTGACACCCCCACCGGTGGCGCTGCGCAGCTCGAAGCCGGACGACGAGCTTGCTGAAGGCGTGCTGTTGATGACGCTGACGAGATAGTGCTGGCCCCCCGCAAAACTGATCTCGTTGCAGATCATATCGTTGGCGTTCGTCAGCCAGAGGGACTCACCGACCTGGAGTGTGCGCTGCGTGGACACGGCGATGGGATGCTGCAACGTCACCTGCGGACTCCCTGCGCGCGCCACCGCCAGCGCCACCGGTCCGGTCGTCTGGCAGGGGAGGCCCGCAAAGGGGAGCAACACCGTCAGCTGGGTCGGCGCCGTGCTGGTCACGGGTACCGTCGTACTGCCGACGGTTACGAGATTGTCGGACAGGCGGCGGCCGAAATTGGCCCCGGTTATCGTGACGGTCGCCCCTCTCGTTAGGGTCGAAGGTGCTATGGACGAGATCTGCAGCGGCGGGAGCGCTGGGACGACCACGGTTGTCGATGCGCTGATCCCTTCGCTAGTAGCCGTCACGCTGAGCTGTCCGGGAGAGACGCCGGAGAGGAGGCCAACGTTGTCCACTGTCGCGACGTTAGGATCGGAGCCGCTCCAGCTGATCGCACGTCCCGTTAGAACATTGTTCAAACGGTCGCGCAGGGTGACGCCGAGCTGCAGCGTCGCCCAGATCTGAACCGCATAGCTCGGCGCGCCGAACGTCACGCTGGCCACGGGTTCCACGATCGTGAAAGCGGCTGCCGCTGTTTTCCCTTCGATCGTCGCCGTGATTGTCGCGCTGCCGCTGCTGACGCCTGTGACCACGCCGCTGGCGCTGTTTACGCTGGCCACGGCCGGGTTGCTCGAGGTCCACGTCAGGTCACGATCGGCCAGGGCAGCGCCGCCGGCGTCGCGCGGAACGGCCGTGAGGGCGAGGGAAGCGCCGACGCGCAACTGGGCGGAGGTCTGCGACAGTGAGACCGAAGCCACGAACGGCGGCGTTAATACGCCTAACGTGCCCAGTGAGGTGAGCTGGGCTGAGACAGTCTTGTTAGGCACGTCCACGGTGCTGGCCACAAGCTGCCAAGCCGCGCCTTGCACGCGGTGCAATCGCAAGAGCCGCTCCGGCGGGCCGCTCGGCACAACCTCCGAGCGGTACCTGAGCCGCAGTGTCAGCGCTTGCGCGGGAACCGCCGCCCCGGCACCCAACTCGATGGCGGTGCTGCCGACCAGCCGCGGTTCAGTCGGGGGATTGCTCGCGTTGTCGATCGTGAACATCGCATTCGCGGGGAGCGCCCCCGCCGGTATGTCGACGCTCACTGACCCGCTCAGACCGGTGATCGTCCCACCGGCTGCCGCCACCAAAGCGCCGTCCTTGACGCTGATGCGCGCCTGGGCCGACCGGCCGTCGGCCGCGGCCGTGATTGTCGCCGAGCCTAACGAGACACCTGTCACCAGGCCCGTCGCAGACACGCGCGCCTTCGCCTCGTCCGAGCTTGTCCAGCTGATGTTCCTGGTGAGGACGTTGCCGGCTGCGTCGCGTACCGTAGCGCTGAGCTGCAGCGTGACAGTGGGGACGAGCGTGGCAGTGTCCTGCGACAGGGTGAGCGACGCCACACTGGGCGGCGGCGGCGGAGGAGGAGTCGTTGGTCCGCCGTCTCCGCCGCCCCCGCAGGCAACGGCGACTGCGAGACCGATCGAGCCCGCCGCGCGGCGGACAATAGCGGCACGTCCTGGCATACCCCCTCCATAACGGTTTCCGGTGCGTCCTAGGCTTTGGGACCGACCTCGTGGGCGCGCGCCAAGCCCGACCGCGAAAGTCGCCTTCATACAGTCTGTTTCGACCCCGCAGCGTGACCGGATTCACCGCTGTACGGCGGAGCCAGGCGCGTGGACGTTCCCCGAGCGTCGGCGTCGGCGTCGGCGTCGCGCGGAGGGGACGGCGAGGGAGGGGGAGGGGGGCTAGTCTAGTCGTCGAGGAGCCGGAGGACGCGCTCACGCGAGACCATCACCGGCCGCGCTACGAAGACCCGCAGCCAGCGCGCTGAGCGATAGAGACGCTCGGAAAGCTCCGGCAGGTGGATCACACCCGGAAGTCCTTCACTCGTTATGCGGGCCACCACACCGGCACGCAGCTCGACCGGAAGATCGAGGTCCAGCATCTGCGTCTTCTCGGGGTAATCCAGCAGCAGCTCGCCGGGCGCCAGACCAAGCTCGTCGCCCAGCACTCGTTCGGCTGCGGCGGTCCGCCGCCTGTCGGTCGCGATCCACTCGCCGGCGTCGATCGGCAACTCCGCCGCCGGACATTCGAAAGCGCGCTTGAAGAGGCGCCGCTCACGCAAGCGAGCGATCAGCGGCGACGGCGCCGCGGTCCCCAGATACTGCAGCAGCTCCTCATCGGTGAATCCGGGGAGACGTGTGACGTCCAACGCTCCTGCCGCAAGTGCGTCCT
>JBQTJS010000089.1:0-5063 GCA_052386875.1 Gemmatimonadaceae bacterium
ATGTCGAGATCGCCGTGCTCGATCCCGCCGGACGGTCCGTCTTCCAGCGGCGCTATCCACCCGGCACTACCGGATTGACGCTTCCGATCAACTACGGCGACAGCCAGCTCGCGGAGGTCCCCTTGAACGCTGCACCGCTGCGGCTCTGGACCTTGCAGGCGCGCGTGATGGCGCCTGACGAGCGCTTCAGAACGGCGCGGACGAGTGTGCAGTTCTGGAAGCAGCGCTACGATCCCGGCATGGGCGGGATGATGAATTACGTGATGATCGTGCCCGCGGTGCTCTTCCTCGCGCTCGCCATGATTGCCGCCGTGGCGCTCGCGCGGCACGGCCGGCGGCTGCCCGTCATCGTTACCGGGCTCGTTCTGCTCGGCTGTCTCGCTCTGATCATCTGAGGCGTGCCTAACGTGCCCTGGGCGAGCATCAACGGCTGGATCGCGAGCGGCCTCCGGATCCTGGCTGTCGCCCTAGTCGCCATAGGTCTCTTCTTCGGCTTCTTCGGCGGCATCAACGACGGTTTCTGGGTTGGCGTCAAGTTGTTCTGGGTGCTTGCATGTCTGGCAGCCGGAGCGGTTGCCGCGAGCCTGGGATTTCGAATGGCCCAGCGAGCCCACGCGAGAAATGCTCCGCAACGGTGGTGTGGATCCAGCTCGCCGCAGTGGCGATCGCCTGGGCCGCAGCGCTGCTCGCAGTGGCTGCAACCTCGCTCGCCGATCGATTCGGCGCTGCGCCGTAGCGCCTTAGCGGCCGGCCGCGCAAGTCTCGCTGCCGGAACGCCGGTAGTTCGAGCTGTCGCACACAGTGTGCGCCCGGCCGGCTGCATCTACGTTAGGCACGCCACCGCCTCGTATAGCCGCACACGGCTCGCCCCAGCGCACTAAGCGCTCGCGCAACGCCGCGCGTCATGCGCGCTCATACAACGGTTGTGCGGAATGCCTTAAGTCAGCGATATAGATCGCTGCGTGTGAGCGGCATCCCGCTGTTCCCCGACGCGAACGGTTTGGCGAGGAGCAGCTGATCCACGCCGATCTTGCCGCCGGCGAACTGGCGCGCTGCAGCGGCCATGTACAGCCGCCAAACACGATAAGTCTCTTCGCCTACGCGCCGCGCCGCCTCGGCATAGTTAGCCTCGAGTCGGCGGACCCAGTGTCGTAGCGTGAGCGCGTAATGTTCGCGCAGGCTCTCCACGTCGCGGCTCTCGAAACCGGCACGCTCGGCGGCCGTCACATGGGCGCCTAACGGGACTAGCTGCGAATCGGGGAAGACGTACTGTTGGATGAACCCGCGCCGTTTCCGGCGTTCGCGCCAGGCTCGCGCCGCGCCGGACTGCGCACGCGCGCCGGCGAGCGTAACGATCCCGTGGCTCAGGAAGAGCCCGCCGGGCCGCAAGAGGCTGTACGCTCGGGCGAAATAGTCCTGCAGCCCCGCGTGTCCCACGTGCTCCACCATGCCGATGCTCAGCAATTTGTCGAACGATGCGCCGTCGTCCGCAAGCTCGCGATAGTCGCGCACCTCGACGTGGCAGCTGTCAGCGAGGCCTGCCGCCGCGATGCGCTTGCGTGCCTCCGCTGCCTGCAGCTCGCTCAGCGTGATGCCTAACGCGCTCACGCCGTAATGCCGGGCGGCGTAGATGATTGCGCCCCCCCAGCCGCACCCGATATCCAACAGCCGCTCTCCCCGGACGAGCCGCAGTTTGCGGCACGTGTGCTCGAGCTTGGCCTCCTGCGCCCTGTCCAGAGTTTCATCCCCGGTCTCGAAGTACGCGCATGAGTACATCAAATGTTCGCCGAGGAAGAGCTGGAAGAACTCGTTGCCGACATCGTAGTGGTAACGCACGGCCGCACGGTCGCGCGCGCGCGTGTGCTTCCGCCCCAGCGCGGCCGGCCGTCCGATACCCCAGCGACGGCGCCGGCGCGAGTTTCCCTCAGGCCGCGCCGGCAAGGCGAGGAGGTGCGGCAAAAGGTCCCTAACGAGACGGCGCGGCCGAGCATGCGCCGCGATCAGCTCTCCCAGGCCGGCTGCCAACTCCATATCCCCCTCAGCGTCGACATCGCCGTCGATGTATGCCTCCACGAGACGACGTTCCGTCGCCGGGAGCAGCATACGGCGCAACGTCCAGGGATGCTTCAATACGAGTGTAAAACCCGGATCTCCGCTGGCAACTCGCGCTCCACCGTCCCCGTCCCCTTCGACAGTTCCATCCCAATAGCGCACGGCGAAGCCTCGTCGCGCCGGTTCACCGAACAGGATGCGCAGCACTTGCCGCGAATGGTCCAGCCATTCCCCGGTCGCCTCTGCGACCGGCCTACCCCTCAAGTCGACACTCATCCGACCTCCATGGGGCCCCCCCTATCGTTCGCGAATGAATCATCGCTGCGAGCTTGGCGCGCTCACGCAGCGATAGCACGAGCGAAAGGAGGGGCGAGCAGGCATCAACGTACCTCTCTCACGCAGTCACGCAACTTTAGTTACCGCCCACTAGGAGAGCCGTCAGGCGCGCGCGATGCCGCGTGATCGACGAAGCGTTCGTCTTCGGATTCGACGAGTGTGCGTGACGACATCCTGCGCTCGCGGTGGTGGTCGATACCTAACGCGGCTGCTGCCGGTGCCGCGCACCAGCGCCGCAGCGCCTCAGCTGACGCGATTCCGCGCCCCGACCGTTCGTCCCACTGGGCCTGCTCCGCCAAAAGGGCTGCCGTATGGGCATGGCCGATTGACAACGCCAGTGCCCGTGCCCCCGCGGCGTCCGCCTGCTCGTCCCGGCCGAGCTTGTGTACGCGGCCGGCAATCAGCGCCAGGCGCTCTCTCAGTGGGGCGGCGGCGGCGCGCAGCGTCTCGCTCGTTAGGCGCGCCAGCGCACTTTCGCCGTACCGCAGCAGCGCCCCCAACGCATCGGTCCGCTGGAGCGCGCGCAACACGTCGAGGCTAAGTACGCTCGTCGTCCCCTCCCAGATGGGAAGCACCTGCGCGTCGCGTAACAGGCGCGGCAGACCCGTGTCCTCCATGTACCCGGCACCGCCGATCGCTTCGAGTGCTTCACTCGCAACCGCGACTGCCTGCTTTGCGGTCAGGAGTTTCGCTATCGGCACGAGCAGACGCAGCAGCGCCCGCTCGTCCTCGCTGGCTTCGCCGTTTTCTTCACGGCCCAGGAGCAACGCCGCGTGAAACACGAGTTGCAGAGCTGCTCGCGTCTCGACCTCCAGCATCGCGAGTGTCTCCACGTGGAGCGGCTGATCGATCAGGCGCCTGCCGGACGCCACGCGCCGGCGCGCGTAGTCGCTGGCAAGCGTGACGGCGCGGCGCATGAGCGATGCGGCGCAGAAGGTGTTCCATACTCGCGTGATCGTCAGGACGGGAGCGATCGTCCGCACGCCGTGCCCCGGCTCCCCGACAAGGATCGCCGGCGTCCCCTCGAGCGTCACCTCGGCGGTCGGCAACGCGCGCGTCCCCAGCTTGTCTTTCAGCCGGTTAACGCGGATGTGCTGCCACGCGCCTGACGAGTCCCTGGTCTGGAGAGCGAACAGGGTCAGCTCGCGCGGCGCTGCCGCCCCTGCCGTCTCTGCCGCCCCTGCCGCCCCGTCCGCCCGCGCCAGCGCCAGCGTCATCGGAGCATTGATGGCCGACGTGAACCATTTGTCGCCATGTAGCCGCCACTCGCCGTCGACGCAGCGTGCTACGGTTGCGGTGCCGGACACATCGCTTCCGCCGGTGCGCTCGGTCATCCACTGGCCGGAGGTCCAAAAGCGATCCGGATCGTTGCTCGTTAGGCGATCCTTCATGCTGCGCAGTCGCTCGTCGCCTCCGCCGTGCAGCTCCAAACATCCTGCCGCCCCGTCGGCCATCGCGAACGGACAGGTGACAGTCGCCGACGATGGATGGAATAGATATACGCGCGCGAACTGATCGATGCGCGAGAGAGCGCCGCGCCGCCGCTCGTAGGCGCGCGCGACCAGCCCCTCGCGGGCAGCCAGGCGTTCCAGCGTGCGCCAAGCCGCGCTGGTCTCGATCCTATCGACGCGGCGACCCCACGCGTCGAACGGGACGTGCCTCGGCGGATCCGCCTCGGCGGCGTCGCCTAACGCGAGGATCTCGCCCGCTGCGCGATTGCCCAGATCCGCCAGCTCGCCCTCCAGCTCGTGCAGCGTATCGGCCGGCAACAGACGTTCGAGCAGCCGGCGCAACGGAGCGTCGCCTGTGTAGGTATTGCCGAGTGTCGGCGGAGCCTGGTGGAAGTCGGACACGGGGGCGTAGTCGGAACAATGATGATATGGCCCGCGCACACAGCTCCGTAAAGCCTGCACCGGCCTGGCGTTCCGCACCGGGATGGCCGCACTATAGATGGGTCTCGCTGCCCGTCGCCGCGAAACCAACTGGAGGTGCCCGATGGCCACTTACATCTTACTCCTGCGTTACACCGAGCAGGGAATCAAGGGGATCCGACAGGCCCCCGCACGCCTCGATGCGGCGAAAGAAGCGTATCGGCGCGTCGGCGGCGAGCTGAAAGCGTTCTACCTAACCATGGGCCAGTACGACGCTGTCGCGATCGCCGAACTCCCTGACGAAGCAGCCGGAGCTAAGCTCGCCCTGTCGATCGGCGCACTGGGAAACGTGCGCACCGAGAGCATGCGTGCCTTCAGTGAACAGGAGTTCCGCCGCCTCGTTTCGGAGCTGCCCTAAAGCCCCGTTCGCAGCGGACCACGAGATCGTTGCCTCGATAAGGCCGCTTCGCGTTAGGTAACCGGACGCGGCGCGGGCGCGTGGCGAGCCGCGCCCGCGCGCCGTCATTGGATCCAGTCTCTCTTCAGTGCGGCCAGAGGATTGGAATAGTCGTCCGTCCATGTGCGCATGCCCGACGGCGGTACCCGCACCCAATCGCGAGTGAGCGCCGGCCCGCTGCCGCTCGCCATGGTGACCCACTCCGAAGCGTACTTCCCCGCCGCGACGTCCCCCGGAGACAACAGCGAATCCGAGAAGACGAACGCTGACATGCGCACATGCGGCCCCCCGGCCGCAAGCACGGGGAGCAGCTGAAAGAAACGATTCGAGATGTGAAACAGCAGCAC
>JBQTJS010000090.1:0-1898 GCA_052386875.1 Gemmatimonadaceae bacterium
TCGGGGCCGAACTGGAGCGGAGTCACGACGCCCAGCAGCACAACGATCACGATCGCCGACAAGCCGCCGCGCCGGAAGCTGAGCAGCTGGTCGCGGAACTCCAACCACTCTTTGCGCAGCACAGTCAGCGTGTCGGCGATCATGTTGCGGATCGGTTCTCGTTGGCGACCAGCTCGAGAAAGGTGCGCTCGAGCGTGGCGCGATCACGGCGGACATCCTCGATATCCGCACCGCCTTCCACGAGAGCGCGCACGAGCGGCGCGACGCTCGCCCCCCGAGAGAGTACACACCGGAGCAAGCCCGGCTCGAGGGCGACGCTGACGACGCCGCGTACGGTGCGCGCGATATCGGCGTGCGCCGCGTTCAGGCGGGGCCCCGATACGCTGACTGTCGGCTCACCGATCGCGTCGCGCAGCTCGTCAGGCGCGCCTAACGCGACGACCCGCCCCTCACGGATGATCCCGATCCGGGAGCACAACTGCTCGGCTTCCGCCAGGTTATGCGTCGTCAGGAACACCGTGACGCCCTCTTCGCTCGCGAGGCGGGCCAGATCGTCGCGCAAAGCGGCCGCGGCCACGGGGTCGAGCCCCGCCGTCGGTTCGTCGAGGAAGACGAGAGAGGGACGGTGCAGCAGCGTTCTCGCCACGGCCAGCTTCTGCGTCATGCCGCGGCTCCATTCGGCGACGTGGTCCCCGCGACGGTCCCACAGTCCCAGGCGCGTCAGCAGCGAGCGCGTGCGCTCGCGCCGCGCCGCGCGCGGCAGGCGCCAGACACGGCCGGCGAAATCGAGGTTCTCTTCGGCCGTTAGGCGCTTGTACAAGCCATCGTGCTCGAGCAGGGCGCCCGTGCGCTCGCGGATGGCGCGGTCCTGCGTGCGCACATCCCATCCCAGCACGCTCGCCGAGCCGGCGTCGAGGCGCAGGAGCCCGAGCAGCGTGCGGATGACAGTTGTCTTCCCGGCCCCGTTAGGGCCCAGAAAGCCGAACACGATCCCGCGCGGGACGTCGAAGGAGGCACCGTCGACGGCAGTTACGCGCCCGAATCGCTTGACGAGGCCGCTCGCGCGAATCGCGATGTAAGCTTCAGCCGTCACTCGAGCTTTCGCAGCAATGCGCGCGCGGGGGCCGCGTCGAGTCCGATAATTGCCAGCGGCACGGCGAATAGCTCGTATTCCCCGGCGCTGACGTGCCTCAGGTCGAGGTTCTCCAGGTTGTAGGCGCCGCCTTCAAAGAGTGCGTTGTGGGTCGCCAGCGTGGTGCTTTCGCGGCCATCGATGGAAGGAGCGTCGACGCCTAACAAGCGCAAGCCCCGCTCGCAGAGAGCACGCACCGCCGCCGCGCCCAGCCAGGGCCAGTCGTCGGGGAACGTACCGTCCGCGACGCTGCGCCGCGTCTTGAGCAGCAGGCGCATGAACGGCGGGCTGGAGGGAGCGTGGCCTAACGCGGACAGGTCAAGCTCGCCTGTGCGCGCGCCGACATCCACCACCGTGCAGCGGCCGATGAACGCGTCGGCAGCGAGCATGTCACTGCGCGGCGCATCCCGCCTAACGTGAAACGGCGCATCGGCATGAGTCCCCGCGTGCGGACTCAGAGTTATCGCCGAGACGTTGACGGCGCTGCCGGCGTCCTGGCTCCACGTCCAGCTCGCTGCATACGGAGTGTCGCCGGGCCAAACCGGCGAGCCTGTGCGCAGGGGCACGGAGATGTCGATCCACGTCACACGGCGCCTCCCGCCGGCAACGCATTCGCGAAGATACGCGCACGGACATCCCACAGCTTCGGAAAAAAGCGCTGGGAAACCGTGCGTTGGAGGTACTTCGCGCCTAACGTGCCGCCCGTCCCCCCGGTAGCCGGCCCTATGATCCGCTCCACCAACTGCACGTGCAGGAAGCGCCACAG
>JBQTJS010000091.1:0-1821 GCA_052386875.1 Gemmatimonadaceae bacterium
TCGGCCGTGGCCCACCTGCCTAACGCCTCCACGATATGGGAGTTGCTCACGGGCCACACGCGTCCGCTCCAGGGTCGCGCGTGCCGCTTGCCTCTCCACTCGGCGGTTGCGCTGAACAGCGAATCCGTAAGCGCCAAAGTCGGCACGGGATAGGTCGTCCAGAAGAGCGCCGGGTCCTGTAGCGTCCGCGTTAGGCCAGCCAGGTGCGCGTCTTGTGCCAGATCGGTACAATACGGATAGAACCCCGCGACGGTCTGCATCCGCGCGCGGCTTCCCGTTCGCGCATCGACGTCGCAGAACAACCCGGCCGCAGGGTCCCACATGCGCGTGCGCACAGCGGCCGCGCTGCGGGCTGCATGGTTGTGCCACAGCGCCGCCTCGTCAGGGACGCCGGCCCGGGCAGCGAGCACTTCCAGCGCTCGCAGCAGAGTATAGGCGTAAACGGTCGCGTCAACTCCTTTGACTGTAGGGCTCTCGGCGTCGGCGTGCCCATCGACGGCCGTGTAGTGTGCGTCGGACTCCGCGCCGGCAGGGTTTGCTTCGCCGACATCAAACATCCCTGTGCGTCCGCTGTCGCGCGCGGCAAGCAGCCAGTTGGCATAACGAGCCAGCGCAGGATAGACAACGGCCACGAACGCATCGTCAGGCGCCACGGCATCGAGCGCGATGATCGCGTCGCCCCAGTTGGCGTTATGCGTGTCGCGCGTCAGGTGGTCGACATGCACGTGGCCAGGGAGCGACCCATCCGGCTGTTGGTGCTCGAGAAACGAGCGCAGCGTCCCGCGCGCGAGTTGTGGGTCCGCCAGCCAGCGCAGCTCACGGACGTGGCAAGGCGCGCTGTGCGCAGCAGGCCGATGAAAGGGGCCGATCCCCTCACAGACTGTCGGGAAGCGGTACATCCCGACGCCTGGCGCCGTGGCGTTGAGCCAGAGTCCGTACCAGCGGTACCAGTAGTAACGCTCGAAGTACGGATCGGAACAGGTGAAGCGCGGCGCCAGGTCGAACATCTCCTGCCAACGTCGCCGGCTCATGCCGCCGAGGGTGGCTGCACCGGCGAGAGCCGCCGAGGATCGCGGCGTGTAGGCGCGCGCCGGCGAGCGGGAGCGGCGGTCGCGGCCTTCTAGCGTTATGCGCAGCGCGAAAGTTACCTGCAGATCGGTCACTCCGCGCGCGAGTGCCCGGTGCACTGCGGCATACATGACGCCGTCGGGCGTCACTTCGGAGACGCGCACGCGGGAAGAGAGAGCGTCACGCCGCCACTGCTCCGCAAACGGGGCGAGGCCCCAAAGTGGCTGCAGCGGTGTACGCTCGGCGAGCGAAGCGGCCCAGCTCGTAGCGCCGCCGAGGCAGGTCAGCTCGGCGACCACGCGCGCTGCGACAGCGGTCTCGTTAGGCAGCGGACGGACGAAGCCTAACGCGGCGCCGTCCCAGCGCACGGAGGGGAGATCGAGCTGCGCCGTGTCCTGTGCAGTCCACGCGACAGCGTGCAGCAGCACGGGAACGTTTGCGTGCAAGCGCCACTCCGAGACGAACACGCCCCCCGGTTGCACCGTGCGCACCTCGATCGCTTCGATGTCGCCCGGAAGCGTGTACCGGCATGACAGCTCGGCCGGAGTCCAGCGCCGCTGCCCGAGCGTTGCGGGGAGTTCACGCCCCTCGTGATCGAGGAAGGTCACCGTAAACAGCGGGCCGATAGCGTGCTGGTGGACCGTCGCTTCGTCCCAAAAGCCCGGTGTGTCGAGCCAGGTCGGGAAGGGGGGCGCGAAGAGGACACCGTCGCCGCAGCCGAGGTACCACTTGTCGCTGCGAGCCAGCAGTTCG
>JBQTJS010000092.1:0-1725 GCA_052386875.1 Gemmatimonadaceae bacterium
GATAGTCGAAGTAGCGTTGATTGAGCCGGAAGGACCCGTCCTCGCGCAGATCCATCAACTCCCTGTAGATCAGGTCCACGTACTTGGGCTCACCGTACGGCGCGAGACCCATGACTTTGTATTCACCAGAGTTGACCTTGAAACCGGTGTAGTAAGTGAACGCCGAGTAGAGCAGGCCGATCGAATCCGGCCAACGCAGCTCGCGCAGCAATGAGATATCGGCGCCTCTACCCGCGCCGATCGCCGCGGTAGCCCATTCGCCGACCCCATCGATTGTGAGGATCGCGGCTTCTTCGAATGGCGATGGATAAAACGCGCTTGCAGCGTGCGATTCGTGGTGCTCCGAGTAGAGCACCTCCCCTTCGTAGCCCAGCGCGTCGCGGATCGTGCGATCCTGGAAAAGCTTCTCCTTGATCCACAGCGGCCCCGCCATTAGGAAAGAACGGAATCCTCGCGGGGCGATGGAAAGGTACGTC
Source organism: Gemmatimonadaceae bacterium (assembly GCA_052386875.1). GTDB lineage: Bacteria > Gemmatimonadota > Gemmatimonadetes > Gemmatimonadales > Gemmatimonadaceae > DASYRX01. Next base: position 477 of record JBQTJS010000092.1, read on the forward strand.
TCGAGGATACGCTCGAATTTGAGCAGCGGCTTGTCGTAGAACGCGACGAAATCCAGCTCGCTCACCTCGATGCCGCCGTGTGCGAGACAATAGCGCGCGGCGTGCGCCGGGAAAGACGGATCTCCCTTTATGCGAGTGAAGCGCTCCTCACTCGCCGCGGCTACTATTGCGCCGTCCTGCAGCAGGCACGCCGCGCTGTCATGATAGAACGCGGAGATGCCCAGGATATTCACGTTCGGCTTGGCCGGCATTCTGTCTGCAATGACATACGGGTTCGGAGGAGGCCGGGGCGCAAGTCCCAAGCCACACAGCGGGCCTTAGTGAGTGAGCAGTTGCACTTTGTCGCGCCGAGGATACCGTGTGCGGCGCGGCGCCATCGCCGTCGTTCTGACCGAAAGCGTCGCCCGCGCGCAACACGTCGTCGCGCGGCGCGTGGGACTCGCATCACGAGGTAACCGGCCGTGCCACGGAAACTCCTGCCGAGTATAGCGGGTGTAACACGCCAATTCTGGATCGCCCTCGGGGTCGCGCTGCTGGCCTTCTCGCTGCTCGAGGGGGCATACCTCGGCCAACGCGCCTTGCGGACGGCGTGGTTTGGTTCGGATGACCAGCGCGCAGCCGAGCGCGAGGGACACCCGTACGCCGGCCAGGGGTGGTACCGTGACTTCCTGGCCGCCCGCGAGAGGACACGTGAAAAGTTCGATCCTTGGCGCACGTACTGGGCCCACGCCTTTGCGAGCCCTCATCTAAACGTTGATTCCAGCGGACGTCGCGTAACGATCCAGCGAGCGGCGCGCGGTGCGCCGCGGCAGACTGTATACCTGCTCGGCGCGTCGGCGATGTGGGGATTCACAGCGCGCGATTCGCTGACGATTCCTTCACTGGTCGCGGCGGGACTGGATTCAGCGGGCCATGACGACGTGGCGGTCGTGAACCTCGCCCAGTCGGGGTACGTTGTGGTACACGAGGTGGCCACGCTCGCGCAGGAAGTCGCGCAAGGCCGTATCCCCGATGTGGCCGTCTTTTTCAACGGCATAAACGATATCCGGACTACGCAACTGCACCAGGAGCCGGGGCACGCGTTTTTCGAGCGCCGGTTCAGTCATCTGTTCGAAGTCGAAGGGCGACGTGGTTTCTTCGGCTCGCTGGTGACACCCGGCGAGCGGTCCAAGGTGATCGCGCGTCTGATTCAGGCGTTAGGCATCTCGGATCCCTGGGCAGTTCCTCCGCAACAACCCCACAGCTGCCC
>JBQTJS010000093.1:0-1911 GCA_052386875.1 Gemmatimonadaceae bacterium
GACCGCGCTGATCGAAGACGTAGAGTCGGCCGCTCGAGCCGATGCCGTACAGCTTGCCGTTTGCCGCGCGGAAGTCGAGGCCCACGATCGTCTCGCCGGAAGCCATGCCGCTTATGCTGGCGCTGTAGATGAGGCGCCCGGGGCGGCTTTCGGTGAAGGCAACTAACCGGCTGCGCGAATCGGCGGCGAATACGACAGTCTCTTGACTGTTGGACGGCGGGGGCGGACCGCCGGCGAGCATCGCGGCGACGTCGATGTTGCCATCGACACCGACGGCAGCGTCTACACCGCAGCCTAACGAGGCTAGGCTGGATACTGCGATTGCGAACGGGTAAAGATTGCGAAAAGAGCGCATCATACGGATAACCTCCAAGGCAGTGGATGGCAGGTCGTGCGAACAGGAGTGCTGACGCGGACCCAACAAGCAATGGAGAGGCCGCCTCGGCCATCGTCGTAAGTCATTGGCTCTTAAGGACTTAACGACGGCTACTGGCGCGTCGCCTGGCTCGTGGCGGGGCGCTTCGGCGGTGGCTGCCTCGAAACGAGGCAACAGCCTTACCTGGCCGAGTGTGCCGCCCAGTCCCTCTCGAAGCGGTCGCGCAGAGCCCCAGCGCCTAGCGCGGTGTAACCGCGCAGAGCTTCAGCGCGGAGCTCAGCGGGGCGGGCCCCCTCGCCGGTTCGGAGCAGCGCGATGGCCAGCGTCGCGGCGCAGTCGGCGCGTAGGATCGCATTCTCGATCTGGGCAGCGCTGGCGTACGCGGACTCGGCAGCGGTGCGTGCGGCAAGCACGTCGTCTCGCGCGAGCGAGAGCAATGCACCAACGCGCGCACTTTCGGCCTTGGCGGTGGCGTTCTGTGCGTCGTCGGCGTAGTGAGCGGCGCGCTGCAACGCACGCTCGGCGACGGTCAGCTCGCGGCGCGCGAGTGCAAGCTCGGCGCGGCCAATGAGCACGAAAGCGAGCATCGCGCGATCACCGACGAGCTCCGCATGTCGAACGGCCTGTGCCACCACGCTCTCGGCTTCCTCCCACGACTCCGTCAAGCGGAATGCGATGCCGAGGTTGTGCTGCGTCTCGGCGGTATGTCGCCGATCGCCGAGCCGCTGATACTCGAGGAGCGCGGTGCGCGAGAGACTGAGAGCTATATCGCTCTGGCCCCGCAAGTGCGCCACCAGCGCCAGGTTCTGCGAGGCGCGTGCCGCGACGAGGGGATCGTGCAGCCGTCGCGCGAGGCCCAGCGCCTCGCTGAAGCAGCGCTCGGCCTCGTCGAGGTGGCCGCGTTGCCAATTGATCGCCCCTAACAAGTTAGTGGCGCGCATGCGGCCGTCGTCATCGGCCCGTGCGCGGAAGCGCGCGAGCGCCTCGGTCGCGAGCGTCTCACCTAACGCTTCTCGGCCGAGTCGCGTCGCGGCCGTCGCGGCGAGGAGCTGTGCATCGGGCCGCTGGGCGAGGTCGCCGGCGCGCTGGTGCAATTCGAGCGCATCGCTGAAGCGGCCTGCCGCGACGAGTTCACGCAACGCGTGGGCCGGATCGTGGGCAGACGGCGACAGTTGCTCGTCCATGGCGATGCTCTTGTGTCCGGCTAGTAGGCGACCAGATACTGGCTGAATCCCGGGAGATCGCTGGCAATGCCGTCTAGCTGGAGGTTGACGATAGATGTCAGCCGCACGAACGGGTCACCTAACGTGGTCTGCCGAAAGTTGGCGAGCTGCGTTTCGATCAGCAGATCCGCCGCATCGATGCGCCCATCCGCATTGAAGTCGTGATCGGCTTCGACGTAGTGTGTAATGAGCCGCGCGGGCGCCGCCGGGTTGAACATGAGCCCGTCGGGCGAGAGCCTGAACCGGATCCGCTTCAAATCCGTCACTGTAATCGTGATCTGAAGCGAGTCGCCAAGCGCAATCGGCGTCCCG
>JBQTJS010000094.1:0-17356 GCA_052386875.1 Gemmatimonadaceae bacterium
GCGAAAACGGCGACAGGCACGTAGTACACCTGCGACGCATCGCGCAGCAGCAGCACGATGAGCGCCAGCGCAAGCAGCTCGCCGGCCAGACGCGCCGCGGCCACCCAGCCGGTGCGTTCGAGGCCGAGGTGTACCCAGCGCGTGCTCGCGGCGGCAAGTGGGAGCGTCAGCGCATACAGCGCGAGCAGGGTTCCGTCGGGTTGCGGCAGCAGTGTCAACCCAACCAGGAGCGTCAGCGCCGTTAGCGCCGCGGCCAGCAGCACACGCGCACCCATCACGGGAGCCACGGCGTCGTCCACTTGCTGGCGTGAGCGCGCGACCAGCGGGATCCCGACCAGCTCGATGCCCGCGTCGGCGAGCTGCGTGAGATACAGCAGCACGGCAGTGGCGAACGCTATGCTGCCGAAGAGTGCGGGGCCGAGGACGCGCGCCAGATACACCGTGACGACGAACGCCGCAAGACGCGCGAGCGCCTCGCCTCCACCTAACGCCGCGAACCGAGCGCCGATGCCTCGCCCGGCCATCAGATGTAGCCTAACGCCGCGAACCGAGCGCCGACGCCTCGCCCGGCCATCAGATGTAGCCTAACGCCGCTAGTCGGCGGCGGATCTCCTCTTCCTGGGGCGACGGTTCGCCGGACTCCTGCGCCGTGAGGATCCCCATCAGCTCCAGCGAACGGATCACCTTCCAGACCGCCGTAGACACGCTGTCAACGTCTGAGCGCAGGTGCACTTCGGGCTCCAGGGGCGCCTCGTAAGGCGCTGTAATCCCCGTGAATTCCTCGATCTCACCGCGCCGCGCGCGGGCGTACATCCCGTCCACGTCTCGCGCCTCTGCCACCTCCAACGGACACTCGACGTAAACCTCCACGAAGTTGGTTGTATTGTGCCGTACCTCCAGCCGCGTGGAGCGATACGGCGACACAGCCGCGCATAACGCGATGACGCCGTTGCGCGACAGCAGCTTCGCGACATACCCGATGCGCCGCACGTTCTCCTCGCGATCGGCGCGCGAGAAGCCCAGCCCGCGCGACAGGCTCTCGCGCACTTCGGCCCCGTCCAGCAGCTCGGCGCTGCAGCCGCGCCCGAGCAGCTTCTCGTAAACAGCGCGCGCGATCGTGGACTTCCCCGAGCTTGGGAGGCCGGTGAACCAGATCACCGCGCCCTGATGGCTCACAGGATCCCGATGAGCGGCCACCATAACGCGGCCACGAGCAACACGATAATCACCGAGACTACTGTCATCAGGGCTCCCGCTTTCACCACGTCGATCATACGCAGATACCCGCTGGCAAAGACGATTGTGTTAGGCGCCGAGCTGAATGGCAGCGCGAAGTCGAGCCCCGCGCCGATCGACGTCGCCAGCACCAAGGCGACGGGAGACACTCCTCCCCCGACCTGCTGGCCGACGCTGAACGCGAGAGGAAGCATAACGGCGACAGCGGCCACGTTACTCATGAATTCGGAAAGGAGCAGCGTGCCGATCAAAGTTGCGGCGATCACCAAGTACGGCGACAGTTGATAGTCACCCAGAACGCGGTCGACGAGCCAGCGTGCGGCGCCCGTGTCGTCGATCACCGCTCCGAGGGCGATCGCGCCGCCGTACATGAGGACGATGTTCCAGAAGACGCGTCGCTCGGCTTGTTCCCAGGTGATGGCGCCGGTTGCGAAGAGGGCGGCCGCGCCGAGGAGCGCGATGACAGCCAGATCGACGCGGCCGCTCAGCGTGATCCACGCCGCGACTGTGAGGCCGACGATCAGCGTGACGGTCCACTGGCGCCGCCGCATCGGCCCCATGCGCTGTACAGCATCATCGAGCAGCGTGCGGGCCGAGGCGAAGTCGACGCGCTCCTGGCGGAACGCGAGCCGCAGCACGAGCGGAGCTACGGCGACACCGAGGATGACGACGGGGGCGGCGGCGACGACCCACTGCATGAAGGATATGGAACGGCCGAAGTTTTCCTGGAGCATGCCTAACGCGAGAGCTGCGCGTGTGCTCCCCAGAAAGCTCGCGTTGGAGCCGACCATGGCCCCCCATGCCAGAGACAGGAACAACACCTTGGCGTAAGGGCTCTCCATGGGATGCAGGCGCAGGGCCAGCGCGACTTCCAGGGCGATGGGGAAGAGCATCGCCGAAGTCGCCTGATTGGGCATCCACAGCGTACCGAAAGCGGCGGCGAGCGTCATGCCGTAGGCGAACGCGTACGGCGATCGCTCGAAACGGCGCAGGAACAGGAGGGCGCAGCGCTTGCTCAACCCGCTCTCGACGAGCGCACCTCCGATGATGAAAACGCCGATGAGGAAGAAGACAGCGGGGTTGCCGAAGGCCGCGAACGCGTCGCTCGCCTTCATCGCTCCCGTGACGCTGAGCAGCGCGACGGCGAGCAGCCCGGTCACACCGAACGGGATGACGTTGGTCATCCAGAGAGCCGTGCAGAGCAGGAAGACGGCGAAGGCCGTCTTGGCGGCCGGCGTGAGTCCGGCGGGGAGCGGGGCGAAGAAGATCCAGAGAGCGCCGCCGACGCCGGCGAAAAGCGTTAGGCGCTGCGCCAGCCAGTCGAGGCGTGAGGCGCGCGCTGCCGGGCGCGCGCCGGGTGTCGCTCCGCCGCCGCGCTCCTCGGGCCACTTAAAGGTGCCCGGCGCAGGCGCGCCGCCGGACGCGGCCGGCGCTTCGGGCAGCGCCGCGCCGACACCTGACGAGTCGTCCATAGGGGGGCCGGCGCTCATCGTGCCAGAGGCGAGCCGGCGCTCATCGTGCCAGGCGGGAGCCGGCGCTCATCGTGCCAGGGGAGAGCCGGCGCGCATCGGGCCGACCGACCTCACACAGCGCCGTGGCCGGACGCTGCTTGCTGATCCGCGATCGCGATGTAGAGACGCTCCACGTGCACGTAGGGGAGGCGCACGGAACCCATCAGGCGTCCTTCATTGATGTCGCCGTGATCGTCGGAACCGCCGCCGACGAGCAGATCGTGCCGCTGCGCCATTGTCAGGAAGCGCTGCGTCTCGGCCGGCGTGTGCTGAGGGTAGTACGCCTCGATGCCGTCCAGGCCGGCGTCGACTAGCTGCGCGATGTCGTCGTCGCTCAGTCCGGTGCGGGCCGGATGCGCCGCAAAGGCGACGCCGCCGGCGCGGTGGATGCGCGCGATCGCATCGGCGGGCGTGATCCTGACGCGCTCGACGTAGCAGCGCCCGGCGTTGCCGATGAATTGTGCCGAGAACGCCGCTGCCACGTTAGGCACGACGCCCGCTTCCACCATCGCGCGCGCTACATGCGGCCGGCCCACATTCTCGCTCCCGGCGATCTGCTGCACCCGCTCCCACGATACATTGTACCCCAGTGCGTTGAGGCACTCGACCATCGCGCGTCCGCGCCCCAGCCGGCCTCCGCGGATGCGGCCCAGCTCGGCGCCGAACTCAGCGTCGCGGTGATCGATGCCGTACGCCAGCACGTCGATCTGCCGCCCGGCCGCGTCGAGCGTGGAAAGCTCCACACCCGCTATGCACTCTATGCCTAACGCTTCGGCTGTCGCCTGGGCCTCGGGAACACCCGCCATCGTATCATGGTCCGTTAGCGCGATCGCGGCGAAGTGCAGCGCGCGCGCGCGCCGTACGACTTCGGCCGGCCGGTCGCTCCCGTCCGATGCGGACGAGTGGAGTTGCAGGTCGGCGACGAGCTGGCGCATCCTAACGAGCAGCGGCTCCCTGGTAAGCCTCCATGAGAACCAGCGCCACCTCGGGACGCGTGAATTCCGCCGGCGGCAGCTCCCCGTTCGTCAGCATCTCGCGCACACGCGTCCCCGACAACGTGACGTGATGCTCCTTGCCGTGCGGGCAAGTGCGCGGCGACGCCATGTTGCCGCAACGCGCGCAAAAGAAGGAATGCTCGAACTTCACCGGGACGATCCCCAGCTCGTGCGCCGGCAAACTGTCCAGCAACACCTGCGCATCGTACGATCCGTAAAAGTTGCCGACGCCGGCATGATCACGCCCCACGATGAAGTGCGTGCATCCGTAATTCTTGCGCGCGATCGCGTGCCATACTGCCTCGCGCGGCCCGGCATAGCGCATCGCAGCAGGGAAAACGCTCAGCAGCACGCGATCCCGCGGGTAGTAAGCGCCGAGGATGGCTTCATAAGTGCGCATGCGCACGTCCGCCGGCACATCATCCGACTTCGTTGCTCCCACCAGCGGATGCAACAGCAGGCCGTCGATGTTCTCGAGCGCCACCTTCTGCAAGTACTCGTGTGCACGATGCACAGGGTTGCGAGTCTGAAAGCCGACAACCGACTTCCAGCCCAGCTCGTCGAACCTCGTGCGCGTCTGGCGCGGCGTTAGGCGGTACTCCTGGAAATCGCCGTAAGTCGGGCGCGCCACCACCCACACGGGCCCCGCCAGATATACAGCACCCTGCGTCATGACACGAGCCACACCCGGATGGGCAGTGTCCTGAGTGCCGTACACTTGCTGCGCCTCGCGCCCCTTATCGGGCTGATAGATCTCGCTCACCTGCATTACACCCAGGATCACTCCCTCTCGGTCGGTCAGCGCTATCTCGTCTCCCTCGTTGAGCGTGCGCGCGCGATCCAGTGACGTGCACAGGTTGACGGGCATCCCCCAGATCGTCCCGTCCGACAGCCGCATGCTCTCGACAACGCAGTCGTAGTCCATCCGGCGCATGAAGCCGGTAAGAGGCGACAGCGCCCCGACGCCGATCATCTCCAGATCGGTCATCTCCCGCTCGTCGAGTCCGAACTTGGGGAGGCCCTTCGCCCGCTCCAGCGTCTCAGAGCGCGCAGCCCCGTCCAACTCACGCTCGATCAGCACGCCGCCGTGCGGAGTGCTCGGCCCAGGCGCGCGCCGCGCGGCGAGCGCCTCACGCGCGCCATCGGCGCGCCGCTGCGAGATGCTCACGTTAGGCGCTGCCGCGCCTCCACGCGTTATGTAGCCGCGCGTCTCCAGCAGCCGCACAACCCTGACGGCACTCTCGTCGATCGCTTCCCGATCCGTGTCCAAAATAAGCTCCGGCGCAGCTGGCTCCTCGTAGGGGTCGTTTACACCGGTAAAGTTCTCGATCTCGCCGGCGAAAGCCTTCTTGTACATCCCCTTCACATCGCGCTGTACGAGTACGTCCATCGGAGCGCGCACATAAACCTCGAGGAAGTCCTTGATCTCGACGCGCGCGTTGTCGCGCATCTGCTTGTAGGGCGAGATGAACGCCGTCAACACAACCACGTTGTTGCGGGTAAGGAGCTTCGCGACAAAAATGATCCGCTCGATGTTCTTGTCGCGGTCCTCCTTGGAAAACCCGAGGTCGCGGCATAGGCTTTGGCGGACCACATCTCCGTCGAGGCGTTCCGTCAGGATGTGGCGCTCTTGCAGCATTTCACTGACGCGCTTGGCGATGGTGGTCTTCCCCGAGCCGGAGAGTCCGGTAAACCACAGCGTGACACCTTTTTGCATTTAACAAGTCTCTTGTATCAGATTGCCGCGCCGAGCGTAGCGGGCGGCACAAGTATAGCGTACGACGCGGTTTGCGCGCTCCGCCGCGTGCTCACTGACCAACCCAGGGAGATCGCTTCGCGTGTATATCGGTCCCGATTCGCTAATGCCGGTCGCCTCGCTCATTGCGGCCATTGTGGGCTTCCTGCTCATGTTTTGGCGGCGCGTCGTGGGAGCTATCCGCATGGTCTTCAGCCGCCTGACATCGAGGACGAAGACCTGACCTGGGGGGCAATCCCCTGATGGCGGTGCCGCGGAAAGCGGTCGTCATCGGGCTGGACGGACTGGAACCGGCGATCGTCGACCGGATGCTGGAACGCGGCGAGCTGCCGAACCTCGCTCGGCTGCGCGAGAGCGGGGGCTATTCCAGAGTCGCCACGACGTGGCCCGCCCAGACGCCTGTCGCGTGGTCCACCTTCGTAACGGGGGTCAACCCGGGGGGCCACGGCATCTACGATTTCCTGCGCCGCGACCCGAAGACGTACTTCCCCGATCTGGGGCTCAATCGCTACGAGCAGAAGAGCGCTTTCTTGCCGCCCAAGGTCGTCAACCTGCGGCGGGGGACCCCTCTCTGGGACGTGCTCGGCGCGGCGGGTATACCTGCGACTGTCGTTAGGTGCCCGTGCACCTATCCCCCCGATGCGCTCAAAGGACGTCTCTTGGCTGGGATGGGTGTACCCGACATCCGCGGCGGACTCGGCACGTCGACGTTTTATACCACGGCCGCTGCCGTGACGGCGCGTGAGAGCGAACATGTGCTGAAGCTCCAGGAGCGTGGCTCGAAGGGCGAGTACGTCAGCAACGTCATCGGGCCGCGCAATCCCAAAGCAAAGGACGACATGCGCGCGGCGGTTACGTTCGAACTCGACGCCGCCGCGCGAACGGTCACTGTGCGCAGCGAGGGGGAGCCGAGGGTGCTGGTCCTGCGCTTGGGGGCGTGGAGCGACTGGCTGCGCCTGAAGTTCAGGGCCGGCCTGCTGCAGAGCGTGTCCGGCGTCGTGCGATTCCTTCTCGTTAGGCTAACCCCGGAGATCGAGATCTATGCGTCGCCTGTGAACTTCGATCCAGCGGCGCCGCTCTTTCCAATCGCGCATCCCTGGGAGTATTCCGGCGAGCTTGCGCGGCAACTCGGCACCTTCTATACGAGCGGCATGGTCGAGGACCATACAGGTCTGTCGAACGAGCGCTACTCCGAGGAGGCCTTCCTCGCGCAGTGCGACGACGTGTTGCGCGAGCGCGAAGCGATGCTGCACTTCGAGCTAGACCGCCTCCGCGAAGGGTTCGCCTTTTGCCTGTTCGATACACCCGACCGCGTGCAGCACATGTTCTGGCGCTTCGGCGAAGACGCGCACCCGGCGAATCGCGAGAGCGCGGAACGGCGGCTGGCTATGGCGCGGGTCATCGAGGAGCACTATCGCACGTGCGACGCGATCGTTGGTCGCGTGCTCGAGCGCGTGGCGAGCGACACGCTGCTGATCGTCCTGAGCGATCATGGCTTCACTTCATTCCAACGCGGTGTACACCTCAACGCCTGGCTGCGGCAGCAGGGCTATCTCACCTTGAAACCGGGCATCGATCCCGCGGAGGACGCGGGATCGGGAGAAGGAGCGGGAGCGGGAGCGGGAGCGGGAGAGTTCTTCAAGCATGTAGACTGGACGCGCACAAGGGCCTATGCCCTCGGCATCGGCTCCTTGTATCTCAACGTGCGCTCGCGCGAGGCGGAGGGGATCGTTCAGCCTGACGAAGTCGATGGGCTGTCCAGGGAGATCGCCGATCGCCTAACGGGGATGGTCGATGCCGCGCGCGGTGCCCTCGCTGTACGCAGCGTAAAGTGCAAACGCGAGATCTACAGCGGCCCCTACATCGACGAGGCCCCCGATCTCGTGGTCGGATTCGCCGCGGGATACCGCGCGTCGTGGACGACGGCGCTCGGCGGCGTCCCCGGGCAGCTTGTGGAAGACAACGTCAAGAAGTGGGGGGGCGATCACATCGTCGACCCCGCGCTCGTCCCCGGTGTCCTCTTCATGAACCGGCGGTTCGACGCTGCCCAGCCGCGCCTCGTCGACATGGCACCGACAATCCTGAGTGCACTCGGCGCGCCGACCCCCGGCGTCATGGAAGGACGCCCCTTGTTAGGTGCCTGACGCGTACTCCGTCGCGGGCACCGCACGGCTGCGGTTCGGCGTGATGTGCTCGGGCCGCGGCATCACGCGCTTCGCCGAGTCGTGCATCCGCCACCTAACGCGAGACGGGCTTGCCGAGCCGGCGCTGCTCATCATCGACCCGTCTCAGCCGCGGCGCTCGGGCTGGCCTGCCAAGCTGCGCCGCGCTGTGCGCCTCGAGGGCAACCTCTGGCATCTGCAGAACAAGCTCTTTCCGGCGCAGGGAATCGAAGCGTATCGCACCCGCCCGCTCGACGAATGCTTCCCGCGTTCGATCCCGCGCCGGGAAGTGCAACCGCTGCTCAAAGGCCGCTGGAGTCAGCATTTCAGTGACGACGACGTCGCCGGCATACGCGCTCACCAGCTCGACTTCATCCTCAAGTTCGCCTTCGGCATCGTGCGCGGCGCGGCGCTCGAGACGGCGCGCTACGGAGTCTGGTCGTTCCACCACGGCGACGAGGAGCATTACCGCGGCGGACCGCCGGCGTTCTGGGAGATCTACAAGGGCGATCCGATCACAGGGGCGCTCTTTCAGCGCCTGACGGATCGCCTGGACGGGGGGATCGTGCTCAAGAAGTGCTGGGTCGCCACCGATCCCCGCTCGCATCGCGCGAACCTCCAGCGCGTACAGGCCGCATCGGCGCACCTGGCGCGGCTGGCCGCGCTCGACATCGCCCACGGCCGCAGCGACTACTTTTCGGGCGCGCCGAGTAAGACGACAGCGCCGGTTTACGTAGCGCCTAACGAGCGGCAGATGCTGCGCTTCTGGTTTCGCCTGGCCGCCAACTGGGTCCGCTACAAAGTGCATAACCAGCGCGTGGACGATTGGAACGTCGGGCTCATTGCGGGGACGCCGCAGCAATGGCTCGACCCGCACTTCGTGCCTAACGTGCAGTGGAGCCGCTATCGCGTCCCCGGACAGATGCTGGCCGATCCGTTTCTCGTCCCCGCGGGGGCCGAACCGCGCATCCTCGTAGAAGAGTTCGACTGGCGCAGCGAACGCGGACGCATCAGCGAGATCCGCCGCAGCAGCGACGGAACGCTCAGCGAAATCGCTCCCGCGATCGATGAGGACCTGCACATGAGCTACCCGTGTTGCTTCGCATACGACGGGGGACTCTACTGCATACCGGAGACGGCTCAAGCACGCCAGATCCGCCTGTACCGCTGGCACGACGATTCAGCGCGCTGGGCCCTCGAAGGTGTCATGATCGACGACGTCGCAGCCGTGGACGCGACTGTCTTCGAGGCCTTTGGATCGTGGTGGCTGTTCGCGGGAGGGAGTGCCAACGAGCCGGATAGCGTCGGCTCCCGTGCGGGACCCTGGTCGCTCTACGTGTGGAATGCCCCGTCGCCTTTTGGGCCCTGGAGTGCCCACCCTGGGAACCCGGTAAAGACTGACGTCCGCAGCTCGCGGCCGGCTGGCACCCCTTTTTGGCACGACGGCCGCCTGTACCGGCCGGCGCAGAATGGCGCGAAGAGCTACGGTGGGGGGCTGGCGCTGAACCGCATCGATCGGCTGTCGATGGATGACTTTAGCGAGACGACTGTGCGGCAGATTCTGCCGAGTGATCTCTCGAGCCCTTATACAGACGGCATCCACACTCTGAACGGCTTCGGGCCGTGGACTGTGATCGACGCGAAGCGGCATACGTGGCCGTTTACCGTCCTCGCGCGTCGGATGTCGCGGCGGATCCGAGGGAGTGCGCAGCGCCCTACCTTCCGCTTGAATAAGCGATACGGGAAGCATGGATAATTGGCCAGGAACGCTCGTAGATCTTCTGGACCGCAGCGTCGCGGCAAGACCGGACGCTTGCGCGGTGGAAGAGGGGACCGGCGCGCGCATGTCATATAGTGCGCTCGGCGCCCTGTCGGACCGCGTGCGGGATTATCTGGTCGCCGCTGGGGTACGGCGGTGCGATCGCGTGGGGATCTACCTCCCTAAGTCGATCGACGCGTATGCAGCCCTGCTTGGGGCGATGAAGGCCGGCGCGGCGTACGTGCCTGTGGACGCGGCTGCGCCGGCCTGGCGCTCGGCGTATATCCTGCACGACTGCGCCGTCGCGGCGGTGCTGACCGAGACCTCGCTGGTGGACGCATGGCGTTCCGAGGCGTCCACGTTAGGCGCGCTTCCAGTCACGCTGGCGCTGGACGACATCGGCGGCGGCGCCGGGCTGTCCGCTGCTCTGGACCGTGCCGGATCCTTGGCAGGATCGGCTACAGTGTCGGTTGCGCCTAACGAACTTGCCTACATCCTGTACACGTCCGGATCGACGGGCAAACCCAAAGGCGTCATGCTGTCGCACGAGAACGCGCTGGCGTTCGTGCGCTGGTGCAGCGACACGTTCCGCCCTGACAGCTCCGATCGATTCTCGTCGCATGCCCCGTTTCACTTCGACCTGTCGATCCTCGACCTGTATCTCCCGCTCGCGCACGGCGCGACTGTGGTGCTGATCGGAGCGGAGCAGGGGAAAGAGCCCGTCGGTCTGGCTGAGCTAATCGCCCGCAAGCGTCTCACAGTCTGGTACTCGACGCCGACGATCCTGTCCGTATTGGCCCAATTCGGTAAGATGGAGCGGCACGATTACAGCTCGCTTCACACGGTCCTCTTCGCGGGAGAAGTATTCCCGGTGAAACATCTGCGTGCGATCAAGGCGCTCATCCCGCACGCGAAGTTTCACAACCTGTACGGCCCGACCGAGACTAACGTCTGCACATACTTCACGATCCCCGAGACTGTCCCCGCCGAGCGTAGCGCGCCTTATCCGATCGGCACGGTCTGCGCTCAGTTACGTGGCCGGGCAGTCGATGAGGCAGGCCGTGAGGTAGCGCCTGGTGAAGAGGGGGAGCTGCTGATCGCCGGTCCTAACGTGATGCAGGGTTACTGGAACCTCCCCGAGCAGACGGCGCGCGCGTTCATCATCGACGCTGAGGGGACGCGCTGGTACCGAACGGGGGATGTCGTGGTGCAGGATGCCGCAGGTGCAGGTGCAGGTGCTGGGGCGGGGGCGGGCGCGGGGGCGGGAGCGTACGACTATGTTGGGCGACGCGATCGCATGGTGAAACGCCGCGGCTATCGCATCGAGTTGGGAGAGATCGAAGCGGGGCTGTACAGGCACAGCAGGGTCAAGGATGCCGCGGTGGTCGCCGGCAAGGACAAGGACGGCGGAGTGCAGATCGTGGCTTTTCTCGCTTGCAATGGCGGCCAGGCGCCGTCGTTGGTCGAGCTAAAGAGATTCTGCGCGGGGGTGATGCCTAACTATATGATCCCGGACACGTTTCGCGTTCTGGATGTCTTGCCGAGGACGTCGACAGACAAGATGGATTATCAGCGACTCGTGCAACTGCTGTAATGGACTTCGCGCTGACGCAGGAACAGGAGACGATGCAGCGGGCGATCGTGAGCTTCGCGCGCGATCGCTTGAACGCCGGCGTCATCGAGCGCGACCGGGATCAGGCATTCTCGCGCGAGCTTTGGAAGGAGTGCGCCGGTATGGGTCTGGCGGGTCTCCCCGTCCCGGAAGAATACTCGGGGAGCGGTCTGGACCCGCTCTCTACGGCACTCGCTCTGGAAGCCTTTGGTTACGGATGTGTGGACGGCGGCCTGGTGTTCTCCGTATGCGCGCACCTGCTGTCTTGCGTCGTTCCGATCTGGAAGTTCGGGACCGACGCGCAAAAGAGCCGCTATCTCCCGGGGCTTTGCGACGGCACGTTGATCGGGGTGCACGCCATGAGCGAGCCCGGCTCGGGATCCGACGCTTTCATGCTGCGGACGCGAGCCGAGCCTGACGGGGACGGTTACCGCCTAACGGGGAGCAAGACGTTCGTCTCCAACGCTCCCGTGGCGGACGTAATAATCGTCTTCGCGCTCACCGATGCGGCCAAGGGCTATCACGGAGGTGTCACAGCGTTCCTCGTCGAGCGCGGCGCCGCCGGATACTCGGCGAGTCGCAAGATCGAGAAGATGGGGTTGCGCACATCGCCGTTCGGCGAGGTTGTCTTGGACGACGTGCGCGTACAGTGTGATGCCGTGTTAGGCAGCGTCGGCGGCGGGTCGGCGATATTCACGCATGCGATGGATTGGGAGCGCGTCTGCCTCTTCGCAAGTCACCTGGGGGCGATGCAGCGCTTGCTCGAGCAGGCAATCAAGTACGCCCGCACACGCACGCAGTTCGGTAAGGCGATCGGGAAGTATCAGGCGGTCTCGCACAAGATTGCCGACATGAAAGTGCAGCTCGAAGCCGCGCGGCTCCTGACATATCGCAGCGCCACGCGGCTGGAGCGGTCGCGCGGAGTCGCTCTGGATGCCGCGATGACGAAACTGTTCGTCAGCGAGTCCTTGGTGCGCTCGGCCGTCGACACCGTGCAGATCTTCGGCGGTTACGGCTACAGCACCGAGTACGAGGTCGAGCGCGCACTGCGTGACGCGATCGGCAGCACCATCTATTCAGGGACATCGGAGATGCAGCGCAACATCATAGCGCGGTGGCTGGGCCTGTGAGCGGCGAGCGCAGTGCCGTGCTTGAAGCTCCCGCTAGCGGCACGGCAGCGGCTGCGCGCGGCGCGGTGGTCTGGTCAGCTGTCACGCGGGCGGACCTGCTGCGGCTCGCCGGCATCGCGCTCCAGTTTGCGCTCATCGCCTATCTCCTCGGCGCGTTTCGCATAGAGAACACGGCCTTCTACCTGCGCGTCGCGCCCATCGCGGCCGGCGGCTTTGTGGTGCACCATCTGCTGCCGGCGCATTTGCGGCTGCGTTTCTTCGTCGCGTTGTCGGGACTCACGATCTTCGTGGTGTTCGGACTGGTGCAGGCGGCATGGCTCGTCGCGTTAGGCATGTCTCTCATCGCGGTCGCGCACCTGCCCATCCGTTATTCCTGGCGGATCGTGCTGCTGCTCGGCGTCGGCGCTGCATTCGCCGCCGCCAGGCTCGGCAAGGTGCCGCTCCCCTTCGATTCGGCGCTGTGGCCCATCCTCGGGTCGATGTTCATGTTCCGCCTGATCGCCTACATGTACGACCTGCGGCACCAGAAGGACAAGCCGTCGGCGACGCGCACCCTCGCCTATTTCTTCTGCCTGCCTAACGTTTCGTTCCTGCTGTTTCCGGTCATCGACTTCGCCACGTTCAAGCGCACTTACTACGACCGGCCTCCCTTCGAGATCTACCGCCAGGGCATCCACTGGATGGTGCGCGGGCTGACGCACCTGATGTTGTACCGCCTCATCTACCAACACGGCACCATCCTCCCCAGCGATGTGACGACCGGCTCCGATCTGCTGCGCTATGTCCTCGCCAACTTCGGGCTGTACCTCCGCGTATCGGGCCAGTTCCATCTGATCGTCGGCATGCTGCACATGTTCGGATTCCGGCTCCCTGAGACGCACAGGTTCTTCTACGTCGCCTCGAGCTTCACGGAGTTCTGGCGCCGCATCAACATCTACTGGAAAGACTTCATGACGAAGGTGTTCTACTTCCCCGTCTACTTCAGGCTGAAGCAGCGGGGAGACGCCTTCGCGCTCGTCGTGTCGACTCTGGTTGTATTCGCCGGCACTTGGCTGCTGCACTCGTACCAGTGGTTCTGGTTGTTAGGCACATGGCTCGTGTCGTGGACCGACACCTTATTCTGGGGGATCCTGGCCGTCTTGCTCGCCGTCAACGCGCTGCGCGAGTCCAAGGAGGGACGCAAGCGCAACACGCGGTCCATGCAGTGGTCCGCCCGGGAGCGCGGCCGTGTGATCCTCAATACTGTCCTCACGTTCACGGTCATCTGTCTCCTGTGGACACTCTGGACGATGCCGACCGTGGGCGACTTCACGACACTCCTCACGGCGCCGCAATGGCGCGGCCGCGACGTCCTGCTCTTGCTCGGCGTCCTGGCTGCCGTAGCCGCGGCCTCATGGATCACGCAACGCCGCGAGCAGGCCATCGCCCGTGGAAAGCCGGCAACGAGCGCGCGCACGACCCTTCCGGCGTTCGCCGCGTTAGGCATCGTTTGGCTTTTGGGCGAGCCCTACTTGCGCCGGCAGTATTCGCCGGATGTCAACGCCTTCTTCCGCTCCACACGCATTGTAGAGCTGAGCCAGCTCGAGCGGGCGCAGCTGCAGCGCGGCTACTACGAGCGCATCGTCGACGTGAACCGCTTCAACGGCGGTCTCTGGGATATTTACAGCCGCCGCCCGAAGGACTGGTTGCGTCTCGACCAAACCGACGCCACCGAGAATGTCAACGATCCACGACTGTTCCGGCTCCGCGCCGACCATCGCATCCTCCTCAACGGAACCGTCATCAACACAAACCGCTGGGGGATGCGCGATCGCGATTACCCGCCCGTTGATGGTAAAGGCGCAGATGTCACGCGCATCGGCGTGCTAGGTCCGTCGTACGTCATGGGGATCGGCGTGAACGATGGGGAGTCGTTCGACGCCGTGCTCGAGTCGCGCCTGGCGCGAGACACGACAGGTCGCGGTACGCAGCGCGTCGAAATGCTGAACTTTGCTGTCAGCGCTTACCTGCTGCAGCAGCAGCTCGCGTTACTGGAATCGGGCGAACTGCAGAAGATGGGGGTCGATGTTGTATTGATAGTCGGCCACATGACGGACGCGAATCGCGGTGCGACATATCTGTACAGACTGCTCGCGAGCGGACAGCAGCCGCCCCTCGATACGATGCGCTCGCTCATGCGCAGCGCCGGCTGGAACGAGCCGCCGAGCGAGGCCGAGGCGCGTCGCGTTATGCGCGACTACGAGAATGACCTCTCGCGCGTCACCTTCGCGAGGATCGGAGAAGTCTGCCGTGCCAACGGCTGGCGCTGTGTCTACGCGTACATCCCGATGCCGTTCGAGCGGCTGGATCCTGACTTACAGGTGAGTCTCTTGAGTTATGCGCGCGGGGGTGGCTTGGAGACGCTGGACCTGGGCGACATTTATGACGCGCACGACGAACGCGAGTTGATCATCTACGAATGGGACTATCATCCTAACGTGCGAGGGCATCGGATGATCGCCGAACGACTGCATAACGAGTTCCTGGCAATGCCCGGTATCTACACTCATCGCGCCGATAGCTCCCGCACGGCGCTCAGCCAAGCATCGGAGATCTCCCGCCAGCCATGAACCCGATCGAAGGGACAGTCAAAGCCTACATCCTCGAGGAGTTCCTTCCCGGAGCGAACGCGAGCGACGTATCGGAGCAAACACCGCTCATCTCGGGCGGCATCCTCGATTCACTGGCAACTGTGAAGCTGGTAGCCTTTCTGGAGGATCAGTACAGGATCACGATCGAGCCGCACGAGGCCAGCGTCGACTATCTGGATACGATCTCGCAGATAGCCGCTCTGGTGCGCACGAAAGGTGCATGAAGCTGCTCGTCATCGGTCTCGATTGTGCGGCCCCCGAATTGTTGTTCGGCGATGAGCGCCTAACGAACATCCGCCGGCTCATGGATGCGGGCTGCTACGGCCGGCTGCAGAGCGTCATCCCGCCGATTACAGTACCGGCCTGGCGCTGCATGGCCAGCAGCCAGGATCCCGGCTCGCTGGGAGTCTACGGCTTCCGCAACCGCGCGGACCACGGCTACGCCAACCTCAGCATCGCCAACTCGCGCTCATTCAAGGCCCTGACGATCTGGGACTACCTTGCACTCGAGGGGAAGAAGGCCGTGCTCATCGGTGTCCCCCCCGCGTTCCCGCCGCTCAAGGTCAACGGCATCTCGGTCGGATGCTTCCTCACTCCCTCCGTCGATGCGGACTATACGCACCCCGGCCACATCGCAGCGGAGATCCGCGGGCTGGTGGGCGAATACATTGTCGATGTCAAAGGCTTCCGCACGGAAGACAAGGACTGGCTGCGCGAACAGATCTTCGAGATGAGTCGCCGGCAGTTCACGGTCGTTAGGCACTTTCTGCAGCACGCCGAGTGGGACTATTTCCAGTTCGTCAACATCGCGCTCGATCGCGTGCACCACGGCTTCTGGAAGTTCCTGGATCCGCGGCATCCCGACTACGTCGCCGGCAACGCCTACGAGCAGGTCATCCCCCAGTTCTACCGGCACCTGGACGAGGAGATCGGAAGCCTGCTCCAGCTGCTGGACGACAACACCGCTGTGCTGGTGGTGTCGGATCACGGCGCCCAGGCGCTGCGCGGCGGCTTTTGCGTGAACGAGTGGCTCCTGCAGCAGGGGCTCCTCGTCCTCCAGGAGTACCCCGACACGATCACACCGTTTGCAAACGTCAAGGTCGACTGGCAGCGCACGCGCGTCTGGAGCGAAGGAGGCTACTACGCGCGCGTGTTCCTGAACGTGAAGGGCCGCGAGCCTGACGGTGTGATCCAGCCGGACGAATACGAGCGCTTCCGGGACGAGCTGAAGATCAAGTTCGAAGCGACGACCGACCAGCACGGCTCTGCGTTAGGCACGCTCGTGTTCAAGCCCGATCGGATCTACAGGGCGGTCCGCAATGTGGCGCCCGATCTTATCGTTCACTTCGCGGCGCTCGACTGGCGCTCGATCGGCGGCCTCGGCTACCGGGGAATCGTGCATGTGAAGGAGAACGACAGCGGCCCCGACGACTGCAACCACGCACAGTTCGGCGCCTTCATCCTCGCGGCACCCAATGTCCCCTCGTTAGGCGAGCTCCACGGGGCCCACCTGCTCGATATCGCCCCCACGCTCATGGAGGTCGCCGGGCACGACATCCCCGATACCTTCCAGGGACGTTCCCTCTTCGCCGGCTCCATCACGCAGACGGCTGATCCCGGCGCCATCTCGGCGGCCGGCGAAGAGATCATCCGCCAACGGCTCAGCGGTCTCGGTTACATCTCCTAGCCGCTGCGCCCCACTCCGCCTTCAAGATCAATCGCTCGAAGCCGGCCGCCACAACCATACGGCCCAGAGACTGTCGCGCTGGATTACCTCGCCGCCGAGTGAATCCATGAGCGTTCGCGTTAGGCGGCGGTGCCGCGACTGGCTCAACAAAACGGCCACCGGACGCCCGAGCGATGCGACCGCTCGCAGGGCCGGCACTACTTCTCCGGGAGCCGCCGACTCGAAGAGGCGCCGCACCGCGCCACGGCGCTCGGCCAGCACATCGCGGCCGTACCCCCTGATGTCCCCCAACAGATCCGCCGCTCTGAGACCGACTCCCCAGTACGCGGCCTCGCCGAGCGGCGGTGCGTAGAGCGCGCGCCGCGCGAATACAGGCACATGCACGTCGGCAGAGTCGACCAAAACGACCGTGTTCGCCGGCGTACGCTCGGCAAGCGCGCCTAACGAGCCGTTGAGTGGGTGCCCGTCCGCGAGGCGCAAACCGAAGCGCTCGCCGCGCACGGCCAGCGGCGTGGGGCCCGCATAACGGCCCCGCAACAGTCCGTCCGCGCCGCTCGCGAGGAGAAACAACAGCGCGCCCGCGACGAGCGCTGCACGCCGGCGTCCGCCGCGCTCGAGAAACGCCTCGACTCCCAGGGCTGCCAGAGGGGCCAGGGACAACGCGGCGGTGAACATGAACTTGTACTCGTTGCGGCCCCCTGGAATGGAGAAAAGCACGAACAACGCCACACTCGCAAGCGCGCCTAACAACGCTACGCCGACTCTATCCCCGAGAACGCGCCGCCGCACGGCGAGGTAGTAGCCCGCAGGCACGGCGAGCGGAAGCACTGCAACAAGGCTCTCCAGCGACTTGAATACGACCTCCCACCGCGCTGACA
>JBQTJS010000095.1:0-3415 GCA_052386875.1 Gemmatimonadaceae bacterium
TGCATCGGCGCGTAACCGATGGACCTAACGCGGATCGTCACAGTCTGCCCGCGCACGCGCTCCGCTGGCAGCGTGATGCGATATACCCCCTGATCGCTCGTCCCTACCGAGACGTTCAGCTCGGTTACCAGGACGTTGGCGCCCTGCAGCAGTTGACCCTGTTCCGATCTCACCCGACCCGAGATCGTTGCACCCTGTGCCAGCAAACTGCCGGCGGTCAGCGTCGTTAGGGTGAAGGCGCCCGCTAAAGCGTGACGCCACCGCGCAAACGGAGTACGTGTCATCGATTACCCCCGGGGTTTGGGGTTGAGGGAGTTCACGCGAGCCGGCGGCGCACACACGCCCAGCCTCCCCGTCCCGCACACGGGCGCCGCTTTCGAAATGGACCCGCCCATTGTGTGGCGCAGCACGAAACCGCGCAAGACTACGAGCGTCACAACCACTCGACAGCGACAGACGTCACGCAACACGACGCACGCTGGCTGGCCGGACGCGATCAAGGCGTTCTCGGTGCCGTCGGCCGGCCTATGTATGGACCGACCTACATATGGTTGGGCCGCGACGTAGACCGACCTCCAGTGGAGGGGCCGCTGGTGGACCGACCTATATCTGGTGGACCGACCTATATATGGATGGGCCGCGACGTGGACCGACCTATTATGACGTGGACCGACCTATAATGGATGGGCCCCGGGATGGCCGCGCGATGGGCGCGGGCCGAACCGATTAAACCGGCGCCGCGTGCTCGGTCACCAAGCGCACTTCGTTGTCAGCGACCTGCAGGAACCCTCCCTCGATCGCGAACTTCCCGGCACTCCCTCCAGCACCGAGCCGGAGCGTCCCCTTGCCGAGCAAGGTCAACATCGGCGCGTGATGCGGCAGTATTCCGACCTCGCCGTCGAACGCCGGAGCATACAAACTGTCCACCTCGCCGTCGAATAACATCTTTTCGGGCGAAATGACTGAGACGTGGAGCGAAGCCATCGCCTTACGCCTTCGCCAACGCTTCGGCGTTCCTGACGATGTCCTCTGCGCCGCCGCACATGAAGAACGCTTGCTCCGGATGCTGATCGAACTCGCCGGCACAGAGCCGTTCGAACGACGAGATTGTCTCCTCGAGCTTGACGTACTTCCCTTCGCGCCCGGTGAACTGTGACGCGACCGAGAACGGCTGCGACATGAAGCGCTGGATACGCCGGGCGCGTCCGACTACGAGCTTGTCGTCTTCGGACAGTTCGTCCATGCCGAGGATGGCGATGATGTCCTGCAGCTCCTTGTAGCGCTGCAAGATGCGCTGGACCTCGCGCGCGACGGCATAGTGGCGCTCGCCGAGGTACTGTGCGGCGAGGATGCGCGAGGACGACGCCAGCGGATCGACGGCCGGATAGATACCAAGCTCGGTGATCGCGCGCGAAAGCACGACAGTCGCATCGAGGTGGGCGAAGGCTGTAGCCGGCGCCGGATCGGTGATGTCGTCCGCCGGAACGTAGATGGCTTGCACCGAAGTAATGGAGCCGTTGCGCGTGGACGTGATGCGCTCCTGCAGTTCGCCCATCTCGGTGGCGAGCGTCGGCTGATAGCCGACCGCGCTCGGCATTCTGCCTAACAACGCGGAGACCTCCGAACCGGCCTGTGTGAAGCGGAAGATGTTGTCGATGAAGACGAGCACGTCCGCATTCTCCCGATCGCGGAAATACTCCGCGACAGTGAGCCCCGTTAGGCCCACACGGAGCCGTGCACCGGGCGGTTCGTTCATCTGGCCGTAGATGAGCGCGCAGGCGCCGAGCACCCCCGACTCCTTCATCTCGAGGTACAGATCGTTCCCTTCACGCGTGCGCTCACCCACGCCGCAGAAGACCGACTTGCCGCCGTGTCCTTTGGCGACGTTGTTGATCAGCTCCATGATGATTACCGTCTTGCCGACGCCGGCGCCGCCGAAGAGGCCGATCTTGCCGCCCTTCACGAATGGTGCGATCAGATCGACGACTTTGATCCCGGTCTCGAAGACCTCCGTCTTCGGCTCCAGGGCCACGAAGTCGGGACGCTTGCGGTGGATGGGCCAGCGTTCCACGTTAGGCGGAATCGCCGGCCCGTTGTCCACCGGCTCGCCTATGACGTTGAGGATGCGGCCTAACGCGGGCTCGCCGACGGGCACCGCGATCGCGGCCCCGGTGTCCACGGCCTGCATGCCGCGCACCACACCGTCGGAGGAGGACATGCACACCGCGCGCACCTGATTGCGCCCGATGTGCTGCTGCACCTCGGCGATCACGCGGATGTCCCCCGACTCGGTCCGGCCGCGTATTTCCAGAGCATTGAGCAGCTCCGGGAGCTGCTCCGTCGCGAACTCGACATCGAGCACCGGACCGATGATCTGGACGACTTTACCTAATGTTCTCGTGGCAGTTGCTGTAGCCATTGTTGACCCTGGTGGTTTCTGTCCAGCCGCTTTGCCCTAACGCGTAACCCGTAACCCGTAACCCGTAACCCGTAGCCCCGGCCCCTACCCCCTATTCCAACGCCGCCGATCCTCCGACGATCTCGGCGATCTCTTGCGTGATCTGAGCCTGACGTGCGCGATTGAAGTTGCGCCGCAACGTGTTGAGCATCTCGCCGGCATTGTCTGTCGCGTTCTTCATCGCCGTGCGACGCGCTCCTTGTTCTCCCGCCGCAGTTTCCACCAGCGCGCGATACATCTGATTGCGCACGTACGAAGGCAGCAGCTCCGTGAGGATCGCCTCGGCTGAGGGGAACAGGAGATAGTCCCGTGCCGCACCCTTCGTGCGCGGGGGCTCGACGGGGAGGATGCGCTGCCGTGTGGGCGGCGTGGAGAGAGCAGATCGGAACTGCGCGTACACAACGTACACGGCATCCAGCTCGGCACGGATGAAGCGTGCCATCAGATCGTCGACAAGCGAGGCCGCGTCAGAGGACGTCGGCCGGTCAGTGATATCCGTGCGCGCCGTGGCGAGCGATCGTCCCACGTACTTGAAGTAGCCGATCCCTTTGCGGCCGGAAGCGTGCAGTTCCGCTTCCACGCCGCTCTCCGAGAGATCGCCTAACAAGAAGCGCGCTTCGCGGATGAGATTTGCGTTGAAGGCGCCGCACAGTCCGCGATTCGAGGTGAGCAGCACCACGGCCGCCCGCCGCACGCGTTCCGGCTGCCGCAGCAACGGGAAGCGCTCGGCAAGCTCCGGACTGAACAACGACGCGATGACGTCGGCCAGCGCGTTCGCGTAAGGACGCGCCGCTTGCACGCGGTCCTGCGCGCGCTTCATGCGCGAGGTCGCGACCATTTCCATGGTGCGCGTGATCTTGCGCGTGTTCTCGACCGACTTGATGCGGCCTTTCAGCTCGCGACCCTTAGCCATTACGCTCTCTCGGGCGACCTACCTCGCCGCGATCTTCTTGAACT
>JBQTJS010000096.1:0-2334 GCA_052386875.1 Gemmatimonadaceae bacterium
GGGGAACATGTTCCAGGTGTATCGCGACTTCGAGCAGCAGGTCACCGGTGCGCGCAGCCCGGCCGTTGCGCGATCGCTCGATCCCGCATTGCAGACGTTCGATCAATTCGTTGCGAAGAACCGGGACCGGATCCTCGGCGCCATGGCGGGAGAGACCTGACCGAGCCGTCGCAGGACTGGCCTCGGAGTGGGGGGGGGGGGGGAACTCGTCCAAGAGCACCGCGAGCTGATCCCTTGACGGCTGTAGCGGCGGATTCATCTTGACCGAGCGCGTCGCGCATAGTGTCTGTGAGAGTCAGTTACGCGCGGAGGAGTAGTGACGGCAACTCGCCTTCCCCGTATCGCGGCGGTTGTGATGGCAGCGGCTGCTCTCGGCGACGCAGCGCGTGCGCAGACCTTTCAGGGCATTGTACTCGAGGATTCGAGTCGCATAGCGATACGGCGCTATCCGGTCGCGCTCGTGCAATTTCTTCCCAGAGGCGAAGCTGTAGTGGCGCGCACGAAGACCGACGGGCGCGGTCTATTTTAACTTGCCGCGACCAAGCCCGGCGTCTATCAGCTCGAATTCGGTGACTCACTCGTGGGGATCACGTATGGTCCCGTTGACACCGTAGGCGGCGACACTGTTGTGCTGCGCCAGTATAGCGTGCGTCCTGCGGCAGATGTGCCGCGGCAGGTATTAATGGAGTTTCACGTCGAGGAGCCCGTGAAACAGATCACCTCGCGTGTGCGGTATCCCGACAAGTTGCGCGAGCGCGGCATCTGCGGTGAAGTGTTTGCAGTGTTTGTTGTTGACACGTTAGGCAACGCCGATATGGAGACGTTTCGCATTGTCAGGTCGACAGACCCGCTGTTCAGTCAAGCAGTGCGCGACGGCGTGGCTAGAAGCCGATTCAAGCCGGCTCGATTACACACGCGGCTGGTCCGTCAACTCGTGCACCAGCCCTTTGCCTTCTCTATCACAGAGACAAGCCCTTTCGTGACCCTCGAACCGAGGCGCGATTCCCTGCCACCCGAGCCGTACCTGCCGCATCACTCCTGCTTGGCTCAGAAGCGCTAGAGTAGCCCGGCGAGAATCGCGCTATAGGGGCATTGGGCCGGTTCGCAGTTGGCGTTTCGCGTCATTGAGAGGCGTCTAAGGGCGATCGCTTCTTGTTTCGGCGTCCGCACCGATCCTGGGCCGCCCATCACACTGGTTATCAATGGACCCGCGCACTCAAGAACCTGCTCCAGGCGTCCTGAAAGGCATCGGCGATACACCGCTTGTAATGCTGAGGAGAGTGGTGCCGCCTAACGCTGCGCGCGTGTGCCTCAAGCTCGAGTGGGCCAACCCCACCGGCAGCATGAAGGACCGCATGGCCCAGTCAGCGATGAGAAGCGCCGTACCATGCAGGCGTTCGGTGCGCACATTACCGAAGTTCCCAGCGACAACAAGCAGATCACCGCGGCGCTCATAAAGGCGCTTATCGCAACGGCCGGCGAGATCAGCCAGCGGCCTAACCACTGGTACTGCGATCAGCTCAACAACGCCGACGCGACGCGAGGTTACCTACAACTCGGCGACGAGATCTGGCAGCAGACAGGCGGGCAGGTGGATGCGTTCGTCCAGGCCGTCAGCACCGCGCACTCGATTCACGGAGTAACGCGAGCGCTATGGGCGAAGAAGCGCGATACTTACATCGTAGCTGTCGAACCCGAAGAAAGCGCGGTACTCTCGGGGCGCCCTTCCGGATCGCACAAGATCGAGGGGATCGGCATCGGCTTCATCCCACCGTTATGGCAACCTGACCTGATCAACGAGATTCAAACCGTCGCAACAGATGACGCGAAGTCAATGGCGCGCCGTCTCGCGCGCGAAGAAGGGATCTTCGCCGGCACTTCCACCGGAGCCAACGTCGTCGCCGCCATTCGAATTGCGCAGCGTTTGGGCCCAGCCGCAACGGTTGTGACTATCGCGATCGATTCCGGTCTAAGGTATCTCAGCACAGATGTATATCGCGCACCTGCCTAACGTGGCCTGCCGGCGCTCATGCGTATCAAGCGTGTCTATATCGCCTGTTTCTCAATCGTTCTGCTGCTCGGGATCGCGTCGCCAAGAGAGGCAGGTCCAAGCACACCGGGGTGCGCTTAGAGCCTGCCTCCTAAATGCCTCCGGGCTTCGATCCGTTTTTCTTACGGCAACATGCTGGCCCGGTTTATACCTCCAGCCTGCGACACTTTAGCTACGGCAACACGTTCGCCAGATCGCGTACAGCGGCGATCAGTTTCTGCACCTTCGGCCCGTCGCACGAGGAGCGTGCATCGGCTTCCAGCTGACTGGTCATCTGCGTCAGG
>JBQTJS010000097.1:0-4418 GCA_052386875.1 Gemmatimonadaceae bacterium
GTCCCCTGTATCGTCACCTGCGGGGAGACACCCCACTGAAGCGTGGTCCCTAACGAGAGCGCGGTGCTCGATACGCGAAACAACTGCGGCGCGATATAGTCGTAGCTGCCGTATAGTCCCCACACCGCGCGGTACTCGTCGCCGATCGAGTGCGGCCTTCCGGCCAACAGACCGCGCGTGAGGATCGTCTCGAAGCCGTTCGCGCTCGACGCCGTCGCCTGCACGGTGAAATAGTCGAACGGCCGCGTGTAGGCGTACGCCGTCGGCCCCGGGAGGCCGTACTCCATAGATACGTCCAGGACAGCCTCGTTAGGCCGAAGGGACGTGGACGCCCCGCGCCGGCTTTGCAAGGTCCCCGCTGCTCCGAGCTGCAGGCGACGATAATAGGACGCGCCGCGACTCGGCACCGACAACGCGCCGCTACTGCCTAACACGCGCCTGTTGAAGGCGCGCGAGGGGGAGATGGCCGCCGCTGCCAGCCGGCGGCGGACACCGGGCGCGCCCGGCGCGTTCTCCAGCAAGAGGCTCGCGATACGAATGAACGACTCGCCCAGAAAACTCCCGGCGACGCCGCTTGCGATCAGATCGTTGCGCGAAGGCGGTGTGGTTTCTCCGGCGATCTCCCAGATCACGCTGCCGGCAACGGCGTAGCCCAATGATTCCCAGAAATTGAGGCCGGCCGATCGCGCAAAACCGTGATACATCGATCCCTGGTATGGGTGTCCGAACTGGTTGATCGCGTAGGGATCGTCCTCCACAACCCAGGCGCGGCGCAGATTCCGCCGGATCGTCGCAAAGTCCGTGTCGAACTCAGGGCCGAGCAGCAGCCGGTCGAAGACGTTGAGCAACACGTTGAAGCCTATGACCTCTGCCGCCGCTACGTCGTATCGCTTGTCTGCAGCGGCAACAGTGATCCCTTGCCCCTGCGTGAGCGAGGCGCCCGCGACGCACAGCGTGAGTCCGGCAGCCCACGTTAGGCAGTTCATCTGTCAGGTAGGCACCGGCGCGCCGCTGACCGCCGGCGCAGCCGCCGCCGTCCGGCGCTGCACGATGTGCTGTGCCATCGCCGCAGCCAGCTCGCTTTCACCCATGAACACCTTGCCCACGCCCTCCCGCTCGAGCAGCGAGGATTCCTCGTCGCTGTGTGTGCGCAGCAGGACCTCGATCCGCGGGTTCACAGCCCGCGCGGTCTCCACCATCTTGCGCATGTCCAGCGTGCTGGGTGTAGCGATCACGAGCATGCTGGCGCGCGCGACATGGCCCTGAATGAGCACAGCGGGGTCCGCGGCATCGCCCGAAACGGCATTTATGTTGCGGTCGCGCAAGCGCTCGACGATCTCCCGGTTCTGCTCCGCGACAACGTAACGGATGCCGTGCGCGCCTAACGCCTCGCCGATGCGGCGGCCGACCCGGCCGTAACCCACGAGCAGCACATGACCCGACAGCGTCTCCACATCCACGCTCGCCGGAAGCTCTGCGAGAGGATCGTCAGGGCGCTCGAAAGCTCGGGCCAAACCGGATCTGGACAGCATCCATACCTTTACCGGTTCAACGGCCGCAAACAACAGCGGATTCAAGGAGATCGAGATCAGGGCACCCGCCAGCACCAGGCTGTGGCCCTCGCGCGGGAGCACGCCGAGCGCGACGCCGAGACCGGCGAGGATGAAGGAGAACTCGCCGATCTGAGCTAGCCCGGCCCCCACTGTGAGCGCCGTGTTGAGTGGATAGCGGAACGCCAGCACCAGGGCCACAGCAGCAAGTGTCTTGCCGAGAGTGATGATGCCGACAACGGCGAGCAGCTTGAACGGCGCGTCCAGCAGCACCGCGGGGTCGAAGAGCATCCCGACCGATACGAAGAAGAGCACAGCAAAGGCGTCGCGCAGCGGCAGGGATTCCTCGGCGGCGCGGTGACTCAGCGCCGACTCGCGCATCACCATGCCGCCAAAAAAGGCACCTAACGCGAACGATACGCTGAACAGCTGTGCCGACAGGAACGCCACGCCGATCGCGACTGATATCACGCCTAACGTGAACAGCTCGCGCGACCCCGTGCGCGCCACCAGCCACAGGAACGCCGGAAAGAGCCGCCGTCCTACCACGAGCATCAGAATCACGAATGCGGCGATCTTGGCCAGCGTCAGCGCCAGCGACTCCCATAACGTGCCGTTCACGGCGCTCGCCGCGGGCGCGTCGCCGGAGCCGCCCAGCGCCTGCACCAGCGCCGGGAGCAGCACAAGTACAAGCACCACCACAAGGTCTTCGACGATCAGCCAGCCGACCGCGATCTGAGCGTTCAACGAGTGCAGTTGGCCGCGCGACTCCAGCGCGCGCAGCAAAACAACAGTGCTCGCCACAGAAAGGGCGAGCCCGAAAATGAGCGCGCCGCCGAAGTTCCATCCCCAAAGGGTCGCCGTGAGCGCGCCTAACGCCGTGATGACCGCTATCCGCAGCGTGGCGCCGGGGAGGGCGATGCGACGAACCGCCCAAAGATCCTCCAGCGAGAAATGCAGGCCCACGCCGAACATCATCAGCATCACGCCGATCTCGGCCAGCTGTGCCGCAAGCTCCATGTCCGCCACAAAGCCAGGTGTCGCCGGGCCCACCAGGATCCCGGCTATGAGGTATCCCACCAGCGGCGGCAGCCGCAGCCGCGTCGCGACGTACCCCAGCACCAGCGCGAGCCCGAGGCCTACAGCTATAAGTGAGATGAGACTGAAAGCATGCGGCACGGTTGTTAGCCTCGCGGCAAAGGCGGCACGGTTCTAGCGGACTCGGCATCACTCCAGTACGATTCTGCCGGGCAGCTTGCAAGGTAAGGAAATCGCTCCGTGGCGCTCCACCTGAATGCAGTCGACGACGCGATAGCCAACCTGCAAGGGACTATTGCTCGCGGCCTGGCTATCCTAACGTTGCGTCACCTCAACGATGCGGATGATGCGCGCGACGCAACGCAAGAGATATTGGCGCGCGCTCTGGCAGCGATCCGTGAAGGACGAGTCCCTCCCGGCGTACAGTTGGGTGCTTTCGTATACGGGATCGCGCGCCACGTCATCGCTGACGCCATAAAGCGGCGCACTCAGGCCGCCTCACGAGCGGTCCTGGAGCCGAGTGCGCACTCGCCGCTCGAGGCGCTCATAGAGGCGGAGGAGCTTCTGCGGCTTAGGCGCGCGCTGGCCCGACTCGAGCCCGCCGAGCGTGCGCTGCTTACAGCGCACTATGTCGACGGATTGCAACTGGTGGAACTGGCAGCGCGATCGGGAGAACCGCCGGAGCGACTCCGTAAACAGAAGTCGCGCGCGATCGCCCGCCTGCGCACACTACTGGGCGAGGGCGGGGGAGGGGGAGGGGGAGGGGGAGGGACAATCGGTCACGTTTCCCGGCAAGCGGAGACTTACAGTCGATGACCGACTACAGTGTCTGCCCATCTGCGGACGACGACGACCTTGCGCGCACGTACGCATCCGGCCGGATGCAGCCGGACGCGCAAGAGTCCTTTGAGATACACCTTCTGGAGTGCACGCGCTGCCAGTATGCGGTGCGCCAGGCGGCAGCCCTTACAGCGGCGCTGAGAGCGCCTAACGTTTTGCCCGGCGCGGCCGAGGGCATGCGTAGCACGCGTATGCCGCGGCCGCTGCGCCTCGGAATACCGCTCGCGGCGGCTGCGGCGCTCGCCATCTGGCTCGTTCGGCGGCCACCTAACGAGCTGGACAGCCTCGCTCGGGTGGACGTCCCACCGACCTTCGCGGGGAGTCCGGTGCGCGCAGCTTCCGGCGACGGCGCCCGCGACATCGACGCAGCCATGGATGCTTACAACCGGGGTGACTACGTAGCCGCCGCAGCCGGACTTACAGCCGTTGAACGGTCTGCGCCGTCAGCGGCACCGGCGAGCGACTTCTTTCTGGGGATTGCCCGGCTCAAGATCGGCGACGAGCGCGGGGCGTTGACAGCGCTGCGCCGCGCCCGCGCCGCGGCATCGCCGTACGCGACCGAGGCAGCGCTCTATGTCGCGAAGGCATGGCTCGCGTTAGGCAACGCCGACTCGGCCTTGGCCGCGCTCGCCGGCATCGACAGCAGCATGACCGGCGCAGCGCACGCCGTTGCGCTGGCCGACAGCATCAAGGCGGTGCGGCGACGCTGAAACGCCTAACGCGGCTTCCGGCCGGTCTGCTGCTGCTGACCGTCTTGCTCGGCCTGCTCGCTATCCAGGCAGCGCCCTGGAAGAGCGTGACCTCGAACCCGCGGCGCGAGCGCGCAGTCGCAATGCACGAGCGAGCCATGGAGCGATTGTCGCATTACGATAGCCGCGGCGCCGCCGCGGCCATGCGCGCTGCGCTCGAAGCCGACTCATCGTACTTCCCCGCTGTTGTGGATCTTTATTGGCTGGTCTCCGCAACGGCTAACGCGCCGCATGCGCTGGC
>JBQTJS010000098.1:0-1646 GCA_052386875.1 Gemmatimonadaceae bacterium
CAGATGTTCCGCAAGGAGGACCGCAAGTGAGCGCGACGTGGGTCGCGCCGCTGTTGTATCTGGTCGCCGCCGTACTTTTCATCGTCGGCCTGAAGCGCCTGCAGAGCCCCGATACGGCGCGCGGCGGTAATATGGTCTCCGCGTTAGGTATGCTGCTCGCCATACTGGTGGCTCTGGCCAGCAACAGGATCCTGTCATGGTACGGCATCGGAGCGGGCCTGATCGTGGGATCCTCGTTAGGCCTTTGGCTCGCGCGCGCTGTGAAGATGACTGCGATGCCGCAGATGGTCGCCCTCCTCAACGGCTTCGGCGGCGGCGCTTCCATGCTCGTGGGCGGCTCCGAGTTCCTGCGCGCCGAGCTGCTCGGTGAAGTCGTGCCGATCGATACGGGCATCACAATTCAGTTAGCCCTGCTCATCGGCGGCGTAACGTTCACGGGAAGCGTGATCGCGTTCGCCAAGTTGCAGGAGCTGATGACAGGCCGCCCGATCACTTATCCCCTGCAGAAAACAGTCAATGCCCTGCTCTTCCTCGTCATCGTCGCGCTCAGCTTCTACCAGCTCGCCACAGCGCAGCCGCTCCTGTGGCCTTTCTACGCGACGTGCGCGCTCAGCTTGCTGTTAGGCGTGCTGCTTGTAATACCCATCGGCGGCGCGGACATGCCAGTGGTGATCTCGCTGCTGAATTCGTATTCGGGTATCGCCGGCGCTATGACGGGGTTCGTGATCGATAACCCCGTGCTCATAATCTCCGGCGCGCTGGTCGGCTCCTCAGGCATCATCCTCAGCCAGATCATGTGCAAGGCGATGAATCGCTCGCTCGCCAACGTGCTGTTCGGTGCCTTCGGCGGCGCCGCCGGGGCCATCGCAAAAAGCGCGGCCGGCCTAACCGTGAAATCAGTCACGCCGGAGGACGCCGCTATCCAGGTGGCTT
Source organism: Gemmatimonadaceae bacterium (assembly GCA_052386875.1). Classification (GTDB taxonomy): domain Bacteria; phylum Gemmatimonadota; class Gemmatimonadetes; order Gemmatimonadales; family Gemmatimonadaceae; genus DASYRX01. Next base: position 934 of record JBQTJS010000098.1, read on the forward strand.
ACGCCAATCGCATGATCATCGTGCCGGGGTATGGCATGGCCGTCGCGCAGGCGCAGCACGTTGTGCGCGAATTAGCCGAGCAAGTCGAGCGGCGCGGCGGCAACGTGAAGTACGCGATCCACCCCGTGGCGGGCCGCATGCCCGGGCACATGAACGTGCTCCTCGCCGAAGCGAACGTGCCTTACGACAAGCTCTTCGCCATGGAAGACATCAACTCGGAGTTCGAGGAGTGCGACGTCGCTGTCGTCATCGGGGCGAACGATGTGGTGAATCCGGCGGCTCGGAGTGACTCGTCGAGTCCGATCTACGGCATGCCGATCCTCGATGTCGACAAGGCGAAGAGCTGCATCGTGCTCAAGCGCTCCATGGCGGCCGGCTTCGCGGGTATCGAGAACGAGCTGTTCTACGCCCCGAAGACCTGGATGCTTTTCGGCGACGCGAAGCAGAGCCTAACGAAGCTCGTCTCCGAGGTCAAGCAGGTCTAGGGTGCCGGCCTAACGAGCCCGCAGTGCCGCCGAAGCGGACCCAGTACTACTCGTACATCGCGGCCGGATCGGCGGCTGCCAGCTCCTGCAGGAACTCCGCGATCCGTTGCGTCACAGCCTTGAAGTAGGCCGCGCCCTTGGCAGCCGTGGCGGCAGCTGGATCGCCCACGCCCGTGTCGTCCGTCACCTGCGTCCACTGTCTTGGCGCCCAGACCCACCCCTCGCGCA
>JBQTJS010000099.1:0-1938 GCA_052386875.1 Gemmatimonadaceae bacterium
GAGGACCGTCACCTGCACCGAATCCGACTGTCCACCGGAGGACGCAACCACAATGGTCTGGCCCACGCTGATGCCGGTAACGCTGCCATTGTTCACCGAGGCGATCAGGGCGTTCCTGGACTGCCAGCTCACCGTGGCATTGGGAACCGGCGCACCGGAAGCGTCAGTAACAGTCGCCGTCAGCGCCCCGGTACCGCCGACGTTTAGCGTTAAGCTGGTTGGAGAGAGCCTAACGCTTACCCCCGGACTTGGTGGAGGACTTGGTCCACTCGGTGATCCACCACCGCCTCCGCTACAACTCGTCGCCACGAAGAGCACAAAGAGGAGCATTACAATCGGAGCGCGCCGATCGGCATCGAATACCACTCGCCGCCCGGTCCATGTGCGTGCCGATTGCTGTATGGCGCATCTTCCAATCATTGTCGCGATTCCCCTGACGAATGTCGTCACGATTCCCCCTAACGGATGTCGAATGACACGTGCGCCGGATTCGCAAAATCACCTGCCTCGTCCGACCCGAATACCGCGACCAGCTGCCACGAATGAGTCCCCTCGGCCAGCGAGACGTCGAACGTCACCCAGCCACTCTCCCACCGCGTCGCGTTGCGCGGCGTCACACGAAACTCCTGCGAGCGCAATACCCACGACCGCGCATCGATCCAGCGGCCCGTGAGCACGTATTGCTTGGAACCCGGCATGTGCTCCCAGCTAAAGCGGACTCGCGGAGCAACGCCGGGTCTGCGCATGTCGAGCAACTGCGTGGCGAATAGCGCCGAGGGATTGCGCGGAATCGGCGCCGCCGCCTTCGCTGACTCGGCACGCACAGGCGTCTTCGACTGCTGAGCGCCTACCGAGCTGACCACAGCCAGCATCAATAGCCCCGTGCGACTCATGGGATGCTCCGCTCGGCATAGTTGTTCGCCGGTGCGCGATCCGGCGTATCGGCGGCATCGCGCTTGTTGTCACCGTGAATCACCGCACGAGCCGACAGTTGGCCGGCGCTCGCCGCTACGGTGAGCGACTGCCCGCGTACGTCCGCCTGCCGTACAGCCTGCGGACGAGCGGCCTCACTGCTGCCGCCAAGGGCGACAGTGACAGCGACTATCCTCGTAATGATCGCCATTGAGGCCGAAGTGTTGCGTGGCATATTTGCGTAGGCGCTGGATTCGGCCGGAACCTCGTCTCACCCCCTCATCTGGCTATCAGGCGCCCCATCATCTCCTATCATCTGGCGCGTATACCGTTGCGACTACGCACGTTAGGCGGACTGTGGATAGACGGATTGGAGCCCGGCGCCGGTGGCCCGCGTCCGCGACGCCTCGCTTTGCTTGCGATTCTGGCTGCGGCCGGCGCCAAAGGGGTGAGCCGCGACCGTGTCCTGGGCATCCTTTGGCCCGAGAGCGAGCCGGAGAAAGGGCGGCACGCGTTGTCCCAAACGCTGTACTCACTCCGGCGCGACCTCGGCGCCGACGTGGTAGTAGCAACGACGCACGACCTGCGGATCGACGTCACGCAACTGTCAGTAGATGTGGCCGAGTTCCAGGATGCCATCGCGGGCCGCGACCTCGTGCGCGCAGCCGCGCTGTACGACGGGCCGTTTCTGGACGGGTTCTATCTAGCCGAAGCGCCCGAGTTCGAGCGCTGGGTTGACGCGGAGCGAGCGGCCTTGGCGCGCGACGGAATCCGGGCGAGCGAAGCGGCGGCGCGATCGGCTGCGAGCGATGGGCGCTGGCGAGCAGCGGCCGCGGAGTGGGCCCGCCTAACTCGGCTCGATCCGCTGAACAGCCGCTTTGCAACGTCTTATATGGAAGCACTGATTGCGGTCGGCGATCGGCCGGCCGCTCTAACGCATGCAACTGCCCACAGCGAGCTGTTGCGCCGCGAGCTGAATGCCGATCCGGATCCGACCTTTCAACGTCTTGTCGCCCGCTTGAAGGA
>JBQTJS010000100.1:0-4247 GCA_052386875.1 Gemmatimonadaceae bacterium
ATCTCACTGCAAGTTCACTGCAAAATACTTCTGAACGCACGTCGATTACTCATCGCAGTTCAGAAGGCCCAAGCGTCACTGCTTGTGGAACAATCACTCAATGCCCGCGGCCAGTTTCACAATTCACGCGTCAGCGCCGCGGAGGCGACGCCTGATCTACCGCCGCCCAAGCCGGTGGAGATCGCGGCCGCCGATTACCGGATGACGGGGTTGTCGCTCAACGGGCATCCCATGAAGCATTTGCGCGAGGTGCTCGCGCCTAACGGGATCCGTACGGCGAAGGATTTGTGCGCAACGGGCGCGCCGGGGGGTCAGGGTGACGTAGGCCGTAGTGAATCTGAGAGCCCGGACGTTTCGTGGCTTGCGCGCGCAGGGCCGGCGAAGACTGGGCGCCCCCACTCATGATTCTCATTGATTGGTAGGGGCCCGGGACCACCCACCGATTCCTCGCCTTGTTTCAGAGGGCGGACTCGACTAACTTCTCTCCTAAGCGACACACGCGCGTCTGCGCGTGGACAAGTTCCGGATGTTTTGGGGCCTGCCCGAATTGCGAGCAGGCCCTTTTTCTTTCGGTGGCGCGACATTTCCTGCACGGTGCAGGAGCCTATCGTGAAGGTCATTGATCACGAAATACGTCGTGTCGGTATGTGCGGCATGGTCCGCGCGTCCACACAGTTCACCAGGAGTAGTCAGCATGCGTACGACCGGGACGGTAAAGTGGTTCAACGACAGTAAAGGGTTTGGCTTCATCGCGCTGGAGAACGGAGGAAAGGATTGCTTCGTGCATCATTCCGCCATCCAGGGCAGCGGCTACAGGTCGCTAGCAGAAGGCGAACGAGTCGAATTCGACATTGTGCAAGGACAGAAGGGGCCAGCTGCCGAGAATGTGACACGGCTGGGTTCTTGAACGGCGCCGTCCACCACAACGAAGCAAGTACGCGCCGCGCTTTCGAGCAGCGTTCAAGCTCGGAGGCGCGGCGCGCCGCATTACGACTGCGCCGCTGCTTCCTCTCTCTCGTTAGGGAGGCGCATGCCTGAGATTCACCTGACCGAAACCGACGGCATCGACTGGGCGCTCAAGGTCTTCAAGCGGCGGATGCAACAATCCGGCATCCTCCGCGAGCTGCGCCAGCGTCGCCATCACGTGAAGCCGAGCGACGCCCGGAGACTGAAGTCCAAAGCGGCGCAGCGTACTCGCGACAAGGCCAAACGCAAATTGCCGCGCTGATCGCGGGAGATCACGTCACGCTCGCCGTACGCGACCGCTGTCTGCAGCGATCCTGAAGAGTAACTCCAGAAGGGAGGCAGCATGGTTCTACCGGAAAAGGTGAACGCTCGCTGGATCGCCACGCTTGGCAATGACCAACTGCTCGAGGCGGAGGCTCGTCTGCACGCTGTCTTCGTCAAAGAGGAGACGGCCGAGAAGCGCCGCGCCGGCGCTCGCTACGCGATGCTGCGCGGGCCCGAGACCCTCGTCAACGCATGGCACCGCTGGCTGCTAGTGAACAATGCGACGCGAACGCGCGGCATGGTCGTGCATCGTCGCCCGCGTCCGAAAGCAGAGATACAAGAAATGCGTTAGGCAACGGCTCTCGTGCCCCTGTCCTGAGTCGCACGCCCCCCTCCCCCGTTAGGCGCCGTCCGCCGCCGCGAGTTCGCGCTCCGCAATGGACGAGAACCCACATCCCCGTCCTGCGGCTCAAGCGCCCCGCCGCCGCCGCGAGCCGCATACACAACCCTGGTCTACCCGCGCTCCAGCTCGACCCCGAGCCCGTCGGCGATACGGTTGACGAATGCAAAGTACGCCACAATGGCGCACGCGTCGTGAATAGCGCGATCGTCGAGGCCCACTGCGCGTAGCGCATCGATCTGCGCGGCTGTAACACTTCCAGGCTGCCGAGTGAGCATGTCGGCGTAGCGCACCAGGGCGTGGTCGCCGGCGTCCAGCGGCAGGTCTTCCACGGATGCCTCAGCCAGAGCACGCAGAAGGACGTCCTGCGTCGCGCTATCCATTCCCCCATCTGACAGCAATCGACGGAGTCCCGCCCCGTGATGCTGCATTCAATAGCGGCACTCGTTGAGCGCCGAGACTCTATAGGCCAGCAACTCGCGCTGACGACGCGTCAGCGGACCAGGGCGGTGCATCAGTTCGCGGTACAGCTCCCAGTGCCGCCACATTACGGCCGGGTGCACCGCGTGGATCTGGATGATGTTGTCGGGATCGGGGACGCGCTCAGCGGCAGCGAGTTCGGTCTCAGGGAAGTAGCGGATGAAGGCCATGGTCTGACTTTTCACTCTTTCGGGTGATCGCTGGCGGCAATAATCCTTGCGCTAAGATAGCCGTAGCGAGGCGGCCGGCGCGCGTTAGGACGGGGTCGGCGGCGGCCACGTTACTATGATCGGCCGTCGTGTCCATGAGGAGAGCACGCCTGGACCTCTCGCCCGGCCGTCGCGCTCGTTGACCTGGCAGCGCGTGATTCCACGCGCGCGCGCGCACGCGCACGGTGGAGCACCCGCGAGTTGGAGCGTCGCACACGCCTGTCGCCGCTCGAGACTCGCTTCCTCGCTGCGCTGTATCTGGGACTGGGCGACAGGGAGCGAGCGCTGCGCGCCATCGATAAGGCATTCCCCCGGGATGGTTACCTGGCGCTGGTGCTGCAAGACGAGCTGTTCACACCCATCGCGAAGGATCCGCGGTACCGGCGCGCGGTACGCCTAACGCCATGACCGGCCCACGCAGCGCCTTCCCAGACCTTTCCCGCGTCCGCGCGGCCCTGGCCGCGGACTACGCCGACCTTGACCCGCTAAGCGCTCAGGGAACGCACGTCGTGCTCTGTGCGCGCGCGCTGGGTTTCGGAGGGGGGCCGGTCGCGCTCTCCGTCACGTTAGGTCATCAGGGCGAACCCGTGCCGCCGAGCGTGAGCCTGGCGAACGAAGCCGAGATTACGCACCTGCTGGATCACCCGAACGTCATGCCCGTCAGTCTCCCGCGAACGATCGAGGGATACTGGACGTTCGAGACGCCATTGTTGACCGGGCGCACGCTGGAGGATGTGCTCGCGCGCGGGGAGCGCTTGCCGTTCGCGCGTGTGGTGGCAATCCTGCAGGACGCAGCTTCCGCACTCGACGCCGCGGAGGCGGCAATGATCGTGCACGGGGCGCTGCGCCCGTCTTGCATGCACCTGTCGGCCAACGGAGCATGCGTGCTGAGCGGATTCACGTTAGGCGCCGACCGCAAGCCGGGGCCTGCGTTCGCCGCCGCCGGCTCGCTTTACGAAGCACCCGAGCAACGTCGCACAGTACGCGTGGATGGGCGCGCCGATCAGTATGCATTGGCCATCATCGCGCACGAACTGCTTACCGGCGCACAGCGCGCCCTGCGCGACGACACGGGGGTGATCGAGATTCAACCGCTCGAGATACCCCTCGGGAGGCCGCTAGCGCCGGACGTTCCCCTGCACACCAGCGATGCCATCCGCAAAGCGACAGCGCGAGATCCCAACGCGAGATTCGAGTCATCCGGAGAGTTCGTGGACGCGCTGGCGTTCGGATCTGTCGGCAAGGTCAAGGCGCCGCACGTCGTTGCGGAGGAACCGAAGAAGGAAAAGCGCTCGTACGCCGCTGCGATCGTCTTGTTAGGCATGATGCTCCTCTCGGCCGCAATGGTGATCGCGCCGGCGGGGACCTCCAATGCGATCGCAAGCGTCGGCGAGAGCGTAGGGGGAGAGCCGGCGAGTGAGCCGCCTGAGGGTGCAGCACCGACCCGCAGCGGTCCGGGGACTACACGCCAGTCGTCAGGCATGTGGCAAGGAATCGGCGCTCGCCTCTAGTGCGGGCGGCGAGCATGAGCGGCAGCTGGTCCGCGAACAGCATCAGCTGCGGCACGCACGCCATCGCCAGGAGCAGGCGCCCCTCGGGGGTGCGCCAACGCAGCGCTGCGGCGGCGAGGACGATCCCGGCGCCGCTTACGCTCAGGATGGGCGCCGGGTGTCCCGGCAGCGTGCGGATGGCCTGGAGCCATTCCAGCGGCCAGCGCGGGAAGAGCAAGATGCTGAGAGCCGCGAAGATCGCGGTGCCGCCTAACGCGCAGGCGCTGGGTCGCGCGAGCAGGACGGCCAGCCCGATGTTCGGCTTGAGAGCCGCTAGAAAGCCAAGCGTTGGGGAAAGCGCGGCGACAGTGATCAGAGGAGACCATTGCCCGAGATTGAGCGCCATGACGAATGGCGCGCTGACCAGTATCCAGAGCA
>JBQTJS010000101.1:0-6088 GCA_052386875.1 Gemmatimonadaceae bacterium
GCTCTGTGCTCGCGTTCACTGTGCCGGTGGAGCGCGAGGCCGCGGAGGCCGTTTCCTCGCTCTTCGTCGAGTGCATCGTCGCGCCAGGATTCTCCGAGGACGCCGTCGAGGTCCTCGGTCGCAAGAAGAACCTGCGCGTCCTCGAAGGGACGGCCGGCTGGCGCGCCGATGCGCTCGATCTCAAGCGCGTGCGCGGCGGCTTCCTTGTGCAAGACAGAGCGCCCTGCTCTTACGACGAGTCGAGCTGGCAGATCGTGACGCAGCGGCCGCCGTCAGAGGAGGAGATGACCGATCTGCGTTTCGCGTGGCGGGCCGTGGCGAGTGTGAAATCCAACGCGATCGTGCTGGTGCGCGATGGCGCCACAATCGGGATAGGCGCCGGACAGATGTCGCGCGTCGATGCCGCGTTTCTGGCTGTGCACAAGGCACGGCAAGCGGGCCACGACACCCACGGGTCTGTGTTAGGCAGCGACGCCTTTTTCCCCTTCGCGGACGGCGTCGCGCAGGCCGCCGACGCGGGCGTGAGCGCAATCGTTCAGCCCGGCGGTTCCGTGCGCGACGGCGACGTGATCGCTGCCGCCGACTCGCGCGACATCGCAATGATCTTCACTGGCCAACGCCAGTTCCGCCACTAGGAGAGCCGATGACAATCGTATTACGGGCAACTCTTGTGATGGCCTGCCTAACGTCGGCAGCGACGGCGCAGCCCCCCAAGCTCAAAGTGTACATCTCCGTCGATATGGAAGGCGTGGCCGGAGTTGTCGCCTCCAGCCAAACGGGTCCCTCCGGGCACGACTATGCCTGGGCGCGCCGCCTTATGACAGGCGAAGCCAACGCCGCGATCGCGGCCGCCTTCGACGCGGGAGCGACCGAAGTGCTCGTCAACGACAGCCACGGCCCGCAAACCAATCTCCACCCGGACGAGGTCGATCCCCGCGCCGCGCTGATTACCGGCCAGCCGAAACCGCTGGGCATGACACAGGGCCTCGATTCAACGTTCGACGCCGCCATCTATATCGGCTATCATGCGCACGCTGCCGAGGCGCAATCGGTGCTCGGCCATACGTTCTCGGGAGCGCTCAGGCACGTGCGCCTCAATAACCAGGAAGTGGGTGAGTACGGCTTGAACGGGATGGTGGCAGGGCACTTTGGTGTGCCGGTGGTGTTGATATCGGGCGATGACAAAGTGGCCGCCGAAGCGGCGGCTTTCTTCCCGGGAATCGAAACTGTGATCGTGAAATACGGCATTGCGATGTCGGCCGCGCGGACGCTGCATCCCGAGGAGGCACGGAAACGCATCACCGCCGGCGTCCGTGCCGCGTTAGGCCGGCGCGCGTCGATCCGCGCCGCGCGTCTCACCACGCCCATCACGCTGGAGATCGAATTGGCACAAATGGCCTACGCCGATGCTGCTTCGCTCATTCCGGGAATGACGCGTGTCAACGGGCTGACCGTGCGCTACGTTGCACCGGATGCAGTCACCGCGTACCGCGTCGCGCGCTTGATCATGGCGCTGGCTCGTGACTGATGTGTCGTAGCGCTGGTCTGGAGGCCGGACGCAAGCCGCTGGCCGCCTTTCACCTTACCTTTGACCCCTGGACGTGCGGCTCCCGACTCGTAGCCAAATGACTGCTCCAAACCACGCTGACCTGGATTATCGCCCCTCGTACCTGGCTGCGGCGATCGCTACGGCGAGTGTCTTCCTGCTGTATGTCATCACGCTGGGACCGTCAACGGCGATGTGGGACACGAGCGAGTACATCGCGGCGGCCTACATCGTGGGTTTGCCGCACCCGCCGGGTAATCCATTCTTCGTGCTGTTGGGGCGCGTGTTCTCGATCCTCCCGATCGCCCCCGACGTCGCGGCACGGGTCAACTTGCTGGCCGCGTTATGCGCTGCGGTCTCGGCGGGGATGTGGTTCCTCATCACGGAGAGAGTGCTGGTGAGCTGGTTCTCCGAGCGCTGGCAGCGCGTGGTCGGCGGGTCGCTCGCCGCGCTGCTCGGCGCCACGGCTTTTACGGTATGGAGCCAGGCTGTAGTGAACGAGAAGGTATACACTGTTGCCCTCGTCGGCGTCGCGCTCATAGCGTGGTTCACAGTGCGCTGGTGTGACGACCCGGACGGACCCAAGTCCGACAAATTGCTCGTGCTCATCGCCTACGTGCTCGGGCTGGGATACGCTAATCACATGGCCGGCTTTCTCGCCGCGCCCAGCGTCGCAGCCGCGGTGATAATCCGCCGGCCGGCAACGCTCCTGCGTTGGCGCCTGTTACTGGCCTGCTTCGGCGCCCTCGCGTTAGGCGTCACTCCGTTCGCGACGCAGCCAATCCGCTCGGCATACTTCCCCGTGATCAACGAGGGCGAAACTACGGGCTGTCGCACCGAGATCGCATGGGATTGCACCTTCAGCAAGGAGACGTGGCGCGCCTTCAAGTACAACTTCGACCGTGAACAGTACGCCAAGCCTCCGGTCTTCGAGCGCCAGGCGCCGTTCGCCGCGCAAGTGGGGATGTGGTGGCTGTACTTCAAATGGCAGTGGCTGCGCGACCCTTACAGTCAGCATCAAGTGGCACAAGGCGTCCTTGCGGCTCTCTTCCTGGTGCTCGGCCTTGTGGGGGGGTGGGTACATTGGCGGCGCGACAAGCAGAGCTTTTGGTTTTTCGGGCCGCTCATGTTCACCATGACGCTGCTGCTCATCTACTATCTGAACTTCAGGTACGGCGCGTCGCAGGCGCCGGAGCTGGGCGATTCAGTGCCGCGCGAGGTCCGCGACCGCGACTATTTCTATCTGTGGAGCTTCAGCGCCTGGAGTGTCTGGGCCGCGTTAGGCTTCGTCTTCTTCTGGGAGACTCTCGCGCAAACGATCGGCGCCAAGACCGTGCGCTTGGGAAAGCAGATCATAGAGCTGCCCACCAGACGCAGTTGGGCGCTCGCCTCGCCGCTGTTGGCACTCGCGTGCATTCCGCTCTTCGCCAACTGGTACGCGGCGACGCGCGCCGGCGACACCACGACACGCGACTTCGCGCATGATCTGCTCAACTCTGTGGAACCTTACGGGGTTGTCGTCACAGTCGGCGATAACGACACTTTCCCTCTGTGGTACGCCCAGGAAGTGGAAGGGATCCGCCGTGACGTCGTGGTTGCCAATACATCGCTCCTCAACACGGACTGGTACGTTAGGCAGTTGATCCGGCAACCCGTGCGTCCCTTCGAGCCGGACAAAGCACCTGACATCTGGCGCGAGAAACAGTGGCCGCAGCCGAAGAAGCCGCTCGTGGGCTGGACCCTGGACGAGGCCGATCAAATCCAGCTCACCTATCAGGTGAACGACACGAGCATCTTCGAAGCGGAAGGGATCCGCGCCCAAATCGAGCCTCGGATACTATCCAAGGCGGATGTCTTCGTGCTCGAGATGATCAAGTTCAACCCGGATCGCCCTATCTACTTCAGCAGAACGTCGGGCGGCACCGGCCACGACCTTGGGCTGGGCCCATACCTTCTCACTCAGGGGCTCGTTCGCAAATTGCTCCGCTACATCCCGACTCCTGATGCAGACACTGTGCTCTATCCAGGAGAAGGGTTCGTGGACGTCCCGCGCACAACGCGGCTCTGGCGCCAAGTGTACCAGGCGCCGCAATCGCTGATCGAGCGGGACCGATGGATCGATGCCCCCTCTGCGGGGATCCCAGGGCTCTACATGACTACCGGCCTGCTGTTGGCTGACTTGCTGCGCTCGCAGGGCGATGCTGCGCTCGCCGATTCAGTGATCCGGCGGACAGATGCCCTGGTGCGAGCCGCTCGGCTAAACCATTGGTTCAATGTGCCGCTCCCCAGCCAGATGATGCCAGGACTCGTCCCCGCCGACACGCTGGTGCGACCGGCAATCCCACTCGGCGAGACACTGACCAAGAAGTAGGCCCCGAGGAGAGATCGGCACTTTTGACCGTCCTGTGGTGCTGCCGCAACGTACACGCGCGCCACACTGGCGAGTGTTGCGCGAGTGCCCAATATTGGCTTGTCGCTCGGCAGGTGACCCGCGTTAGGGGTATGCCTGCGGCCGATCGGTAGCCGTTCGATCGACTTCGCACATTCCACTCTGATGGCGACGCAGATCATCGCTCCGACGACCAAACCTAACGAGAGTGCCGTAAGCGACGACGGATGGTACGCGCTGGGTGCCGTCGGCGCGGTTTTTGTAGTCGTCGGACTGACCGATCTGGTGTTGGCGTGGGTGCCGCTGCGACTCGGGAACCCGGATTGGGAGTTCGGCACCGTCAGTGCAATGCTGAATAACCTCGCGGTACCGGCTATGGGTGTAGCGTTAGCGGCGGCGAGCGCGGCGGCGTTGCGGGCGCGGCGGGGACGGACAGCGGTGGGGGTAGTTGCTGGAGTGCTTGTGCTCTGGCTCCTTGGTTCACTGGTGCTGTACGGTCTGACGGTTCCGTTGGCGTTACGGAGTGTCACCGACCCGGTGCCTCGGCAGGCGCTGTTTTCAGGGATTGTCAAGGCTGTAGTGCAGTTCGTGGCTTATTTGGTCTTCTTCGGCTGGGCAGTCCGCTTCTGCTTCGGTCGTTCGCGATAGGTGTCAACCGCTCATTGGGGTGGCTGTATGACAAGACGGATCATTCTGGGGACTTCACTCGCGATCGCTGCCGTCGCCGCCACCGCGCGGCCCGCGCAGGCGATATGTGGCGGCAGCTCGTTCGCCACATGTGCCTCGGTCTCCATCACCAAGGCCCTACTCGGCAACGGCAACGTGCGGATCGTTATTAACGTCACGAACCTTTCCGGCACGAGCGGGACGTTCGCGGGGACGGCCTTCACGCGGATCGGCATCTTTGGGCTGCCGAATACGGCGGCCTATGTTGCCGGCAGCTTGATCGTGAGCGGGGCTGCAACCCTCGCGAATCGGCAGTTGGGGAATGCCGGTTTGAGCGGCGTGGGGATCCAGCCGAAGGTGCGTGGTGTGCAGACGCAGGCGGGGATCAACGGAGCCCTGCTAGCCGGCGAGAACGCGATCTTCCAGTTCGATATTTCCGGCGTTACGCTCGCACAGATTGACGTCAGCGACTGGGCGATCCATGGACAAGGTGGCCCGAACGATTGCTCCACGAAGCTTGTTTCGACTGACGGTAACGTGAATCAGGGCCCCTTCGATCCCGCATGCTCGCCCAACGTGGTCACGGAGCCGGCTTCACTCGCGCTTTTCGCGACCGGGCTCGACGGGCTGGGCGCTTTCGGCGGTTGGCGCCGGCGACGGCGCATCTAGCTGCGATTGGCGCACATAGGGCGGTAGAGTTCGCAAGGCCGCCAGAGATGGTGGCCTTTTCGTTCGGCTGAGGCTGCTCGTTAGGCATCCGCGCCGGCCTCCTCAGTAGCAGCGATTCCTGGCCCGGCGCACGCCACGCCCGCACGCGCTGGCTCGGTTCTTTATACAAGTGTCTTGTGAAGTTTCCGCGTCCGCCGCTGAGTCCGGCCGGCAGCGCTGCCACGGGCAACTGATCAGGCAGCGCATTATGGACGCCCAAGCTGGCTCCCCCCGGCCAAGCCTAACGAGCAGGGGAGCACAGTATGCAACGGCAAGCTTTGTGGGTATGCGCGTTCACGGGGGCGCTGGGCGTTCTCGCCCCTCGAATTCTATCGGCTGACATCGTTTGCGGCGGGAACACCTTTGCGACCTGCGCCTCGGTTCAGGTGAGCAAAGTGCTTCTGCCTAACGGGCACGTGCGGATCGTCATGCAGGTCGCCAATCTCTCGGGATCGAGCTACACGTGGCAGGAGACTGTCTTTTCCGGGATCGCGCTCTGGGGCTTGCCCGACAGCGCGCGCTATATCGACGGCAGTCTCGTCGTCGACGGCTCGGCTACTGCCGACCACTGGTGGCTCGGCCAGGAGAGCCTAACGAGTGAGCTGCGCCAGCAAGTGCGCGGCGTCACCCTCCGGCCCGGAACCTTCGCAGGGTTGCGCAGCGGCCAGAAGGCCACCTTCCGATTCGATCTCAGGGGGACGACGCTCGAGCAGATCGATGAGCGCGATTGGGTAATCCTCGGCAGGGGACCTAACGACGCGTGCGCGACGCAATTGATC
>JBQTJS010000102.1:0-3434 GCA_052386875.1 Gemmatimonadaceae bacterium
CGGCCGAGCGCGGCACGATGACGGTAATGCTGCTGAGGCAGATGCCCGTGACCCGCTACGCGCACCAGCCCCTGCTGCCGCGAATCTGGCGTCTGCGCGACAATCTATCCGCTTACGACGCTGCGTATATTGCGCTGGCTGAGGCGTTAGGCGCGCCCCTCGTGACGCGCGACACGGCTCTGGCGAACGCTACGGGCCATCGCGCTCGCGTCGACATTGTATAGTCGGTCGGCGTCAGTCGGCGGACCGGTCGGCGTCATTATAGCCGGCCGGCGTGGGCGGCCATCGGAGCGGCTACTGTTGTAGGAGCCAGGTCCGGCGGCGGGCTGGCTGGTCCGTGGTGCACTGCGCAACATTGGACCGTCCTGACCGTTCGAGTGCCGCATGCCAGTCCGAAATCTTCTGGCGCTGCTCGGCGCGGGCATGCTTGCCGTTCCGCATGCCGCGCGAGCGCAGCCGCCGCAGCCCCCCGCGGGCCAACCGCAACAACAACAGCAGCCGCGCCGGCCGCCAAGGCCTTACGCGCAGGTCATCACGGACAGGGCTGTGAGCGACACGGGCGGCATCACTGTGCACCGTGTGGACGAGCGTTGGTTCTTCGAGGTACCGGACTCGCTCGTTAGGCGCGATTTCCTGTTCGTCACCCGCATAGCGGGAGTGCCGTCCAACTTCGGCGGCTTCACTTCGGCCGGGACGTCGGTCGAAGAGCGCGTCGTGCGCTGGCAGCGCCAGGGAGATCGCGTGGTCCTCCGCGCGGTGGCGTTCGACGCCGTGGCAGACGACTCGCTTCCGATCGCGCTGTCGGTGGCCAGCAACAACGTCGGGCCGATCCTCGCGGCGTTTCCGATTCAGGCTTTCACGCGCGACAGCTCGGGTTACGTTGTCGACGTTACGGACTTCTTTGCCGGCGACACGCCCGGGATCTCGGGCCTAACGGCGGCACAGCGGCGCCAGTATCAGGTGCGCCGGCTCGACCCCGGGCGGAGTTACATAAACTCAGTGCGGTCCTTCCCGCTCAACCTCGAGGTAGGCCACACGCAGACGTTCGATGCCGCGGAGCCGCCGCCTCCCGACCGCAGCTCGTCTACGATCACTCTGGAGATGCGGCAGTCCATCGTATTGCTCCCGAAAGAGCCGATGCGGCCGCGTTATGCAGATGCGCGCGTGGGCTTTTTTGCAGTGGAGCGCGTGAACTATGGGCTGGACGAGCAGAAAGCGGCCTCGCAACGCTTTATCCGGCGCTGGCGCCTGGAGCCCAAAGATCCTGCTGCGTACGCGCGCGGCGAGCTGGTCGAACCTGTCAAGCCGATCGTGTACTACATCGACCCCGCGACACCGATGAAGTGGCGGCCGTATGTGCGCCGCGGTGTGGAAGACTGGCAGGCGGCCTTCGAGAAGGCGGGATTCAAAAACGCGGTCATCGCGCGGGATCCGCCGTCACCGCGGGAGGATCCGCAGTGGGATCCGGAGGACATCCGCTATTCCGTCGTTAGGTGGGCCGCGAGTCTCGTGCGTAACGCTGTCGGGCCCAGCACATCGGACCCGCGCACCGGCGAGATCATCGAGAGCGATATCACATGGTACCACAACCACATGCGCTCGTACCGCAACCGGCTGATGATCGAGACCGGCGCAGCGAATCCGGCCGCCCGCTCACTGGAGATGCCGGAGGACTTGATTGGTGAGACGATGCGCAAGGTGATCACGCACGAGGTCGGGCACGCCCTCGGCTTGCCGCACAACATGGTGGCATCCAGCTCGTTCTCCGTCGATTCGTTGCGCAAGCCGTCCTTCGCCAGGCGTTACGGAGTGTCGGCGACAATCATGGATTATGCGCGCCAGAACTACGTGGCGCAGCCGGGGGACGGGTTGGAGCCCAGGGATTTCGTGCGCCGGCTGGGGCCCTTCGACGACTGGGTGATCAATTGGGGATATCGAGTGTTGCCTAACGCGGCGACGCCCGAGGATGAGCGCAAGACGCTCAACGAGTGGATCACACAGCAGAACGGGCCGCTGCAGTATCGCTACGTGCCGCAGCAGATCGGCGGCATCGACCCGCGCTCGCAGACCGAGGACGTGGGAGACGATCCGGTACGCGCGACGACGTTCGCTCTGGCCAACCTCAAACGTATCGTCCCCAACCTCGTCGCGTGGACCACGCAGCCGGGGGAGAGCTATGAGGAGCTGAACGAGCTGTACAGCGAGACACTGGGGATGTGGTCGCAGTACATGGGGCACGTTGTCACCTTGATCGGCGGCATGCACGTGGACTTCAAGACAGCGGAGCAGCAGGGCGCTGTCTTTCGCGTGGTCCCGCAAGAGAGGCAAGAGGCGGCGCTGCGCTTCCTCAGCGAAAACGTCTTCCGCACGCCCGAGTGGCTGGCTCCCGAGCCGATCCTCGCGCGGCTGGGCCCCCCGCTCGGGCCTACGTCAATAGCGAATCGTCAGGCAGGCATCTTGACGCAACTGCTCGACGCGCGCCGCCTAACGCGGATGAGCGATGCCGAGTCGTTTGATGCGGCGAATGCGTATCCCGTAGTCGAGTACCTGGCTGATCTCAGGCGCGCGGTTTGGGGGACCATGGCGGCAGCGGATCCCAATCGGCGCGTCTTGCAGCGCGTATATTTGGAGCGCCTCGCGGCGATCGTGCAGCCGCCGCCTCCTGCGCCGGCAGCGGCGCCGGGGCAGGGGCCGCCGCCGCAGCAAGGGCCTGTCTTCCCGCTCCTGATCCCGCCTAACGTGCAGCGCAGCGACATCCTTGCCTTCGCGCGCCGCGAGCTGCGCACGATTCAGGGAGACGCGCGTCGCGCCGCGACCAGCGCCTCGCCGGGCGTGGCGCGGGCGCACTGGCTCGATGTTGTGGATCGCATCGACGCAATCCTCGATCCGCGCCCGGAGCGTTAACATGCGGCTAGCACTTATCGCGATTCTTGCTTCTATCCCATCGGCGGCTACGGGGCAGATTCCGGCACCCGTTTACAACCCGGGCACCCTCACGCAGCACCAGCAGCTCGCGCGCGACATCTACAAAGAGCTGATCGAGATCAACACGGGCGTCGAGACGGGCAACATCACCACAGCCGCCCTCGCGATGGCCCGACGCTTGCGCGATGCCGGCATTCCGGAAAGCGACATCTTCGTCGGCGGACCGCGTCAGGAGAAACACAACGTCGTAGCACGCATCCGCGGCAAGGGCGGGCCTAACGCGCGCAGGCCGATCATGCTTCTAGCGCACCTCGACGTCGTCGAAGCGCTCAAGAGCGACTGGTCCCCGGACCTTGATCCCTTCGTCTTCACAGAGCGCGACGGCTACTATTACGGCCGCGGCACGTCCGACGACAAGGCGATGGCCGCGATCTTCGTCGCCAACGTCTTCCGCATGAAGCGCGAAGGCTACGTCCCTGACCGCGATATCGTCATCGCGCTCACGGCCG
>JBQTJS010000103.1:0-39711 GCA_052386875.1 Gemmatimonadaceae bacterium
CGGCGGTTAGCGGATCGGTTGCCGCCTCGCCATACACGCGTTCGCGCGCGCTGCCGATGTTCACAAGGATGCCGGTCATCAGGAAGGACATGAGCAAGTTCGAGCGGCCGTAGGATACGAACGGCAGCGTGAGACCAGTGGTCGGCAGGAGCCCGATGACCACGCCGATGTGGAGGTACGCGGTGATCGCCATTGTTACCGTTAGGCCGACTGCAACGAGTTGCAGGAAAGGCGATCGCGCATTGCGAGCGATACGCATGCCGAGCAGTGTGTACGCGGCGAAGATCACAACGAGAAAGAGCATCCCTACGAGGCCCCACTCTTCACCGACATTGGACGCGATGAAGTCCGTCTGACCGAAGGGGATGAAGCCGTAGGCCTGGCGCCCGTTCCCGAAGCCGTTGCCCAGGAAGCCTCCCGATCCGACGGCGATCAACGACTGTTTGAGTTGATACCCGATGTCCTGGGCGGTTATAGGATTGAGGTACGCGAGGATCCGCTGCATGGCGTACTGCAGCTCCTGGAGCTTGCTCCACAGCAGCGGGGTTGCGATGATGCCCAGGGCGACGAAGTGGCCGATGCGTACGCCGCCGGCGAAAAGGATGAGCGCCATAACGAGTGTGTACATCATGGCCACGGACAGGTCCGGCTGAAACACGGCGAGGACCCCCAAGGCGCCCACAACAACGAGGAATGGAAGCAGGCCTTTCGTTAGGCGTCGCATACCTTCCGGGCCTTTCTTCACCAGCAGCATCGCGGTCCACACAACAACGGCAAGCTTGCCGAACTCCGACGGCTGTAGCGAGGTTCCCAGGAGGAAGCGCCGCGAACCGTTGACTTCCGGTGCGATGCTGCGCGTGAACGGGAGCACAGTGAGCAGCATTGCGAAGCCCGTAGCCATTACGAGGGGCCATGCCAACGCTCGCAGACGCTCGGCGTCGACTTTGGCAGCTACGGCAAAGACGACGATACCCACAGCCATCCCCAGGGCTTGGCGGAAGAAGTAGTACGTAGGTGGGGTGCCCTCTTGCATGGCGACTATGGCGCTAGCGCTGTAAAGTGTGGCGAGCCCGAAGACGGCGAGCACCGCAGTGATCACGGTCAGGGCGCGACCTTCGAGCGACATGGCCCAGCGTTCTCGGGCGTGCACGACCTTGCTCATGCCGCGGCCGAGCTGCGCGCCAGTGCCGCGAAGGTGCGGCCGCGTTCCTCGTAGTTGTGGAACATGTCCCAACTTGTCACGGCGGGGGCAAGCAGGATAGCGTCGCCGCGGCGAGCCACTGCGCGCGCGCGCAGCACGGCCGCCTCGAAGGTTCCCGTTAGGCGTTCGATAGGCGCGGCCCCTGCGATGCCCGCGGCGATCCTGTCTCCCTCCTCGCCATAAGCGATCACGCTGCGGCAATGCCGCCGGATCGGGTCGGCGAGCGCCTCGTACGACTCTCCCTTCCCGCGTCCGCCGAGCAGCACCACGGTGGGGCGCGTCATACTCTCTATGGCTACGCGCGCAGCGGCGACGTTGGTGGCCTTGGAGTCGTTGATCCACAGCACTCCGTCAAACTCTCCAACGGGCTGCAGCCTGTGCTCCAGCGGCGCCGCGCTGCGCAGGCCTTGGGCGAGGCGCCGGCGTCCTTCGGGTGTGCGGTGCGCGCGGTCGCTGACGCTGACAGCCAGCGCGGCGGCTAGAGCATTGGCGACGTTGTGCGCACCCAGCAAGGGGAGCTCGCAGCGGAGCAACAGCGGCTCGCCGAACAGCAGGAGCGCGTCGGCGGCGGTGTCGAGCACGGCGTCGCCCGTTGTGTTCGTTAGGCTGAACCTGTACACACGCCCCGCGCTGTCCGCGACCAGATCCAGCGCGGCCGCATCGTCCCCGTTGACGACCCACGCCGAGTCGGCCGTTGCATTGCGAAAGAGCAGCGCCTTATCAGCATAGTAGGCGGCGACACTGGAGTAGCGGTCCAGGTGGTCCGGAGCGAGGTTGGTCAGCACACCGACGCTCGGCGCTATGCTGGGCGTATCGTGCAGCTGGAAGGAGGACATCTCCAGCGCCGCCCACAGCGGCCGCTCGGCGGCCAGCGCCAGGCAGCCAAGGGGGTCGCCGATATTTCCGGCGGCTTCGGCCGTGAGGCCTAACGCGCGCAGCAAGTGCGCCGCGAGATGCGTCACCGTCGACTTCCCGTTCGTTCCGGTGATCGCGATGTAGCGCAAATCGGGGAGGGCGCGCAGCGCCACTTCGACCTCGCTCCAGATGGCGATTCCGGCTGCGCGCGCGGCGGCGAGCGGCGCGGCGTCCGGCGGCACTCCCGGGCTCGTCACGACGAAGGCGGCTCGAGCGATGCGCGACAGATCGTGCCCGCCCAGATCGACGGCGCAGCCTAACGCGAGCAGATCGGCGCCGACGGCTTCAGTTTCGGCGGAGCGTTTCGCGTCTGACGCATATACCGCGCAGCCTTGGCGGCGCAGCAGCCGGGCGACCGCGGCACCGCTGCGGGCGAGCCCGATGACGGCGACTTCGCCGGCCACTAGCGCAGCTTGAGCGTCGTCAGCGCCAAGAACGCGCACAGGATGCCGAGGATCCAGAACCGGATGACGACTTGCGTCTCCGTCCATCCTGATAGCTCGAAATGGTGATGCAGCGGCGCGCGCTTGAAGATGCGATTCTGTTGCGCGTACTCGAGCCCGTTTTTGCGCCGGCGATACTTGAACACAACGCGCTGCAAGATGACGGACAGAGTTTCGGCGGCAAATACGCCGCCGACCACGGCCAGGATCAACTCGCTCTTGAGGAGGAGAGCGATGGCTCCCAGGGCACCGCCTAACGCGAGAGCGCCTGTATCTCCCATGATAACCTGCGCCGGATGGGCATTGAACCAGAGGAAGCCGATGCAGGCGCTCACCAGCGCAGTGCACAGAACGGCCAACTCCCCTGACCCGCGCAGGTAGTAAAGCTGCAGATACGCGCTCGTATCCACGCGGCCCATCACATAGGCAAATAACACGAACACAGACAGCGCTATCGCGCAGAGACCTGCCGCCAACCCATCTAGTCCGTCCGCCAGATTCACGGCGTTGCTGGTGCCTGTGATGATGAAAGCCACCCAGGGGACGTACAGCCACGCGAGCCCGGCCGCGGCCGGGACAACGAGCACGTACTTGAAGAAGGGGAGTGTGGTGGAGGCGCCCGGGAGCTGCGACGGCGGAGCGAGCCACAGGATCAGGCCTAACAAGACGCCGATGGAAACTTGTCCGGCCAACTTGTAGCGCTCCACCAGCCCTTCGTTCTTCTTCCCCTCGCGCTTCTGTTTGAGCTTGAGATAGTCGTCGAGGAAGCCGATCCCACCCATCCACAGCGTTACGAGGAGGCTGAGCAGGACATATGCGTTCGTGAGGCGGCCCCACAGGAGCGTGGAGATGACGCCCGCGGCGAGAATGATCAACCCGCCCATCGTCGGCGTTGCCCCCTTGAGCTTATGGCTGTCAGGTGTCCCTTCGCGCACAACTTGGTGCAGGGCCATGGCCCGCAGCCGGCGGATGATCGGCGGCCCCACGAGAAAGGCCAGCAAGAGCGCAGTCACAGCGGCGGCGCCGGCGCGAAAGGAGATGAAATTGAGGAGCCGCAGCGGCGGGAACGCGTCGATGAGGGGCGTAAGCAGGAAATGCAGCACGAAGTCTCGTTAGGCAGAGGTGGCAGTGGCCCAGGCTTCGAACAGCGGAACGAGGCGCTCCAGGCGCACGCCGCGCGACCCCTTGAGCAATACAACGGCGTCGCGCGCGAGGCGCGGTGCCAGCACCGGCCACAGCGCTTCGGGATCGTCGGCGACGACGACGCGGCCGTTGCCTCCCGTCCGCGCCGCGGCAGCCAGGATGCGCGCGAACTCGCCGACTCCGGCCACGACGGCGGCGGACGATAGCAGCGCCTGTTGCGCGATCTCGCGGTGGTAATCCTCGCTGCGCGGGCCCAGCTCGAGCATCGAGCCGAGCACCAGTACGCGCTGGCGCGAAGTCTTGAGGCCGTCGAGCAGGGCGATTGCTGCGCGCATCGAGGCGGGGTTGGCGTTATACGCGTCATCGATCAGCGTAGCAAGTCCGAGCGTCCGCCAGGCGCCGCGCATCGGGAGCGGCGCCACTTCCGCCAGGCCCGCTGCCGCCGTCTCGATGGGAACGCCGCACACCTGAGCGGCAGCCAGGGCGAGCAGCGCATTGCGCAGCGTATGAGCGCCCGGGATCGCAAGGCGCACGGCGTACGTCCCAATCGTTAGGGTTCCGAAGCCCTCGTCACTCAGGGTATATGCGTCGGGGCGCACGTCACCCGCGTCGAGCCCCGCGCTAACGACGCGCCCGGCCAGCGCCGCCGCGGCCGCGCCGATCTCCGGCTGTGCGGCGGGGGTCACGGCAACCGCGGCGCCGCGGCAGATCGACACTTCCTCGCGCAGCACACCGGCGAGGTCGCCCAGCCCCTCGAGGTGCTCCTCGCCGACGGACGTGACGACGGCCAGCGTCGGCTCGACGAGGCTGCCTAACGCGGCGATCTCGCCGGGGTGATTCGTGCCGACTTCCACGACGGCCAGGTCCGCTGAGTCGGGGAGCGCCAATAACGTGAGCGGCACGCCGACATGGTTGTTGAGGGTCCCGGCCGTGGCATGCACCTCGAACGTCGTCGCCAGGGCCGCGCGCAGCAACTCCTTCGTCGTGGACTTGCCGTTGGAGCCGGCGACTGCCACGATCCCCTTCCCCGCGCCCCAGGCTCGGCGCCGATAGCGCGCCAGCGCCCACAGCGCCGCGAGAGTGTCGCGCACAACGAACGCGGGGACGCCGAGTCCCGCGGCGCGCCGGGCATCGTGCAGCACGACGGCCGCGGCTCCACGCTGGACGGCCACAGCGAGAAACTCGTGGGCGTCGAACCTGTCGCCGCGCAGGGCCACGAAGCAGTCCCCCGGCTCGAGCGTGCGCGTGTCGCTGGCGATGGCGCGGACAGGGCCGGTGCCTAACGGTTGAGCCCCCGCCAGCTCCGACCCCAAAGCGCGCCGCAGTCTGTCCAGCGTCCAGAAGCTCACGCGTCGATGGCTCCCTGCCCGGCGGCCAGCTCGCGCACGATCGCGCGTTCGTCGAACGGATACTTGGTGCTTCCCCTTATCTGGTAAGTCTCGTGACCTTTGCCGGCCAGCAAGATCATGTCGTCAGGAGCCGCCACGGCGAGCGCCCGTGCGATGGCAGCGCGCCGGTCTTCGATGCGCTCGAACGGTTTGGATCCCATCCCGGCGGCGATCTCGTCGAGGATGCGCTCAGGATCTTCGGTCCGCGGATTGTCGCTCGTTATGATCACCAGGTCGCTCTTGGCCTGCGCGATCGATCCCATGAGCGGCCGTTTGGCACGATCGCGATCGCCGCCGCAGCCGAACACAGTGATGATGCGGCGCGGGGCGAATGGTCGCAGCGCATCCAGCGCCCGTGCCAGCGCGTCCGGCTTGTGCGAATAGTCGCGCAGCACCGTAGGTCTCGCCAGCACACGCTCCAAACGTCCCGGCACCTGCTCCAGCGTGCCCAGGCGACGCGCGATCGCAGCGAGCGGGACGCCTAACGCAAGCGCCGTCGCGCCTGCCGCCAGCGCGTTCATGACATTGAAATCGCCGATCAGGGGAAGGGTGACGCCGGCGGCGCCGGCCGCCGTGACGAGCGTCCAGCGGCTCCCCGCGGGGCCGTATTCGACAGCGCGCGCCCGTACGTCCGCCGATGCACGCATGCCGAACGATATGCGACGTTCGGACCGGGGCAAGTCGCGCCATGCCGGTTCGTCGGCGTTGACAACGAGTGTGCCGTTAGGCGTCAGCATGGCGGCAAGGCGAGTCTTGGCCGCGACGTATGCGTCCATCGTGCCGTGATAATCCAGGTGCTCGTGCGAGAGATTCGTAAACACGGCCGCGTCGAAAGTGACCGCCCCCACGCGCTGCTGGTCCAATGCGTGCGACGACACCTCCATGGCAACGGTCCGGATGCCGCCGTCCACGAGCGAGCGGAGCACTCCCTGCAGCTCCACAGGCCCCGGCGTCGTGAGACCGCCGCCATCCGCAAAAGCGGCGCCGGATGCGCCGCGCAACACGCCTAACGTGCCGATCGACGCGCTGCTGCCGGGTGGGTCGTCCAAGAGATGCCGCAGTATGGCGACAGTCGTCGATTTTCCGCTCGTCCCAGTCACTCCGATGAGCCGCAGCGAGCGCACCGGATCGCCGTAAAACGCCGCGGCGGCGATGGCGGCGGCACGGCGCGAATCGCTGACAACGATCGTCGGAAGGGTGCTACCGCGGGTGGCAGCGACGATGGCAGCGGCCGCTCCCCCCTGGGCCGCCGCAGCGAGGTAGTCGTGGCCGTCTGCGCTCGTGCCGCGCACGGCGACGAAGAGGCCACCCGGCACGACCCGCCGGCTGTCGTCCGTGCACTGGGTGAGCGTTTCGGGGAGCGTGCCGTGCACCGCGAGCACGAGCCGCGCGCGCGAGAGAGCATCCAGCACCTCACGAGTAAGTGCTTGCCGAGTTGGCGTCACGACGCAGGCCGGCGCAACCTAACGAGCGACCCGCGTTTCAGCAGCGTGCCGGCCGGCGGGACGGTTCCTCCCTCGGCGCCCCGCACTATCTGCACGCGGAAGCCGGCCGCATGCAAGCGAGCTACCGCGGCCCGCAGCGGCTCGCCGTCGACTGACGGGACGGCAAAGCGAGCAGTATCCCTGAATGAAGCCTCCTCCATAGTCGTGAGATCGACTGTCTCGCTGCGCGGTCCCTCGGAGACGCCTTCGCCGACGCGGCGAGTGGCCGTGGCAGGGAGCGCGGCGCCCTGGCCCGCGAGCGCACCTCCCCTTACGACGACCGTATCGTTAGGCGCGGGCCGCGGCCGCCGCCGCTCGGCCGCCAGCCCGACAGCGTCGAGCGGCCCCTCGCGCGAAGCCAGCGCCCCTTCCAGGATCGCCTTGGCCACCGGAGCCGCGGCCCGCCCGCCGAAGATAGTCGTACCTGGATCGTCGATCTTTACGAGCACCACGAGCTGCGGCGATCGAGCCGGAAAAAGCCCCACGAACGAGGCAGTGTACTGACCACGCGCGTAGCGACCGGCAACCGTCCGACGCGCGGTCCCTGTCTTACCTCCGAGGTCGAACGTAGCCAGATCCGCATCCGCGGCCGTGCCGCTGTCGACGACCGTCGTGAGCACTTCACGTAACCGCTGCGCTGTCTCCTTCGCCATGACCCGCCGGACCGTGCGCGGCGTGCCGCGATACACAACAGTGCCGTCCGCGTCGCGGATCTCCTTCACCAACCGTGGTTCCCGCAATTCGCCGCCGTTTGCAATGCTCGCATAAGCAAGCGCCAACTGCAGCGGAGTGACGGCGACCTCGTAGCCCATCGCGAGCGAAGCCTGCGAGGGGACGCTCCAGGCCTGCGGCGCGCGGAGTGTCCCCGACGCTTCGGAAGGATAGGCCACACCGCTCGGAGAGCCGAAGCCAAGATCGCGCAGGAGCGTGTAGAGCGCGCCCGGCGAGAGCCGCGACGCGAGTTGGACGATGCCGATGTTGCTGGAGAAGCGGATGACGTCCGCCAGCGACAAAGATTCGGCTTTATGCTCGTCGCGGATCGTGCGCGTTCCGAGCTTGTACAGGCCGTCGTACGTGGGGATGACTTCGTCGGCGCGCGCCAGTCCTCGCTCCAGCAGGGCGCCGGCGATGAACGGCTTCAGAGTGGAGCCGGGCTCGTACGGCTCGGTAAGCGTGGTGGCGACCGTACTGGGTCCGGCGCGGCGGACCGACGCCAGCGCGAGCACGTCGCCGGTGCGTGGATCGACGATGACGACGTCGCCGCCGCTCGCGCGCCGCTGTTGCACGCCCGCGAGCAGAGCGCGATCGGCGATGTCCTGCAGCGCGTGATTGAGCGTGAGGACGACTGTGTGGCCGTCACGCGGCAAGCGGCGCGCCCCCTCATCCGACTCGAGGCGCACGCCGCGCGGCGCGCGCTTGTCGCGCGCGGCCCCCGGCGTCCCGCGCAGCAGCGAGTCGAGCATGAGCTCCAGGCCTTCGACGCCTAACGAATCGCGCGTGCGCCCGACCAACCGGCGCACGCCGTCGGATTGTAGCGCCACACGATTCGTGGCGACGCTCGTGTAGACGCCTGTCATCTTGGTCAGCACGGCAACTTCCGACGGATTGAAGCGCCGCGGTATCGGCACCCAGCGCTTGCGCCGGTCCAGCGCGTCGCGCACGACCGCTCTACCGACGCCGGCCTGCAGCAAGCTGCGCTCGAGCCGGCGGCGCTCGCGCACCTCGCGCGGCGCAATGCTCAGCATGATCAGCTGGCGGCTCTCGGCGAGGGGCATCCCGGTGGCGTCGAGTATCGAACCGCGTCGCGCCGGGAGCACGGCCCCCACGTAGTGCTGCCGCTCGGCGAGTCGCGACCAGCGGTCCCCTTCGACGATCTGCACCCAGAACGACTTGACGGCGAGCGCAACCGCGAAGACTATCAAGCAAGTGCTCACCAGCGTTAGGCGCGTGCTCCGCAGCATCGTTAGGGAAGCGTGTCGTCGCGCGAGCGCGTCAGCAGGATGATCTGTGAATCGGCCGGTACCCGCAGCCCGAGGCGGCGCTCCGCGATGGCGCCAAGGCGCCGTAGCGTCAATGTCGACCGGATGTCCCCCTCGGCCTTCGTGCGCCGCGCCTCCAACTCCATCTGGCGCTGTGCCAACGAGCGCAGTCGTTGCGCCTCGGCGAATCCGTACGACTTGCGCCACACGATGGCCGTGGCGAGCACCAGGAACGCGAACAGCGCGAGCGCCACCGTGTTGCGGCCGCGCCGGCCGCGCCGGCGCTCGCTCATGCGCGGCGCCAGGCGCGCAGCCGCGCGCTCCGGGCGCGTGTATTGCGCGCCACTTCCGATTGGGCAGCGACCACTGCCTTGCGCGTCAGTGTCGCGCCTAACGGGCGTCCGCGACAAGTGCACACAGGCTGCCTTGGCGGGCACACGCAGTCGGCGCTCCATTCGCGCCACGCGTCCTTCACGATGCGGTCCTCGCCGGAGTGATACGCGATGACAACGAACGTGCCCCCCGGCTCCAGCCGCTCGCGCAGGTCGGGGAGCGCGCGCGTCAACGCGCGTAGCTCATCGTTCACGGCGATGCGCAGCGCCTGAAATAGACGCGCGAAGTCCCCGGGACCCGTCTCGGGACCCAGCGCGCCGCGGATGGCCGCCACCAGGTCGTCGCTCGTGCGCAACGGCCGCGTCTCGCGGCGCCTAACAAGCTCGCGGGCGAGACGCATGGCTCGCCGCTCATCCGCGTACTCACGGAAGATCCACGCCAGCTCAACGGCTGATCCGCGGGCCAACAACCCGGCCGCCGATTCCGGCGTCGCTGGGTCCATGCGCATATCCAGCTCCGCCCCGGGTCGGAACGTGAACCCCCGGGCTGCCTCGTCCAGCTGGCGCGACGAAACGCCAAGGTCCAACAGGATCCCGCTGAAAGTCACCCCGGTAAACTCGCGGAGCGCATCCAGGTCGGCGTAATTCGCTGCACTCACTCGCAGACGCCCGGCAGCGATGTCCCCCGCGAGCCGCTCCTGTGCTTCAGCCACGGCCGCCGGATCGCGGTCCACTGCCGTCACCTGTGCCCCGCTACGCAAAAGCGCCAGAGTGTGCCCGCCGCCGCCTAACGTGCCGTCCAGAACGTGCCGCGCGCCGCCAAGCAGCTGGACGACTTCTTCGACCATCACCGGATCGTGATACAGATCCGCCGCTGGTTCGCTGGGAGGGGCAGCAGGGAGCAGCGCCATAACGATCCTAAAAATAATGCGGCCCGCCGATCCGCTCGGCGGGCCGCTCAGCTCGCGAGAATCGCGCCCCTCCCCCTCCCCCTCCCCCTCATTTCTTGCAGAACGCGGCCTTCTGCCTCTCCGGGAACGTCGAAAGCTGCTGCAGCGCCGTCATCAGCTGCGCAACTGTGCCACGGTTCGTCTCGTCCGCGGCCGCTCTCGGGAGGTGGATTTGCGCCTCCGTCATCAAGTCGCCGGCACGCGTAGCCTTCTCGCAGCTCTTCTCGTCGTTGGCCTGCTCCATCAGACGCTGCCCCAGCTGCATGCTTATAGCCCCGATCAGCAACGAGGCTGTCGCCCCCTTATTCACCGAGTCGGCCCACAAAACGATCGGCAGCGATTTCTCCAGATCGTTCATGTCCTTCGAGGTGTTGTAGCGCCGGAAGATCTGGTTTCCGACAGTAAGCGCCATGCCGGCCGCCGTCGCCTTGTCGGCTCCGGCGCCAAGCGCTTTGCGTAGGGCGGCAACGGCGGCGTCCGGTTGCTGCATCTCGTGATAGATCTGCGCCTGCTGCAGGTAGTAAGCGCCCTTCGCCGGCTCCAGCGCAATTGCCTTGTTTATGGCTTCCAGCGCCTGCGGCAGTTGCCCGATCTGTCGCGAAAGTTGCGCCCGGACAGCCAGGAATCCGCTGTTATTGGGAAACTTGGCGCTGGCGCGTGCGGCGGCTTCAGCTGCTTTTGGCGGCTGGCTGTCGGCCACGTACGCCGCAATCAATGCGTTGAAGAAGCCGGAGTCGGCCGCCGCTGTATCTGTCTTGATCATCTCCTCGCCGACCACGACAGCATCTTTCCAATCTCTGAGCGCAAGATAGACCTTCCACTGAAGGCGGATCAGCGACGGGTCGCCGGGATTCTGCCTAACGGCTTCCTCGATGATGGGGCGCGCCATTTGCGCCTTGCCGCTCGCGGCAAGCGCGTTAACGACGGTCTCCTGGAGGCGCACGTTCGTGGGATCGGCAGCGAGGAGCCTGGTCAGCGTCGTGAGGTACTTCTCCTCCATGTTCTTGGCGCTGTAGGCGTCCGCGGCGAGAGCTAGCGCGCGGCGGTTGTTAGGGTGGATCGTGAGCAAGGCTTCCGACGCGGAGATGATCGAGTCGGGGCCAAGCTTCTGCGAGTTATAAACCTCGAGCATGCAGAGCCGGCCTAACGTGGAGCGCGGATACGTGTCGATCGCCTTGCGGGCAGCCGAGAGCGCCTCGGGGTACTTGTTCTGCCGCCACGCAAGATTACACGACTCCACGTGCTGCAGTTGCTTGCGCGCGCTCTCCACTTCGCGCTGAACGAGCTTCGCGATGTCACCAGGTCGCGCCCCGGTCATCCTCGGGAGGGGCTGAACCTGCCCGTCACCACCACGCACGAGCTGCATTGTAAGGTCGGCCGCCAACTCGCCGTTTTCGCGTCCTACGCTCCCCTCGATGTATTCGACGGCGCGGATCAGTGTAGCGAGCTGCTTGGTATCAGTGGGGTTCAGCGGCTCTGTCGATGAATATCCGGAGGCTTCGAGGGTGTTCTTGATATCGCTCCAGGGGATTACGTGGAGCGTACGCATCAAGAATTCCGAAGCAAAGCGTTCGCGGATGGCTTCGGCTACTTGCGCGCCGAGGCTCCGTTCCTGACTGCGAAGGATTGGGATCATGAAACGCGGGCCAGGTGTCTGGCCCCGCTGGAGCGGCTGCTGCTGCTGCGCGCTCAGATGCGGCGTCACAAGAGCACTCGCCGCCAGCGCAACCATGGCGAGCGCGCCGCGCTGCAACTTCTTCACTGTTGTCTCCTCCAAAGCGTTAACAAGACGATACCCCGAAAGCGAAGTCGAGGTCCAGCAAGCGGTTATATGGGCGAAGAGGGACTCGAACCCCCGGCCTCCTGCGTGTAAGGCAGGCGCTCTAACCAACTGAGCTATTCGCCCGCCTGGGCGCGAACGTCGGCGCCGAGAATCCCCGATCTATTTGAGAATCGCTAAAGGAATAAGAACGCAATAGGCTATCACGAGCAGCACCGGGCCGATCGTCTCGCCACCCCGCACGAGATCGACGAAGCCGGCTATCAGAGTGGCAACCGCGATCCCCCAAAACAAAAGATGCCGCGAGCGCGGCGTTTGCGATCGTGCTGTCATAGGGCCCTTCAGTATGCCGGAGTAAGGTTGGCATGTCAAGCACGCGGCGCGTTGGCGACGGGTTGCTACGCGGGACGTCCATCGGACGTTGATCCGCTGGATGGCTCATCGCTTTCCTGGAGCAGCGCATCGATAGCGCTGCGTGCCTCGGTCCGCTCGCGTGCGGCGTCGGCGTCGCGAAGTTCGGCCAGGCGGCGACGATCGCGGCGGCGGCGTGCTACATAGAACGGTGCTACGACGAGCAGCAGCAGCGCCGCGGCGAGTGTAAGGTCCGTCACCGCCGCGAGCGCGCCGTAGCGGCGCCGCGTTCGCGATCGCCACATCTTCTCGAAGGTGCCTAACGTGATCCCGTACGCATGCCGCACCGCCGCATCGAGCGAGCCGCGGCCGCGCCACTCGCGGAAGAAAAGGGCCAGCCCGCGTTGCCGATCCAGCGCGGCAAGGTCGGCCACCGCTCGGTGCGCCAGCGCGTAGGCGTAATCGGCGCGCGCTGTACCGCCTGTGAAGGCGGAATCGATCCCCTCCAGCGTCGGAACGCCGCGCAGCGCAAGCGCGAACTGAGCGGCGAGTGCATCATCGCGGCGCCATTCTCCGGCGGCGTAACTGGCGTATCCCTCGTCGAACCAGCGCGGCGGCAAGTCCCCCAGGTACTCGTGCAGCGCGAGGTGGGCTAGCTCGTGCCGCAATGTCGTCAGCGGATCTCCGGCCTCACTACCGGCTGCGCGCCCTTGCAGCACAATGCGTCGGAGCGAGGGACTCGCGACGGCGATCCCCCATTCCGGCACTCCGGGACCGGCCAGCTCGCGCAGTTCCCGCGCGTCACGCGCGATAACGATCGCTACGTCGGCGCGGGGGCGCGGGAGTCCCGGAAACGTGTCGCGCGCAATGGCTGCCGTTAGGACCGTGCGCGCCAGAAGGATATCGGACGGATGCGCGACTACAGTGAAGCGGCCGCGTTGCGACCGGACCGGAGCGTCCTGCGCATGGGCAGGGAGAGAGAGCGCGAGGCAGCTCGTTAGGCAGATAAAACGGGCTCGCCGCCGCCCTCCGCGAGCTGAGCGTTCTCGGCGCAGAGCTTCCCCCATGGACTGAACTTGTTCGCTGCGGCACCGTCGCGCCACGCGGAAACCGCCCCCTCGCGGTCGTCTCCCTGCCAGCAGGCCCGTCCCAACTCATAATACGCCTGAATAAGATTGGGGCCGAGTGCGATAGCCTTGCGATGAAACTGCTGCGCGTCCTCGTACATCTCGCGCTCGAAGTAGAGCATCCCCAGGTAGAAGTTCGCGTACAGAGTGGCTTTGCGGTCGTTATCCAGACGCACGGCCTTGGAGAGGTGTTCGATCGCCTCGCCGAAGATCCCCTTCTTCACGCAGATGTATCCCACGTTCACGCGCGCGAGCGCGTTGGCCGGCTCGGCCATCAAGACCTGCTGAAAGTGGCCTAACGCATCGTCGTACTTCTCCTGAAGCATGAGCGCCCAGCCCATGAGTGATCTCGCATCCACGCTTTTCGGTGCCAACTCCAACGCGCGGGAAAGCGCCGCCTCCGCGCCGGCGTGATCACCGATGGCGATCAAGCTCCACCCTTTCTCCACGAACGTCGAAGCGTTGAGGTTGTCCATCCGCTTCGAGATGGCCCCCGCTCCTTCCCCGCTGCCGGAGTGCACAGCCCCTTCCGGCGCTGCATCCATTGCAGCGGCGCCAGGCGTAGGAAGCGGTGCCTCGGCTAGCGGCGCTACGCCGGCCACGGCCGGGGCCAGTGTCTTCCACTGCTGCGCCAGCGCCCTTAGGCGGTCCTTGAGCTGCGCCAGCTCGCTGAGGTCCCGGTCGATTGCCTTGTAGCGGGCGATGATGGCCGCCTTGATGTCATCCCGCCGCGGCGCCGCGTCGTCCCCCGCCAGTTCTCCTTCCAGCCGGTCGACGGCGTCGCGATGCTCGCTGACGACGTCGTTATGCAGTGTACTCGTCGCCATGGACGGCCGACGCCAGCACCTGGCGTTCGCTGGCCGAGAGGAGCCGGTCGCTGTCGAGCACCAGCACCAACTGATCGTCGCGCCGCATGACACCCCGCAGGAAGGCCGCGGCCAGAGAACGCAGCAGCGGCGGCGGCGGCGACAGCTCGGCCGCGCTCACGTTGCGCACGTCGAGCACACCGTCGACAACCACAGCGGCCAGCTCGCCGCCAGCACTCAGCACCAGCAGACGCATCTTGCCGCCCGTTGCCACGTTAGGCAGCGCGAAGCGGCGCGCGAGATCCAGCACCGGCAGGATACGACCCGCGTACTCGATCACGCCGCTCACCCAGTCCGGCAGATTGGGAACCACGCGCGGCGACTCGTAGCGCAACACACGCTCCACAGCGCCGATCTCAGTCGCGAAGAGATCGTCGCCTAACCGGAACGTCACCAGCCGCAGTGTCTGGCTCATGCTGCACGCTCGGCCGGGCCTTGACCCAGGAGCACGCTCGCCAACGTCCCCGGGTCGATCACCGTAACCAGCAGCCCGTCGCACCAGGCCAAAGCAGTTACAACACCGTCTTCCGCGACCAGCGCGGGGGGCCGCCTCAACGTCGCCGTATCGATCGCGCGGACGTCCACGGCCTCGTCGATCGCGAGAGCTACCAAGCTCTCTCCCGTGCGCAGGACAATGGCCGCCTGCACCTCAGCCGGATTGTCGCTCCCCACCCCCAAAGCGTGCTCCGGACGATACACAACCAAAAACCGCTCGCCGAACGCAAGCAGACCCGCGACCCCAGCGGCCGCGTCGGGGATCGTCCGCAGACTCACGGTGTCCAGGTGAGCCGCGATTGCCGTGAGCCAGACGGCCAGGTACTCGCGCCCTATCCGGACTATGAGCGCGTCTCTCTCGCGCGATCCCAGCGGGGCTACCGGGAGGGGGAGAGCGTGGGGGCGGGGGGGCGCGGGCGGCGCAGCGGTCTGCGGATAAACTTGGTTTATCATCGGAATACTGACAGGGCGTCTGCGTGCTGCGTCACATCGCGACGCCGCGCGCGGACGGGCCGCGCTCCACCGCGTCGACGATTGCCCGAGCCAACTCCTCGAGGGGTGCGACAACGTCGGCGCCGGCTTGCTCCAGGGCGGCTTGGGGCATTCCGGCCACAACGGCCGACTCGCGGCTCTGGACGACTGCGTAGCCCCCGGCTCGCCGGATCGCTGCCAGCCCGGCAGCGCCATCCCGTCCCATTCCAGTGAGCACGACGCCTATGGCGCGGGGCCCGAAAAGGGTTGCTGCAGATGCGAACAACGGGTCCGCGGCGGGACGCACTCCCCAGACAGGCGGATCATCGGTTACTGCGATAGCGGGGCCATCCTGTCGCGCCATGAGCCGCATATGACGGCCGCCCGGTGCCAGATAGGCGGCTCCTTTGAGCAATCGCTCCCCCACTGTGGCCTCTCGCACGAGCAGGTGGCTCAGGGCGTTCAGCCGATCTGCGAAGCCTCGTGTGAAAGAGCCGGGCATATGCTGCGCGATAACCAGAGCCGCATCGAGGTCGCGCGGGAGCGCCGGAAGTATTTCAGCCAACGCGCGTGGGCCACCCGTTGAAGCGGCGATTGCCACAACCACTGAGGCGGTCGTCGCCGGCCGGTCGCTGGTCTGCGGGAGCAGGCGTGGCCGCGCGAGCACCCGGCAGCCCTTCACATTGGCGGCGCGGGCAGCGCGTAATGCCGCGATGAGAGACTCGCCGAGGTCCTCCCGCTCGTTGGTCGCGTTCGCAACCGGCTTGCGCACGAAGTCGACAGCGCCCAGTTCGAGGGCGCGCAGCGCCAGCGCGGCTCCATCGGTTGCATCGAGTGCCGAGAGCACGATGACCGGTCGCGGCACTTCGCTCATGATATAGCCCAGCGCGTGCAGGCCGTCGAGACCGGGCATCTCGACGTCCAGTGTGACGATGTCCGGCGCCAGCGAGTGCACCATGGCGATGGCCTCGCGGCCGTCGGCAGCGCAGCCCGCGAGGCTGAATTCACTGCTCTGG
This sequence comes from Gemmatimonadaceae bacterium, assembly GCA_052386875.1. GTDB lineage: Bacteria > Gemmatimonadota > Gemmatimonadetes > Gemmatimonadales > Gemmatimonadaceae > DASYRX01. The sequence continues at coordinate 15,942 of JBQTJS010000103.1, forward strand.
GCCAGCACGTCGCAAAGCATCTGCCTAACGAGGGCATTATCGTCGGCGATGAGCACACGCGCCGGCTGCCTAGAGTCCACGCGTCCCCTCGCGCATCGATTGCACTGTGACCCTGCCGTCGGCGACATCGATCGCGACGGATCTGCCGAAGTCACCGCCTACATCTTCCCCGACGATGGCGATTCCCGCGGCCGCGAGTGCCGCTCGCGCCGCGCCGACGTTGCGTTCGCCCAGATTCACGCCGGCTAGCGTCAGGAGCGAGCCGAACATGCTGGCGCCGCCGACGAGGCGCGCCGTTAGGCGGCCGCTCTTACCTCCCCCCGCGCCGAGCCGCCGCATTTCGGCCACGAGCTGCGGCACGGCTGTGTGCGGGAACTTCCCGGGCTTGGACTGGTCGCGCGAATAGCTGGCGTCGGGGAGCAGCACGTGGGCGATGCCCGCTGTGCGCGTTGTCGCATCGTACAGTATGATCGCGACGCACGACCCGAGTCCGTAGGAAACCAGCGAACCCGAGTCTCGCAGCGCGGCACATTGCGCGACGCCGACGGATACTTCGGGCGCACGTCGCCCCGACGACGCGAGAGTTGGAGGCGCCGTCATGCGAGTCGTCGTGCCAGTTCGAGGTTGTTGCGGGCGGCCGCGTTGTCGGGGGCGAGTGCCAGAGCGGCTTCCCAGCTCCGTGCGGCTTCCTCGGTCTCGCCGCGCCTGTAGCGGATGTTGCCGGATTTGAGGTAAACGTCGCCGCCCAGGTCGGCGCGCAGGCGGATCGCGCGTTGGTAGGCCTCCAGGGCTTCGTCGTAGTGCGCCATGCGATACTGCAAGTCTCCCATGTTTTTGTGCGCCTGTGGCAGCGTGGGGTCCTCGATCGCGCTACGCTCGGCGGAGCTGAGCGCGTCGCCGGCACGGCCGCGCCGTTCGTAGGCCGTGGCGAGGTTGTTGTGCAGCACCGCCGAGCGAGGGTGGCGCGCGGTGCCTTCTGTCCACAGCTGGATGGCCTCGTCGAGGAGACCGCCTAACGCGGCTATCACGCCGGCGTAGTGGTACCAGGCTGCCGGCCGCTGCCTCTTGCCATACGCGGCGTCGGCAGCCTGCGCGGCCGAACGCGCTGTGTCGAGGTCGCGCCGGCGCACGGCCAGGGCAGCCCGGGCCAGATACGCCGCCGGCTCGTTAGGCGCACTTTCTACAGCCTTGGCCAGCAGCGCGGCCGCGGCGTCCGGCTCCCCGCTCAACTCCAGCGCCAACGCGTAGTTCACGCGTACGGCCACGCCGGCCCCGGCCCGATCCGCGGCTCCCGCGAGGATGCGCACGGCGTCGGCGAAGCGCCGCTCGCGCAGCGCCACCAGACCGAGAAAGAATTCGGCGTGTTCATCGCGCGGGCGCAATTCAGCGACGCGCCGGAATTCGCGCAGGGCCTCGGCGTACATCGCCGTGCGATAGAAGGCGACGCCAAGATTGCGGTGCTCGGCGATGCGCACATCGATCGGGGGCCCGCTGCGCTGTTGCGATTTCCCGACCCGTTGGACGAATCCTGCGCTGAGCAGACCGTAAATCGCCTTGACGACCTCGAACTCCCCCAGGCCGGACTCGTCGACAAGGGCGAAGATGTCGCGCTCGCCGTCAAACAAAGGGACCAGCGCCTCCTGTTCGGCCGTCAGCGCGACGTCGCTCGCCTCCAACTTGCCGCGGTCTATCTGGTAGATGAGGTCGAAGCTGGGGATGCGCTTTTCGATCTCGCTCCACTCGTCGATCCGGCGCGCCCCCTCGAGCAACAACGATTCGGGATTGATCGAAACAAGAAAATCCTGCTCGTCAGGCACGACGTCCGGCTCGAACGCGAACGTCCCCTGATGCCAGGTGAAGAGGTAGTACACAGCCTCCTCTATTTGCAGCCGGACATGTCGATGCAACTCTTCGCGCGGGATGCGTGCTTTCGCGACCAGTATCTCGCCGATCCGGCGTTCCGGATGCGCTGCCTGTTCTGCGACTGCGCCGTCCAGATCGGCGCGTGTGATCAGGCCGTTCTTCACGAGGATATCGCCGAGCCTGTCGCGCCGGTTGACGACAGCGGCGTACGAGATGCGTCCTTTGTCGAAGTAGATGCTGCCGAAGCTCTGTTTATGCCCGATGCTCAGACAGCCGGACTTCTTCCCCATGGCCAACAGCTGCAGAACGTCGGGGAGGCTTGCTTCGCGTAGGCTGCCGCGGATGGCCATCAGCGCAGCTCCTCGACCAGGCGGCCTTCGACGTCGTTCCAATCGAGCACGACCTTCTCCGCATCCAGGAAGAACGCATCGGCCACGCCCTCCATGACGGCCGGCGCTGTGGCGGGTCCTTCCGCGGCGCCGCGCGGGTTTGGCGTTAGGCGATTCGCGACGGCCGCCGCCCTAACGGGCTCGCCCGCCACGGCCTCGCGCGTGATCTGCACCACGAGTCCGCCCTCCAGCCGCGAGCGTAGGCGCGCTGCCAGCGTAGTGAGCTGCGCGGGCTCTTGTCGCGCCGTGAACACGAGCTGCGCGCCGCGCTCAGCCAGCGCGTTGAACAGGTGAAATAGCTCGTCCTGCGTGAGTTCCTTGTCGGCTACGGCGTCGAATCCATCGAGCACGAACGCTTCGCAGGCGCGGTACTTCGCGCGCCAGCGCTCCAAGCCTCCCTGTTGCAGAGCCGCAATCAGCTCATCCACGAAGTCACTGCCGATAACGCAGGCGACGCGGGACAGGCGCCCGCGGCGTTGCTGCAGCGCATTGGCGACAGCGTGGGCCAGGTGCGACTTCCCCGCCCCCTGCGGGCCGACAATCACGAACGGGTTGTAGCGCGTCCCCGGGTGGTGCACGACTTCCTGCGCGGCGTGCAGGGCCACCTCGTTTGTCGTCGTGACGGCGAAGCTGGCGAAGGTGAGGTCTTCGTTAGGCGCCGGCAGCGGCTCGCGGCCGGCAAGCTCGCGCTGCACCAATGCTTCGGCGTCGGCAACGCCTTCCGGGTCGCGGAATATCTGCGAGCCCGCGTGCGCGGGGTTGAGCTGCACGGCCTCGCGTTCCAGCGCGCGCAAGAGTTCCACTGTTCTGGCGAAGCTCGTCTCCAGGGCTGCCGGATCCACGGGCTCACCCGCTTCGAGCGCGCGCTGCAACAGCGTTGTGCGGAAGCCTTCGCGGTTCCAGTGGGCGATGCGTTGCGCGAGGCGTGTGCGCCATCCCTCCACGTGCTTGGCGACGACGACGGCCACTTCGCTCAGGAAGCTTTCGAACTCGTTAGGTGCGGGCGCGCCGGAAGCAGCTCCCAGCAGCACCCGCGCTTCCGCGGCGCCGATCGGCGTGTCCAGGATGGCCTGCTGTGCGATCAACCTATTGAGTGTCCCTTGCAGCTCGCGCACGTTCGTGGCGGCTCCGCGCGCCAGGTCTTCCAGCACACCGGGCGCGAATGTGGCGCCGCGTTCCTGGCACTTGTGGCGCAGGATGGCGACGCGCGTTTCATAGTCCGGCGCGCCGATATCCACGATCAGCCCGCCGGACAGCCGCGTGAGCAGTCGTTGATCCACGTCGGCGATCTCGTTAGGAGGGCGATCGCTGGTCATGACGACCTGGCGGCCGCCCGCCTGCAGCGCATTGAGGATGCGCAGGATCTCGCTCTGCGTTTCCGGGCGGCCCGTGAGGAACTGCACGTCGTCGAGCAGCAGGACTCCGATCCCCTGGTAACGCCGCTTGAAGGCGTCGGCCTGTCCGGATGCGATGGCGCCGTGCAGCTGATCGACGAAGTCGTCCAGCGTTGTGTATTCGACGATGAGGCCTGGATGCAGGCGCTTGACGGCGACGCCTAACGCGCAGAGCAGATGCGTCTTGCCCAGCCCCGACGAGCTGTAGATGAACAGCGGGTTGTACACGACTCCCGGCGTATCGGCCACGGCGCGCGCAGCCGAAGCGGCGAGCCGGTTGGCGGCGCCCACCACGTAATTCTCAAAGCGGAAGCGACCGTCGAGCATCGTCAGGCTCCGGCGGCGGCCGGCATGCTCAAGCGCCGCAGCACCATCTCGGAAGCGGCGCGCAGCGTCTCGAACACGCCCGTTCCGTGCAGCGCATCGGCCGCGAAGCTCGGCACCGCGCGAAAATTGAGCATCTCGTCCAGCGCGGAATGATGCATGATGAGGTCGCGCGGCAGGTCCTGCTTGTTGAACTGCATAACGAGAGGAAACGTGCGCGGGTCGATCCCTTCATCTGCCAGGTGCTCGTGCAGATCGCGCAGACTTTCCAGGTTCTCCGCCAGTTGCCGGCGCTGGCTGTCGGCCACGAAGATCACGCCGTCCGCCCCTTGCAGGACCAGGCGGCGCGTGGCGCGGTAATACACCTGTCCCGGCACAGTGTAGAGCTGGAAGCGTGTCGCGAAGCCCGAGATCGTCCCCAGCTCCAGCGGCAGGAAATCGAAGAAAAGCGTGCGCTCCGCCTGCGTGGCGAGCGACACCATCGTGCCGCGCCTGTCGGCCGGCACCCTGTCGTAGATGTACTGCAGGTTGCTCGTCTTCCCCGAGCGACCGGGACCGACGTACACGATCTTGCAGACGATTTCGCGAGCTGTGTAGTTGACGACAGGCATCGTAATATCTCGTTAGGCGCGGCCAAAGAGCGCTGCCAGGTTCCTGCCCAGCTCCTGCTCGAAATCGGCCGCCAGCGGCGCGCCGGCTCCTTCTGCGGCGGCAGGCGCCGCCCCCGCGGCCGCCGCCAGGTCCGTGAAACACACGCGGACCATGCCTAACGAGCTGGCCTCGTCGAAGATGGCGAGCAGCACCAGATCCCGCCCTCCAGCAGCCAGCGGCGCGAGGTACAGTTGGCTCGCCGAACCACGCACATGCAACGCCCCGTACGGCGCGCTCTGCACCATCTGCCCCAGCTCCCGCGACGTCGCGTGAATCCCCGCCGCCAGGGCACACGCCGCCATCACGTCCACCGAACGCGTGAAGCCGTGCGCAGCGAGCACGCGCCCGCTCGGCTCCAGCACTAGTGCGCCGCGCACGACGGCCTCGCGCACAAACCGCGTGAGCGGTTCCGCCAGCCACCCCTCGACCACGCGCGTCATGCAAGCGCCCCTGCTTGATCCGCCGCTTGCGCAACGGACAGTCGCAGCGCCCCCGCGTTCGCATCACGCTCGGCCAGCACTATCACAAGCAGTCCGCTCGGGCCGGCGACGAAAACCTGCCCGTGCTGCGCCTCCAGGCGCAGCACACCCGTGCGGCCGAAGCCCGCCCGATCGTTCGCCAACCGCGCGGCACGGAACACGCGGCAGCCTAACGCCGCCAGTGCATCGGTGTCCACGTCCGCGTGCGCCGCAACCTGCACGCTCACACCGTCATCCTCCACGGCCAGCACAGCGGCACGCACGCCGGCGCTGTGCGCCAGCCTTTGGAGCACTGTCTGCAGCGTGGCGCTCATGCCGTCGCCTCCAGAAATTGCAGCGCGCGCTGGCGGGCACGCTCGAGCTGGCGCCGGAGCAGACCCGCCGCGGTCCCCGGCGCCGCCGCCACCAGCGCGAGCGACGCGTTAGGCCCGGGCGCTAGTCCCAGCGTCGCCCGCTCCGCGTCAACCGTGAGGGCCCGCCAGTCGCCCAAACCCAGCCGCTCCAGCGCGCGCACGGCCTCCAGCGTCACCCCCGTCAGCTCGGCACCGACAGCGGCAGCCACATCGCTACCGGCCGCGTCAGACAACCGCCCCGCCAGCACCAGACCGGCCGGGTCGACCAAAAGCTCGCCTAACGGCTCGGTCACCGCATACGCGGCTGCCGCAGCGGGAACGTCGCTTACGCGCGGCTCCGGTCGCGCTGCGCCGTCCCGCCGCAGCGCACTGACACGCTCCAGCGCCGCGCGCAAGCCGCGGTCCTCCGGTGAGCGCTCCACGGCATCGCGCAGATGCCGCAGCGCTGTGTCCGCATCGCCCCGCTGATATGCCAGGAAACCCAGCCCGCGCAGCGAGTCGAGGTGCCCCGGCGCCAGTCGCAGCGCGATCTCCCATTCATCCTTCGCGCGCTCGCGCTCGCCGAGATCGCTGTATACGCGCGCCGCAGCCGCGTGCGCTTCGGCCTGATAGGCGTGTCTCTCGAGGCCCCGCAGCACCACACGCAGCGCGACGTCCAGCTGTCCGGCGCGCCGCAACGCGTCGGCCAGAGGTACGAAGGCCAGGCTCGCGGGATCGCGCGCCAACTCGTCGCTCAGACGGCCGATCTCGTCAGGCATCGCTCAACGCCTCCAGTGCTGTGTCCAGCCGTGCCGCCAGCTCAGCTGCCTCGCGGATCCGTGCTGCCTGCGCGTCGGCTGGGCTGAGCGCGAGGAAGCGCTGCCACACGCGCACAGCCTCCTTGAACTCGCCGCGCCGGAGCGCGAATCGAGCCTGTTCCAGGACCGGACGTGTGGACGACGGATCTAGCTCCTGCGCGCGGCGCAACTCGTCATCTGCTTCGGCTTCCCGGCGCTCGGCGTTGAGCACACGAGCCAGCAACAGGCGTCCCTCGACAGAGTGCGGCGCAGCGGCGACGGCACGTGTCGCGAGGCGCAGCGCCTCGCCAAGCTGGCCCTCGCGCAGTGCTGCGCGCGCCGCGGCCAGCGTGTCGCCGTCCCGGCCGCTACTTGGCGAGATCGCCGGCCGCGCCACTTCGCGCAGCTCGATGACCCCGGTGGAGAGCAAGCCATACGCTATGCGCGCCAGGTCGAAGTCGCTCCTGCCTAACGCCGTCGCGATGGTGCGCAGGTCCAGCACCCCGTCGATGAGGGCGAGTGCTTCCCATTCGTGCGGCAGCAGGTCCAGCAGCGAAGGGTGCGTATCGTCCACCGGGGCGAGCACGGGTATTACATCGAGATGCGGAATGCGGTGCGCGATGCGGGCCCACTCGTCGATGCGGCGCGCCCCTTCCATGAGGAGCGATTCGGTGGAGATGCTTGTGAGGGCGTCGACGGCGATCTCGCCCAACGTCCCCTCGCTGAAGGAGAAGTGCCCTTCCTGCCACGACATAAGCTCGAACACCACGGCTTCGACCTGCAGCCGCACCTGGCGCTCCAGCTCCTTCTCAGTCAGTGCTCCGATGGCGACGAGCAGCTCGCCCATGCGCCGGCGCTCCAGGCCGTCGGATTGCATCGCCTTGGCACGCGCCAGGTCGCCCTCCGAGACCTTGCCGGCGCGCAGCAGCACGGCACCTAACGGGTACGGATTGCTGCGGATTGTCGCGGCGATGACGCGCCCGCGCTCGAAGTAGACGCTGCCGTCGTTGTCGCGCAGGGCTGACGTGACCCGCAGGCGCCCCGTCTTGCGGCTCAGATCGAGCAGCTGAAAGACGTCGTGGATCCCCAGTTCGCGGAGCGGGCCTTCGATTGCCACGTTAGGCCGCTCCTTTGCGCTCACGCGCAGCAAAGATGCGCTGGAGGTCTTGTGCCGAGCGCGCCGCGAGGCGCGCCTGGCGCGCATAGTCGTGCTCCGGGTGCGCGTCTATTAGTACAGCCCACCGCGCTATCGCCTCGGCATAGCGGTGTGTGTCGTTCAGCTGCATTCCCGACCAGTACAGCGCCGCCGGATGTGTCGGGACAAAGCGCAGCACGCGCTCGAAGGCGACGCGCGCATCAGCGAGCCGCGTGCACCGCAGCAGCGCCTCGCCCAGCCCTGCCAGCGCGTCGAAATGATACGGCTCCCGCAACAGCAGTTCGGCGAGCAGGCGAACCGCCTCGCGCGCTCGCTGGCGCGAGCACCACAGCGCCGCCAATGCCATGGCCGCCTCGGCGTACGTGGGAACCGTATCGAGCGCGGCGAGCAGCTCCCGCTCGGCAGCTTCATGCTCCTCGCGCTCCATGAGCAGCCGCGCCAGATCGAGCCGCACCGCCGCGAAATCGCGGTCCAGGCTCAGCGCATAACGATAGCTTTCCTCGGCACGCGCCAGGTCGCCCATGGCGCGCGCCGCATCGCCCATGTCGCGCATCACATCCGCACGCATGGGGGCGAGGCGCCGCGCCAGCTCCAGCGCCGACAGCGCGGCCAGGTAGCCGCGCGACTCGCAGCGCACTCGGGCCACGAGCAGCAGGAGATCTACGTCGCTGGGAGCCTGTTCGGCCAACCACTCGGCGACGGCGCTCGCCTCAGCGCCGCGGCCAAGCGCCAGCAGCGCGCGTGCCTCACCGGCAGCCGCTGATATATCCGCTTCGTCCAGGACACGCGCCTGGCGGAAACGCTCGTGCGCTTCGCCGTGCGCTCCGAGCTCGAGGAACAGCTCGCCTATGAGCACCAGCCCCTCGCGCTTATCGCCACCTAACGCGAGAGCGCGATGTGCTTCCGCCAACGCGCGGTCGAACTGCCGCGCCAATCGCAGGCTCACTGCCGCGGCGTACGGGCTGCCCAGCGCGGCCGGCGCGACACGTGGCCCGGCATCGGCGCTCGGCGCCAGCTCGGCGAAAAGCGCGCCCAACGCTTCCGCATCGAACTCGAAATCGGCCAGCTGCTCCTCGCGTCGCTCCGCTCCGAGGTCGGGACTGACTCGGATGTCGGGATCCTCGAACTCCAGGTCGATCGCCAACTCGAACTTCTGCGGCACATAGTACGGATCCAGCTCGAGCGCCCGCTTCGTCTCGCGTAAGGCGCCTTCGAAATCGCCGAGGTTGGAGAGCGCGAACGACAAGTTGTAGTGCGACTCGGCATGGTCGGGACGCGCCTCGATGGCACGCGCGAATGCGTTGCGCGCATCCTCGAACTTGCGCAGTTCCGCGAGCACGACGCCCACACCGTTCCACGCTGTCGCGTGCTCCGGGACCAGCTGCAGCACGTGGCGATAGGCTTCGAGACAGAGCTGCAGCTGCTTTTGCTTGAAAAGCAGGAGCGCCAGGTTCAGCCGCGCCTTCACGAAACCGGAATGCTCGCGCAGCGCCGCGCGAAACGCCGCGATAGACTCGTCCAGCCGGCCGCATTGCCACTGCGCCACACCGACGTTGTTATGCGCGATCGCATAACGCGGATCCACGGCGATCGCTCGTTCGTAGCTCTGCACGGCTTCGTCGAGGCGGCCCAGCTGGTGTAGCGCGATCCCGCGCTCGTTCCACAGCTTCGGAGAAAGCAGGTCTGCCTCGACGAGCCTGTCATACAACTCGGCCGCCGCGCCGCCGTCCGCCTGCAACAAGTGCACTTCCGCCATCGCCTGTAGCACGAGAGAGCGGCCTTCGCCGCGGTCGAGTGCCAGGCGGTACTCGCGCAGCGCTTCCGAGAAGTAGCCCTTCTGGCGGAAGGCGAGGCCCAGATTGAAGTGCGCGAGGTGTCCCTCTTCCGCGATCTCCATCTCGCGGTCGGCGCCGGCTTGGGCGCGGGCCGTGGCCGCGGCCGCGGCCGTGCGAGCGTCCAGCTGATCCAGCGACAGGTTTGCCTGCGCACGGCCGAGCGCGGGATTCAGTTGCATGGCGCGCTGGGCGGCGGAGCGCGCCTCGTCATGGCGACCCATGTCGCCAAGCACGAAGCCTAACAAGTAGTGCGCATCCGCCAGATCGGCGGCGAGAGCGATGGCATGGCGCAGCCTGTCGACGGCGTCTTCGTTCAATCCGCGGTGATAGCTGATCTCCCCGGCGTGAAAGTGATACTGCGGATTCCGCGGCTCCAGCTCCAGCGCGCGCGCGATCCACTCGGCAGCCCGCTCCAGGTTTCCACGCTTGTGCTCCGCCAGAGCGAGCTGCAGCACGGCGGCGGCGTCGCCGGAATCTTCCCTAACGAGAGCGCCGAACTCCGCCGCTGCGCTGGCGTACTGCCCCAGCAGTGCGTAAGTACGCGCCAGCTCCCGCCGCGCCGCGCGATCGTGCGGCGCGGCGTCTAACCGCTCGCGCAGTTGCGGCACGCGCCTGTCGTAGTAACCCGTCGTGAAGTACGCGATCTCGAGATTGCGCTGGGCTACTGTCATCCGCGCGTCCAGCTCCAACGCTCGCGTCAGCGCCGCGACAGACTCCTCGTGCATCCCCTTGTTGAAGTAGAGCACGCCCAGGTTGTTGTGCGCGCCGGCGTCCGCCGGGTCGATGCGGCGCGCGAACGACCGCAAAACCTCGCGATCGCGCGCGGACATCAAACTCGGCTCCATGCTCCTGCTCCGGGCGGCGGCGGGCCCTAACGTCGCCGCCGGTTACGCCAGCCGAACGGCGCGAAGGATGGCGCGCAGTGACGGCGGGTCGGGGAGGAGGAGGAAAAAGCCCCGCAGCCGCTCATCCGCTTCGTGCAGCTGAAATTCGGTCTCCACGCAGAACACGTAGTCGTACGCCGCGCCGAACTGCAGGTATGCCGTCGACAGCACCGCGCGCGACATATCGATGGCGAGACTGGGGGGGGACGGCAGGAGCATCAACCCCATGAAATCCGACAGAGCGTTCATGTACGCGCCGCTCAGGATATTCCCCGCCTCCTTCAGCGCCGACTTCTCCAACGGGCTCAGCTCACCGTTAGGCGCCGTCGGCCGGTTGGTCAACTGTTGCGCCAGGCGCACCGCCGTCGGCTTCGGGAAGACCAGCAACGTGTGACCCGCCAGATCGCCGATCATGTTCATGAGCACGGCGGCGACCGGCTCCTCGGGGTCGGAGATCTGTGGCGGCACGTCCTCCAACGCCGCAACGTTGATCTCGGGAACCGAGATCATGATTGTGTGACCCGTCATCTGGGACAGCGCCGTTGCGGCGTGGCCTGCCCCGATGTTGGCCACTTCTTTTAACGCGTCGAGCTGCATCGGCTGCAGCGTGCGAATGTCGTACATGCACCCGTCCCCTCTACAAGAGGCTACTCGCTTCGAGGATTAACGCCGGAGATCCGTCGCTTAGAATCGTCGCTCCGGTCACGCAAGACGCCGCGCCACGCACGACGTCGAATGCCTTCACAACGATTTCCTGCTGACCTATCAGCTGATCGACTACCACGCCCGAACGGCGGTCGGCCACTTCGATTACGACGACTTGGCTCCCCTCCGCGTCCCGTGCCGGCAGCTGTACGCGCTCGCGCAAGCGCACGAGCGGTAGGAACTCATCACGCAGCACCAGAACGTCACGCCCCCGCACGGCCCGGACGACATCGGGCGTCAGATGTAACGTCTCCTGCACGTGCGTCAGCGGCAGCGCGTACGTCTCGCTGGCGACACGCGTGAGCAGAGCCGGCACAATGGCGAGCGTGGCTGGAAGTCGCAGCGTCAAAGACGTCCCCTCCCCCAGCGCGGTGCGTACTTCCATGGAACCGCCGAGCCCGCGCACGCGCGCGACAACAGCATCGATCCCCACCCCGCGGCCCGAGAAATCGGTGACTTGCGTGGCCGTGGAAAAGCCGGGACGCGCGATCACACGCAACAACTGCTCATCGCTCAATTCCGGCAGCTGGCCCTCGGGAAGGCCTAGCGCCTGCGCCTTGCGCAGCACCTTCGTACGATCGATGCCGCGTCCGTCGTCGCTCACGCGGATCACCACGGCGGCCCGGTCGCGCGCGGCGCTCAGCACCAGCCGCCCGGTGCGCGGCTTCCCCGCCGCTTCACGCTCGTCCGGTGATTCAAGGCCGTGATCGACAGCATTGCGCAGCAGATGGACGAGTGGATCGCCCATTTGATCGAGCAACGACCGATCGACCTCTATCTCGCGGCCTTCCAGCACGAAGTCGATCTCCTTGCCTAACGCGCGCGCGCCGTCGCGCACAACTCGCGGGAAGCGGTCGAAGATCTGCCACACCGGCACGAGACGGCTCGCCATCACCGCATCCTGCAGCTCGCCCACAAGACGCGCCGCGTGGCTCACAACGTCGTCCAGCTCGCCGTGCCCTAGGTCCCCTGCCAGCTTGGACAGGCGGCCACGCGCGATCACCAGTTCGCCCACGAGGTTCACCAGGGCGTCGAGGCGGCGGATGTCGATCCTCACCTGCGACGGCTGCCGCGCACGCCCACCACGCGTGGCCGCCCACGCGTCGTCGGCGCGCTGCGCTGCCTGTGTCTCCCCCTTCGCACCACCCGTCCCCTCCTGAGATGCGCGAGCCAAGGGCGCTGATTCCGTGGCTCCGGCGGGCATCTCCTCCCAACTAGTCGCCTCCCGAACGCGCAGCAGCACGCCCGCCACTGCTTCCGCCGCGAGCCCCCCCCCCACCCGCGCCTTGCCGGCGACCTCGAGGTCGATCGCTTCCTCTAAAGCGTCGGTGCCGCTGAACAACAGCTCGATAAGAGGAGCAGTCAACTGCCGGCGGCCGTCCCGCATCGGCATCAGCAGCGATTCCATCTCGTGCGCCAGCTCGGTCACGGCAGCATATCCCATGACGCCAGCCATTCCCTTGATTGTGTGCATCGCGCGGAACAGCGCGTCGATCGGCTCGCGCGACTCCGGCTGGCGCTCCAGCGCCAACAGGGCCTGGGTTATCGCACTGAGATTCTCGCGACTCTCCGAGCCGAACAGCGCGGCATACTTGGCGGGATCCATTCTGCAGCCGCTCGCGTGGCGGCTACGAGAGAACTCGCTGGATCGCCTCTAACACCCGGCTCGGCTGAAACGGCTTTACGACAAAGTCCTTCGCGCCAGCCTGAATTGCTTCGATCACCAGCGCCTGTTGACCCATCGCGCTGCACATCAGAATCCTTGCCGCAGGATCCAGTTTCGTGATCTCCCGGACGGCATCTATCCCTCCCATGTCCGGCATTACGATGTCCATCGTCACGAGATCGGGACGCAGGTCGCGATACCGCTCGACCGCCTGTGTTCCGGTTTCAGCTTCGCCAACGACATCGAACCCGGCCTGTTGCAGGATGTCGGCGAGCATGGTGCGCATGAAAATGGCGTCGTCGCAGATCAGTACTGATTGGCTCACGCTGAGATCTCCCGATTGAAACCGAGGCTCGGCCGACTCACACGACCACCTGCCGCACCAGGGCCGGAACGTCCAGCACTATGACGATCGCGTCATCCAAACGTCCCACCGCCCGACTCAGCGTGGCGGCAGCTGCTGCGTCTGGGATCGTGGTGGCCGCCGCTCCGATGGGCTCAGTCGGCAGCGCAACGACGTCGCGCACGTCGTTCACGGCAAGGCCCACACTGCGCCCCTCGACGTCCACCAACACCACACAACCGCTCTCGCTGCTGACCTCTTCGCCAGCCAAACGCGCTCCAAGGTCGGCCACGACCACGAGCGAGCCGCGCAGATTGATGAGGCCGGTGATGGCGCTTGGTGCACCCGGAATCCGCGTCATTCCAAGGGCGGGGACTACTTCGCGCAAATGTGTCGCGTCGAGACCGTACAACTGGCCCTTCACCTCGACGATAAGCAGGTGATCGACGGCGGCGTTAGGTGTCGTCTCGATAGAAGCCGTACTCGTCAAGCGGATCTCCCTCCTCGGTGTCGAGCCAATGCATGTTCCCCGACACGTGCGCCAGCGAAGCTTTAAGGTCCGCCGGCAGCGGCGACCGGATGTCGATCAGCGCGCCTGACGAGGGGTGGCGAAACCGCAGCCACGCCGCGTGGAGGAAGTGCCGGCCCGCTGGCAGACGTGCAAGGCGACGGTCGGGTCCCGCACTGCCGCCATACACTTGGTCCCCCATCACGGGGTGGCCTACCGATGCGAGGTGCACCCGGATCTGGTGCGTGCGCCCTGTGTGAAGTGTCGCGCGCAGCAGATCTCCAGCGTCGAAACGCGCCAACCGAACGAAGGTCGTTTTCGCCGGCTTGCCGCTTTGGACGATTGCCATGCGCTTCCGGTCTCGCGGGTCCCGCGCGACCGGCTGCTCCACGACGAGCGAGTCGCCGCGAAGGTGCCCGTGGCTGAGCAGCGCGTAGCGCCGGACGACGCGCCGTTGCGCCAGCGCCGTGGCCAATATGCGATGCGAGCGCTCCGTCTTGGCCACGAGGAGCAGCCCCGAGGTCTCCTTATCGAGGCGGTGCACGAGACCGGCGCGAGGCTCCGTGCTCGACGCAGTCCCCCCGACGTCAGCGCTTAACCCGCGGCCGAGGAGCGCGTTGACGATCGTTCCGGACCAGTTCCCCGGGGCGGGATGGACGACCATTCCGGCCGGCTTGTCGAGGACCAGCAGGTCAGCGTCCTCGTGGACAACGTCGAGGGCGATCTGCTCCGGCTCGATGCGCGGCTCCGGCGCTGGAGCCGGCCGCCAGATCTCCACTCGCTCGCCGCTGCGCGGTTTGTAGCTCGCCTTTTCGAGGCGCTCGTCCACGAGCACCTGTCCCGTGGCGATAAGGGTAGCCGCGCGCGTGCGCGAAACGTCGAGACGCCCCGCCACAAACAAGTCGAGGCGGACATCGCTGTCCGCCTCGAGGGTGACTGCATCGTTAGGCGCGCCGGTGGGACGCGGCGCTCTCACTGACCTTCGGCAGCCCGCGAAACGACCGCCGAGCGCGGCTCGGCGCTCACTTTGCGCTCGTCCCCCCAGAGCACCCAGGCCAGCAGGATGGCTCCGACGGAGACTGCCATATCCGCCACATTGAAGGTGGGCCAGCGCCAGGAAGCAACCCCCACATCGATGAAATCCACGACGCCGATCGGCCGCAGCACCCGGTCGATGAGATTGCCAATCGCGCCCGCGGTCACGAGACCTAACGAGAGTGTTCGCCAGCGATCGCCCGCGGCCGTTTGGCGATACAAACGCGCCAGGATGAAGAGAGCGCCGACAGTGAGACCGAGAAAGATCCAGCGCGACCAGGGTCCCAGGTACAGCCCGAAGGCCGCCCCCGGATTGTAGACCAGAGTCAGCCGTACGTACTCGCCGATCACATCGCGCGGCACTCCGCGCGGCTGGAGGGCCGACTCCGCCCAGATCTTCGTTACGATATCGGCGACGAGAACTAACGCGATGACAGGCCAGAATAGCGCCGCCTTATCCCTACTTCTTGCCATCTTCCTCCCTCTGCTTGCAGTCGAAGCAATACCGGGCATGCGGTAAAGCATCGAGTCTGTCGAATGCGATCACGTTGCCACACTGATGGCAGAGGCCGAACGTGTCCGGCGACTTATACAGGCGCCGGAGCGCGTCATCGATATGCCAGAGAAAACGCCCCTCCTTGCTCGCGAACAAGAAGGCCTTCTCACGTTCCATCGCGTCCGTGCCCTGATCCGCCATGTGGAACGAGTAAGAACTGAGATCACCGTCGGACTGTTGCGCCGTTGTCCCGAAGGCTTCGTCGTAGCTGCCAAGCTCTTTGACGATCCGTTTGCGCTCTTCCATGAGCCGCTTCTCGAAGTACTGCAACTGCTTCTTGGTCAGCGGCTTGGGCTTCTTCGTGCTCCCGGTTGGGCTCATGATTCTACATCTAGCGTGAGGGCGACGTGCACAGTTAGCCCGTCGATATCGACGGCGTGTGCCGCAATGTCTCTGCTGCCGTCGCGACCGATGTGCATGGCGCGCGCCAGCACTTCGCCCGCGATCCAATCCTGATGAACACGAGCCGCGGATTCGAGTTCCGCGGCACCCCATAACCATAGTTGGATGCGGTCACTGACGGCGAATCCCGTTTCTTTGCGGAGCCGTTGGATGCGGCTTACCAGCTCCCGAGCCCGTCCTTCTGCTTGAAGCTCCGGTGTCACGACTGGGTCCAGGGCAAGCAGGCGACCCTGTTCCTCCTTAACGACCAGGTCGCCGGCTGCCTGGCGCACGACGGTCAGGTCATCTTGGCCCAGAGCATGCTCGGCGCCGTCCACTGAAACGAGCAGTGGTTCGCCGCGCTCGAAGGCTTGCAACGACTCATTGGAGAGCGCCTCGATCGCCTTGGCCGCGAGGGGTGTAGTCCTGCCGAACTTCTTGCCAAGGGCCCGGAAGTTGGGCCGCGCCCTAAGCTGCACCAGCTCGTCCGCCCGTGTCAGGAGCGTGGTCGCTTTGACGTTCAGCTCGGCTCGGATGAGCGGGAGGAGTTCCGCGACGCGGGGGGCCAGAGCCGTCGGCACTACCCCGACGGCGCGCGCCAGCGGCCGGCGCACATTGATGCCCAGGTCCTCGCGGGCTGAGCGCCCGAGCCTAACGAGCTCTCGCGCCTCGCCCATGGCCGCTTCGAGCCCCGCATCGGCCGGCGGAGGGTCACGCCTTGTGAAGTCGGCCAGATGTACGCTCGATTCGGTCAGCGCGCGGTGCAGCCAGTCCGCGATGAACGGTGCGAATGGGGCCAGCAGCCTGTTGAAGACAACGAGCACCTCGTGCAGCGTGGCGAACGCGGCGCGGTTGTCGGCTGTAGCGACGTCGTACAGCCGGCGGCGGCTGAGCCGCACGTACCAGTTGGACACGTCGTCGACGAGGAAAGTCATGAGGCGGCGCACCGCAGTGGTGGCGTCGTAGGCCGTGAGCAACGCATCGACGTCACGCTCGACACTCGTTAGGCGCGACAGTATCCAACGGTCCAGCACCGGCCTGTCAGCCGGCGCCGGATCCTCCGCACTCGGCGTCCAGCCGAAGTTCGCGTACTGGGCGAAGATTCCGCCGTACACGTTCTTGAGGGTAAGGAAGAAGCCGGTGGCCAGATCGCGGATCGTGCCGACATCGAAGCGCCGCGGGAGATCCAGCTGACTCGCACCTATCAGGAACACGCGCAGGGCGTCGGCGCCATGCTGCTCGATAACCGTCCCCGGGTCCACAATGTTGCCGCGCGTCTTGGACATCTTGATGCCATGCGCGTCGAGCACCATGTCGTTCACGACGACTGCGCGATACGGAGCCGTGTCGTTGGCGCGACCGATCGCGACGCTGTGTTCATCGCTGCGCGCGGAGTGTCCCACGATGTCGTTGTTCGGCAGCGCGTCGCCAAGTCCGCTGGCGATCGCCAGGAGCGAGTAGAACCAGCCGCGCGTCTGATCCACCCCTTCGGCAATGAAGTCGGCCGGGTACATGCGCTGCATCGTCGCGTGGTTCTCGAACGGGAAGTGCCACTGCGCAAAGGGCATGGACCCGGAGTCAAACCACGTATCGATCACCTCGCTTACGCGGCGCATCGTCCCCTTGCCGCTGCGGGCGGGCCATGTGTACGCGTCCACATGCGGCTTGTGCGGATCGAAGTCGTTAGGTAGCGGCCGCCCTACGCGCGCGGCCAGCTCGGCAAAACTGCCGATGACTTCGATCTCCCCCGGGTCCGCGTCGCTGACCCACACCGGGAGCGGCGTCCCCCAATACCTGTCGCGTGAGAGCGCCCAGTCCACGTTGTTCTTGAGCCACTCGCCGAAGCGTCCTTCGCCGATCTCGCTGGGATGCCACTCGATGCGCGCGTTGCGCACGAGCATATCGTCCTTGAAGCTCGTGGTTCGCACAAACCAGGATTCGCGCGCGTAATACAGCAGCGGCGTTCCGCAGCGCCAGCAATGCGGGTAAGCGTGCGCGATCCGCTGTGACTTCCATAACGACCCGCGCCGCTGCAGCTCGTCGATAATGGCCGAGTCGGCGTCTTTCACCCACTGCCCGCCCACGACAGGGATGCCGTCGTCGAAGCAGCCGCGCGCATTGACAGGTTGCAGGAAAGCCAGGCCGTGACGCCTCCCCGCGGCGTAGTCGTCGGCGCCGAAGGCCGGGGCCATGTGCACGATGCCGCTGCCGTCCTCGGCCGACACGAATTCCTCGCCGACGATGATCTCATGCGCCGCGTCGGCGGGGATCGGCACCCAATCCAGCGGACGCCGGTAGGTAAGTCCGACGAGCGCCTTGCCCGTTAGGCGCGCAACTGTCTCCCAGCGATCCGTAAAGTCCGCTCCTAACAGCGCCCCCGCCCGCTCCTCGGCCAGCATGAGTGTCCCCTCGTCAGGCGCGGAGCGCTTGCGCAGTTCGAGGTACGCCAGATCGGGATGGACGGCAAGCGCGACGTTCGATACCAGTGTCCACGGTGTCGTTGTCCAAATCAACAACCGGCGCGTTAGGCCGTCGCTCGCGGTCCCCGGCCCGTCGCGGTCGCTCGCGAGGCGAGAGCCGGCCCCTGTCACCTCGACCGTCACATAGACCGACGGGTCGTCCACATCCTCGTATCCCTGCGCTACCTCGTGCGACGACAACGCCGTGCCGCAGCGCGGACAATACGGGAGGATCTTGTGGCCGCGATACAGCCTCCCCTTGTCGTACAGCGTCTTGAGCGCCCACCAGACGCTCTCTATGTACTCGTTGCTGTACGTCACATAGGCGTTGGCGTAGTCCATCCACACGGCGGTGCGTTCCGAGAGGGACTCGAAGTCCCCTTTGTAAGTGAAGACGCTTTCGCGGCACAGCGCATTGAACTTGGCGACGCCGAGAGCTTCGATCTCTTGCTTGCCGCTGATGCCTAACGCTTTTTCGACTTCGATCTCGACGGGCAGGCCGTGCGTATCCCAGCCACCCTTACGCGGCACGTAATGGCCCTGCATTGCCCGGTGCCGGCAAAAGAGGTCCTTTATAGTGCGTGCGAAGACGTGATGGATGCCGGGGCGGCCGTTCGCAGTCGGCGGCCCTTCGAACCAGACGAAATAGGGCTCCCCCTCGCGTGCCCGGACCGATGTCGCGAACAGGTCTTCGGCGCGCCACCACTCCAGCACTTCGCGCTCCAGCTCGTCAATGGGCCGCTCGAAAGGGAGCCGCGGGAACCGGCGCGGCGTCACGCTTGAGTCAGCGTCTTGCGCCATTGTCAAAGACCCAGACGCGCGACGACCCCCGCGACCAGCGCCGTCAGGCGCGGTTCGGCGCGGTTCGCGGTCGCCAGGATCTCCGCTACGTTCACCGGCTGCAGCGTTTCCGGGATACACATGTCCGTGACGATGGACAAGCCGAGAACGCGCATGCCGGCGTGCACGGCCACGATCACCTCGGGAACCGTGGACATGCCGACTACGTCGGCGCCTAACGAGCGAAGCATCCTGTATTCCGCCCGCGTCTCCAGATTTGGGCCCGCTACCGCGGCGTAGACGCCCTCGCGCAGCGCGATCCCCTGCTGCTCCGCTACCGCGCGCGCCAGGTCGCGCAACGCCGCATCGTACGGCCGGGACATATCCGGAAAGCGCGGGCCCAGGCGATCGTCGTTAGGGCCCACCAGCGGATTGTCGCCCAATAAGTTGATGTGATCCGCGATGAGCATCAGATCGCCCGCCTCCCAGCTCGGGTCCATTCCCCCGCTCACGTTGGACACCACCAGCACAGTCGCTCCTAACGCGCGCAGAACGCGCACGGGAAACGTCACTTCCTGCAACGTATAGCCCTCGTAACGATGCAAGCGGCCCTGCATGACAACCACGCGCCGGCCGCACAGAGTCCCGAGCACCAGGCGCCCGGCGTGCGAGTCCACCGTTGATAGCGGAAAATGCGGGATGTCAGCGTAAGGGACTACCACGCTCGACTCGACCTGGCGCGCGAGCCCGCCGAGGCCCGTCCCCAGGATGATCGCCACATCGGGCGACTCGGCAATGCGCGCTCGCACAACCGCGGCGGACGCTGCGATCGCCTCCACCGTATGCAGACTTGCCGGCATCGCTCCCTAGTTACTCCTTGACCAGCGAATCCAGCCAGGCCGGCGTCTGCGGCGCGGGCCGCTGTGCGGCGGCTCCCTCGGGCTCGGTAGGGACGACACCTAACGAAGTAGGCGCCGCTTCCGCGGCGCTGACTTCGGCCAGCTGACGCTCGATCATCGCTCGCAGCTGCGCGAGATACGCTCGGCGCTGCCGCACCAGCGTGTCCAGCTCCGCTTCCACACGCCCCATCTGTTGCTTCGTATCGGCCAGGAGGCGTTCGGCCTCGGCGCGCGCCTCGCGCAGGATCAGCTGCGCTTCGCGGTCGGCCTGCTCACGGACCTCCGCACGCAACTGCTGCGCCGAAACCAGCGCTTCGTTGATAGCCTTGTCGCGCTCGCGGAAAGCCTTCAGCTGCTCGTGGAACCCGCGCGCCTTGCCTTCGAGGTCCTGAACTTGGCGCGCCAGTCGCTCGACCTCGGCCGCGACCTGCTCGCGGAACTGGTCGACGCGGACCTTGTCGTACCCACGCAGCGCGGATCCGAAGTCGTAGCGCCGGATATCGAGCGGCGTTAGGTGGAAGATGTCGTCGCTCATGATTCTCGTGCCCCGAACAATATGGTTCCCAGGCGAACGAGCGTCGCCCCTTCTTCCACCGCGACCTCGTAATCATCAGACATGCCCATGGAAAGCTCGTGCGACGGATGCCCCGCGTCGCGTAGCACGCGGCCCGCGGCCCGCGTCCGCGAAAAAGTCTCCCGCAGCAGAGCCTCGCCGGCGTCGAACGGTGCCATGGTCATGGTTCCCAGAACTGCGATCCCCTGCAAGCTTGTTAGGCGTTCGGCCTCGGCCGGTATTCCCTCAGGCGCGTATCCGCCCTTGGAAGCTTCGCCCGAAGCGTTTACCTGGACAAGCACACCTACCTTGCGGCCGCGACGCACGCCGAACGCGCTGATTTCATCCGCCAGACGTGGACTATCGAGCGAATGCAACATCGCGAAGGAATCGAGGTGCTTCACCTTGTTGCGCTGTAAGTGTCCGATCAGGTGCCATTCCACGTCCGCCTTCGTTTGAGGCATCTTGGCCAGAGCTTCCTGCACGCGATTCTCGCCAATGCGTCGGATGCCGCACTTGGCCACCGCGTCGATCGCTGCGACACCGTGTGACTTGGTGACGGCAACGATCTCGACCCGCTGGCCGTGGCCTCCCCGGGCCCTTGCCGCCTCGATGCGCTGACACACGTCGGCGACCCGTGCCTCAAGGTCGGGGAAAGGCATAAGCTTTTAAGCTATCGAAGGTTACAGATCGGATCAACGGAACCGCCGCCGCGCCGAACCGTCGCGACAACGGCGTAAGGGCACTCCAGCAACGCGGCGATGTAGCGCTCCGTCTGGTCGGCCCGGTGCCTAACGCGCGGGCCGCGCGCAGGAAGCAGAACCGACGTGTCAACTCCGAGCATAACGTGGCCGATCGGGTGGATGACGAGGGTGTCGCTCTGCACGTGCACGCCGACCGTTGTCGGGCTCACCTCCGGGTCCACGACGAACACGGGCCCGCGCAGGGTCCAGCGGCGTGCGGCACCTAACGCCGCGCGGTCCGTGTACGGCACCGAGATCGCGGCGGCGATCGGGCGGCCGGCCCGGTCGGCTCGCTCCGCGAGAGCCCGTAGCGTCGTGCCGATACCTCTCCAGGGCGCGGCCGTGTCCGGCGGGAGCAGCCCCGAGCGTCGGCTCAGCTCGGCGCGGTACCATGCGGCCGGGAGCAGGGGGATGGTCACGACTGTTACATCGCGCCGCCTCCCCTCCACCTGCTGCTTGTACCACAAGGGATACGTGTCGTTATCCCCGGCCACGAGAAACACAGCGTTCCGCGGGACGCCGGCCAGCAAGGCGTCGGCGAAGCGAGAGGCGAGGGCTGCTTGCTGAGGTCGCGACCGGTCTGCCGCTCTCCAGTTGAGGACGATCGGCGCTGCGAGGATGGCGACTGTCAGCGCGGCACCTAACGCGGACTGTCCGCTCGGAGTGTGCTCCGTTCCCGGCAGCGCGAGATGCGCTCTCCTGCGCGCAACTCGCGCCGTCAGGGCGCCGCCCAGGCGCGCTGCGCCGATTCCCGCCCATGCCGCGGCCAGCGCAAACGCTGTCGCAAAAAAGTAGTCCCGCTCCCTGGCTTCGTGTGCGTCAGCGGGGACAATATCCGCGCCGAAAGAGGGCCCGGCCTGCAAATTGAGCATGAGAACGGCACCTAATGAAGCGCTGGCCAGGGCCAACAGCATTCCGCGGAATGATCTCCGATCGCGCGCGCGGTGCCAGCGTGCCCCCAGCACAGCCAGGACGCCGAAGGCCACCGTAAGCGGCGTGCGCCGCAGACTTGCGCCCACCCAATCGTCCAAGGCGAAAGCCACTTGCCAGTCGGCATACTGGAATACGTTCGCTACCTGAAGCCATAGCGGTGCGCGGCGTGGCCAGAGCGGCGGGACGTCGTACTGAGATCGCCGGAGAACAGAGACGAATCGATCCCAGGTCGCCGGATCGCCCTGATTGACGAAGGGATCGAATGGCGCCCGCGCTAGCATAACGAGTGACGCGCTTGCGGCGAGCGCGACCAAGGCTGTCAGCACAGTTGCTTCCAGCCACCGTCTGGCCACGATCTCCTCGCGCCGGGCAAGACTGCCGGCGAGGACGACCAGGATGGCCGCAGCTGCCAGGCGCGGCGCAGCCGAACCTAACGAGATCGCGAGCAGCGCCGTACCTGCCAACTGCACCGCGCGCGGCACGTGTAGCCGGCCCGTGCCGTCCGTCGCGGCGAGCCAAACAACGGCCGGGGCGAGGACAAGTGCACTGAGATGCAACGCCGCACCGAGCGACAGCGCGTACACGACCAGCAGCGCATCGCGCCAGTGCCCGCTGCGCCCCGCCCTGTCCGCGAGCACGAGTGTCACCAGGGAAAGCGCGAAGGAAAGCGCGTACACTTCAGTTTCCGTGGCGCTGCGCCATACGCTGAGCATCGAGCCGGCGGCGATTCCGGCGGCAATGCCGCTCAGTCGTGACCCGGTCCAGCGCGCGACACTCCACGCCAACAGAGTGCAGCCGGCCGCAGTGGCTACGGCCGAGAGCGCATTCACCGAGCGGGCGAATCCCAGGACAGGGCCGAAGACGCGGGACCAAGTCGAAGCGACGATGATGTAGAGCGGCGTCCCCGGCGGGTGCGGGATGCCTAGCGAGTGGATCGCGGAGAGGAATTCTCCCGAGTCCCACAGCGTCAGTCCGGGCGCCAGCGTCGCGCCGTAAATGATCGCGAGAACAAACGCGACGATCGCGGGGACCGTGCCACCTCGGATCCTGTTACGCACGCTCTCTTTACGCACGCTCTCTCGCGCGGGACGGAGTCGCCCCAATACTAACTCCCCGGATCCGCGCACCTACCCTGCCCGGCACGTACTTCGACAAGCTTGGAGGGCCGCGACTTGCCCGCTAACCTCAACTTTCCGGACCGCATGATGCGGACCCGCTTGTCCGGCGAGCCAGCGCCACGCTCCTATCGCCCGGCGGCTGAATTCAGAACTGCCCACGCAACCGTTAGCGCTTCGCGATGCGCTTTCACGTCGTGCACGCGGAACAGGCGCGCCCCACGCATGAGCGCCGCGACATGCGCGCCGAGCGATCCGGCGAGGCGCAGGCGCGGATCTGTCACGCCGGAAAGCTCACCGACCATGCGCTTGCGCGATGCACCGACGAGGACCGGATAGCCTAACGCGGATATGCGACCGAGTCCTGCCAGCATCGCGACGGAGTGTGCCGTGCGTTTGGCGAAGCCGATCCCGGGATCGAGCACAATTCGCTCTCGCGCCACACCTGACTCCAGCGCCCGTGTAGCGCATTCCCGCAGCTCGCGAACGACGTCACCCACGGGATCGTCGCCGTAGACCGCCAGCTCGTACCTCGCCATCGACTCGACGTCGCCCCGCGAGTGCATGAGAATAATGCCGGCGTTAGCCGCGGCAACCACGCCGAACATGGCGCTGTCGAGCCGGCCGGCCGCGACGTCGTTGATGATATCGGCCCCTGCCTCCAGCACGACGCGGGCCACCTCGCTCTTCGTTGTGTCGACCGAGATCGGGAGGTGCGGATGAGCGCGCCTAACGGCTGTGACGACCGGCATCACGCGCCGCAGCTCCTCCGCAGCCGACACCCGCGCGGCGCCTTGCGGGCGCGTCGACTCTCCGCCGATGTCGACGGCGTCGGCGCCCAGGGAGACAATCTCGTCGGCGTGCCGCCGCGCTGCGTCGAGCGTTAGGTGCAGTCCCCCGTCGCTAAAGGAGTCGGGGGTGACGTTCAGGACACCTACGATGATCGGCCTGTCGAGCACCAGCGTTTTGTCGCGGACCTGCCAGCCGGCG
>JBQTJS010000104.1:0-1787 GCA_052386875.1 Gemmatimonadaceae bacterium
AACGAGAGCGTCCGCTCCCAAGCCAGCTTGGCTGCTGCCGCATCGTAGCGCGGTGTCGTGTCGTTGTGGAAGCCGTGTTGAGTGCCAGGATAGAGATGCCGCTCGTACGTGACATTCGCCGCCTTGAGCGCCTCTTCGAACGCCGGCCAGCTCGCGTTGATGCGCTGATCCACCTCGGCGGACTGGATTAGCAGAGGAGCTTTGATCTTGGGCACAGCCTCCATGTTTGGGGCCGAGCCGTAGAACGCGACGCCGGCAGCCAGGTCACCGCCCAGTCGTGTGACGAGGTAGTTGACCATGCCGCCGCCGTAGCAGAAGCCCACCGCGCCGATCTTGCTGGTGCACTCAGGTCGCCCCTTCAGGAAGCTGGCCGCGGCGATAAAGTCTTCGCGCGTTTTTGTTTGATCGAGTTGCGGGAACAGCTCGCGTGCCTTGTCTTCGTTGCCCGGGTAGCCGCCTAACGGGAAGAGCGCATCGGGGGCGAACGCTACGAAGTTCTCCAGCCCAAACCGTCGAGCGACGTCTTCGATGTGCGGATTGAGCCCACGGTTCTCGTGAATCACCAGTATGCCAGGCAGCTTACCACGAGCCGCATCGGGCCGTACGAAGTAGCCGCGCATTTTCCCCGAACCATTGGGCGAGTCGTACTCGATGTACTCGGGTGCGATCCGTTCATCGTTAGGTCTCACCACCTGGCCTTCGGCGAACTTGGGGCTCAACTGCTCCAGGAGCATCGCAGCCGTCACACCACCCACGGCGTATCTGGAGGCCTGTTCGAGAAACCCGCGCCGGTCGAGCGCACCGTGGACGTAGGCGTCGAAGAGGATGAGCAGTTCCTGATCGAAATCGTGCGCGGTTTTGCGTTCCATGGTGCAATCCTCCGACAAACGATGGAGTATAATGCGCGCCGGCGGCATACCCGTTAGGCAACCGGCGTAACGTACCTAAGCTAACTTCCAGCCCGCATAAAGGCGCCCGGCGGCTCACCGGAAGTTCGCGACGAGCATCAGGTCATCTGCAAATAATCTACTCGCGTAAACAAGAAGGTCCTCCCATCGGGAGATCTGCCGGTCCCGCTCCAACGTCGCCGAGGGTTTTCGCAAGCGTTGGTTGGCCTACCATCGTCGTCGTATTGCGTAAGTGCTGTGCTCTGCCCACTATCACCTCGGTCCGCATCCTGCAAGGAGAAGTTATGAAGATCTTGCGTGCAGCGATTCTCGCGCTGGCTCTGCCGGCCAGCCTGGCCGCCCAGCAGCCTCCGGCCGGCTCACAGGCGAATCCGATCACCACCGCGTTCCGAGGTCGGATCCTGAACTTGCATCGCATCCTTGCCCAGGCATTCGACTCCATCCCCGAGGCCAAGTTCGCGTTCAAGCCGACGCCCGCACAACAGTCGATCGGATATATCGCCCAGCATCTGGCGAACGACAACTATCTCTTCTGCAATCAGTTTGGCGAGATGAAGATGGCGCGATCGATGATGGACTCGACCACTGCGGACTCCGTCAAGGCGACGTGGCCTAAAGACACGCTCGTCGCGAAGCTAAAGGAGTCGTTCTCTTTCTGCGAGAAGGCGTTCGCGCAGCTCGAAGACTCAAAGCTCGGCGACCAGGTGACGCTTACGTTTGGCGGCAATACGCGGAACGTGGCGCGCGCGAGCATGGTGCTGGGGCACGCGCTCGACATGGCCGATCACTACAGCCAGATGGCGAACTACATGCGTTTGAACAACATGTTGCCGCCGACCGCGCTTCCGCGCCCGCGGCCGGGGGGCGATTAGCGCAGCA
>JBQTJS010000105.1:0-10358 GCA_052386875.1 Gemmatimonadaceae bacterium
TCGGACTCGGTGCCGCACGCAGCGCCGAGCGCCACTAGACTCCACATTACGTAACGCATGTTGATTGCCAGAAACCTAACGAAAGAATTCGACAGCGGTGCGCACCACCTTACTGTGCTGCGCGACGTGACCTTCGAGATCCCGCAAGGCGAGTTCATCGCCGTCGTCGGGCCGTCCGGCAGCGGTAAGACGACGCTGCTTGGCCTGTTAGCCGGGCTCGATATACCGACGCGCGGGCAAGTGATCCTCGACGGCACCGACATTACCGGACTGACGGAAGATGCCCGCGCCCGCGTGCGTGGCGAAAAGGTAGGCTTCGTCTTCCAGACCTTTCAGCTCATTCCCACACTCTCGGCGCTCGAGAATGTCCAGGTGCCGCTGGAGCTACGCGGCGAACGGAATGCCGAGGCCCGTGCTGTGGACCTGCTCGACCGCGTGGGGCTCTCTGACCGCAGTGGCCATTTGCCGATGCAGCTGTCCGGCGGCGAACAGCAGCGTGTCGCTCTGGCGCGCGCATTCGCCAATCGGCCGCGCATCCTCTTCGCAGACGAACCGACCGGGAACTTGGACGGGGCCACTGGGGAGCGGATCGTGACCCTATTGGAGGAGCTGAATCGCGAGGCCGGGTCGACGATCGTGCTGGTGACACACGACCTCGCGCTCGCGCAGCGCGCCGGCCGGCTCATCCGGCTGCGCGACGGCGTGGTTGTAGAGGATCGCCGGATCAGCGGGAACGGAGCCGGTCAGTGAACGGTTCCGGCGCGCGCGCCACGTTGTTGCACCTGGCACGGGTCTCGTGGTGGGAGAGCCGCTCCACGCGGCGGCGACTGGCGCTGTACATGTCGGCGATCTCGTTAGGCGTGGCGGCGCTCGTGGCGATCGACTCTTATGCTGCCAACGTGCGCCGCTCGGTACGCGCCCAATCGCGGGCGCTGCTGGGCGGCGACCTTGCGGTCTCCTCGGCCCGGGCATTCCCTCCTGCGGCGGATTCGCTGCTGGATTCACTCGCCGCCGCTGGATACTCAGTCGCTCGGGTAACGACTTTCGCCTCGATGGCACTCGCGCCGCGTTCCGGCGGCACGCGCTTTTCCCAAGTGCGCGCTGTCACGGCGAACTGGCCGTTGTACGGGACAGTCGGCACGAACCCGGCGGGCTCGCTCGGCACGTTGAGCCGCGGACGCATCGCGCTGGTCGATACGACGCTCCTCATCGCGATCGACGCCGAGGTGGGCGACTCGGTGCAACTTGGATTCGCCAATTTCCTCATCGCAGGGACGTTAGGCAACGTTCCCGGCGAGCCCGATTTCGCCGCGGCTGTCGGGCCGCGCATACTGATCGGGACCGAGCAGGCGGCGGCGACGGGCTTGCTGGTATTCGGCAGCCGCGTGTCGCACGAAGCATTTGTGCGCGTGCCGGCCGGCGCGGGCGCGGCTGCGCTGGAGGCAATCCAGGAGCGTCTGCGCAGCCAGCGCCTGCGCGCACGCACTGTGGCACAGAGCGAGACGCGCATGACTGAATCGATAGACGAGCTGGCGCGTTTTCTCGGCATCGTGGGAATCGTGGCGCTCTTGTTAGGCGGTATCGGTGTCGCCAGCGGGGTCCATGCCTGGGTTGTCCGCAAGATCGACACTGTGGCCGTGCTGCGCTGCCTCGGCGCCACAGGGCCGCAGGTCCTGCTGATGTTCAGCGCGCAGGCGACGCTCATGGGACTGATCGGCGCGGCACTCGGCGCCGGCATGGGCGTCGCAGTGCAATTCCTCCTGCCGCGCGCTATCGGCGGATTCATGCCCCTGGACGTGACGCCGCAGCTGGAGTGGCACGCCATAGCGAAGGGGATGGCGTTAGGCCTCTGGATAGCGCTGGCGTTCGCGTTGCATCCGTTGATCACTCTGCGCCGGGTATCGCCGCTTCAGGCGCTGCGCCGCGACGCCGATCCGGTTCCGATCCGGCGCGGTTGGCGCGATCCCTATCGCCTCGCCGTCAATCTGCTCTTGGTGGCGACCGTGATCGCCGTTTCGGCCACACGCTCCGACTCGTGGCGCAGCACGCTCGGCGTCAGCGTAGGGATTACGGCTGTCCTGGGTGTGCTCGCGGCGAGCGCCGCCCTGCTGTCATGGCTGGCCCGCCGTGCGCTGCGCGCGGGCTGGCCCTACGTGATGCGGCAGGGGGTAGCGAACCTCTACAGGCCGGCAAACCAGACGCGAGCGGTGGTGCTGAGCCTTGGCTTCGGCGCGTTCCTGCTGAGCACGCTGTACCTCATCCAATCGAACTTGTTAGGCAACTTACGTCGTATCGGCGCAGAGTCGCGCGGCAATCTCGTGTTCTTCGACGTGCAGGGAGACCAGGTGCCGGGAGTCGATTCCATCATCCGCGCGAGCGGGACCGCGATCGTCCAGCGGACACCAATCGTCACAATGCGCCTGAGCGCCATTAACGGCCGCGATGTCGTGGCACTGCAGAACGACAGCGCGCGGCGTGGCGACCAGTGGGCTTTGCGGCGGGAGTATCGGTCGACGTATCGCGATTCACTCTTCCCGGCCGAAAGCCTGATGGCCGGGCAATGGTTCACAACGGGTGACGATCGAAACGAAGTGTCGCTCGAGCACGAGATCGCCGCCGATTTGCGCGTCTCGTTAGGCGACACCCTGCGATGGGATGTTCAGGGGATCGGCATCGAGACTATCGTGACGAGCCTGCGCGGGGTCAACTGGAATCGCTTCGAACCGAACTTCTTCGCTGTCTTCGAGCCGGCGGCGCTGGAGATGGCGCCCCAGACATTCGTGCTGCTGGCCAACGTCGCCGACGAGCGCAGCGGCGCCCTGCTGCAACGTGACGCTGTGCGGCGTTATCCGAACGTTTCGATAGTCGATCTCACTTTGATACGGCGCACTGTGGCCGAGATCGCCGAGCGCGCGACGACGGCGATCAGGTTCCTCGCTGTCTTCAGTCTGGCGATGGGGATACCTGTGCTCTTCAGCGCCGTGGCGGCCACGCGGCGTGAGCGCTTGCGTGAAGGAGTGCTGCTGAAGACACTCGGCGCGACGCGCCAACAGATCGCGCGGATCATGTTCGCCGAGTATGCGTTGCTGGGCTTGTTAGGCAGCTTGACGGGGATGTTGTTGTCGTTCGGCGGTGCCTGGGGTGTGATGCGCTACGTCTTCGAGCGTCCGTTCACGCCGGCGTGGGGTCCGGCGCTGGCGCTAGCCGCGGCCACGCTCGGCCTGACCGTTACTATCGGGCTATTGAGCGGGCGTGAGGTATTTCGCGAGACTGCGATGGCCGCGCTGCGCGAGGCCTAGCGGCAGCGCTGCGGCGGCCTTGTCGTTCGCCAAGCTAGAGCGTGCGTACTATCGTTAGGCGCGCCCCGGCGAAATCCACCGGTAGCCCGCCGGGTGCCTGCATCGCCACGGTCGCGGCTGGGCCCCCTGCCGGACGCGTGAGCCGGAAGTACGCCCCCGATCCGGAGATCACCAGCGTCTGAAACGCGCCGCTCAGAGGCGTGACCAACAGCGGGAAGTTGTTGTTGTTGAACTGTGTCATGACCGATCGCATGTTCCAGCCTACGTAATTGAAGGTCGCGGCCAGGCCCGTGAGGCTCTGGTGATCGGCGAAATTGGTGACCATCCAGTTGCGCAGGAACTGATCGAAGGTCACTCCGGAGCCGATGCGCGCCATCAAGTTGTCGATGTTGGTTTGCGGGCCACGCACTAGATCGCGAGTGAAGGCCTTCCCGTTGTTGTTGGAGTGCCGATCGATGGCGTAGCGCAGAAACGCCCAGCCGGCCCCGCGCGGACCCAGCTCCGTAGCCGCACGATTGCTGGTCGCCGAGGAAGTGTCAGGCCGGAACATCCAGAGCCGGAAGCGCCCGAGATTCTGGCGGAAGTACGCGTTGTAGTCGTTCACATCGGCTGTGACGTCGGCGAAGCTCAGCTCGCGGAAGTCGCTGAAGCCGCGTGTCGCGCGGCCGACAGCTTCTTCGGCGAAGTGTGCCATGGCTTCGTCGAGCCAGACCGTCTCCAACTGAGGCTGCGTCGGCAGGAACATGCGCACGCCCTGGTTCAGCATGTGCTCCAGCTCGTGTGCTATGGTTCCCCGCGTTGTCTGCCTAACGGTCGCCGTGGAGCGGACGTTGCCGTTGATGGATCCGGTCGGGTCAGGGGTCAGCAGGTAAAAAAGCTCTTGCTCGTTTGTAGTATCGCAACGCTGCCCGGCAGCCTGGAACTCTGCCTTTGTGAACATATCCGCTCGGAAGAAGAACCCGGCTGTGAATCCGGTCGCCCCTTGCGGCGTGAGCTTGTTCACTTCGGGCGTGTACAGCACCACGATCACCCCGTCGTTGTTGCGGTCCGTGGGACCTCCGAACCAGGCAGTGTCCGTAGCTAGGATCCTGGTGTCGAATTCTCTGGCAATGTCCACGTAGTCCTGTGTTGTGAATCCGCCGGCCGGCGACGCCACATCCTCAACAAGAGCAACGCGCGACCCCACCGCCTTCACGACGGCCGAGATCGGGAAGAAGTCGAGGCAGGGTGCCTTACCCGGATTCAAGTTCGGCACACGATACGAGAGCGTATCCCCGACATTGGGCGGGAGCGCAGCAGCCTGCGCGCCTAACTCGCGCGAAAGGAGCGCCGCCGGACCTCGACGCGCCCGCATCAGCGGGTCCACCAGCTTGCGCGATACGGCATCTATCCTTTCGTGGATGGCATCGCTTTCAACCAATCGTTGCAGGGCTAATTGCTCCAGCGCCTCGCGCAACGTGCTTACCTGCGGGGCGACCTGAGCGGCGGCCAGGTTGCCCGCGATCTGGACAGTCCGGCGCTCATCCTGTATCGGGGCACCGTTGTAGGCGATCACGAGATACTCGCTAGGCGTAGTCGCGGGAGCGAGCCGTACACAGCGCACCTGGTCCGGCCCGGCGAATGTGCGCACTTCGCCCACGTTTACCGAGATCGGCGCGGCGCAGGGGTCCGACGTGACAGTGATCGTCACCTGGCCGGTGACGTTCTGCACCTTCGCCCGGATATCGGCATTACCGGGCGACACTCCGGTGATGAGGCCGCTGGTGCTCACGGTCGCCACGTTAGGCGCCGAACTTTCCCAGGTTATCGTCGGGTTCTGCAGGGCCGTACCATCGCGCTTGATGGCCGACGCACTCGCTTGCGCCGTCCCGCCCACCACAATGGTCGGGAGCGTCGACGTAACTGTTACCGAGACGACGCGATTCTTGTCGTCCGGTCCGGTCCCGCCGTCGCAGGCAGCGACCGTAACCAACGTAAAGGCAGAGGAGAGCGCAAAGCGGAGCGACGTTTTCATGATCTCAGCGCGACGTGAGGGGACGACCATGGCTCGGGAGCGGCGCAGGAGCGCCGGACGCCGACGACAACTATAAGGATACGACTCGGGCCGCGGAGATTACCCCGACGGCCCGAGTGCGTTCCGGCAAGCGGTCACGGGCGCGGTCCCGGGTTTACTGCCCGCCGGGAGGGACCACTTTGTAGAAGTCGATCCCCGCCGCTTGCTGTCCCAAGTCTACGGTCGCGACTGACTTGAATGCTGTGAGGTCGATCACTTCGAGCGTCCCCGGCTCGGATCCTTGGCCTTCGACGGTGATGAATGCATAGCGACCGTCGGGGGAGACGATAGCGCCGTGCACAACCTTCCGTTTCGTCGCGATCTTAGCCAGTTCCTTCGCGCTCGCGAGGTCTAAAACGGAGACGGATTGACCGCGCTTGTTAGTGGCGATGAGGAGTTTGCCATCCGGTGTGACGGCAAGGTTATAGACTCCGTTCCCCGCGGGGATGCGACGGACGACCTTCCAGTCTTTGAAGTCGATCTCGACGATTTCGTTGGACTTGTTGCACGCGACGAAGATGCGCTGGCCGTTAGCGGATGGCTGCGCCCAGGTTGGTGAGCACTGCACCTGAGACATTTGCATGTCTTGCCGCATTGGCGCCCCCGCGGCGTGTGCTGCGTGGCTCGCGTCCTTCATCGGCCTGGGGGGTCCGCTCATCCCGTGTTCCTTTCCAGCCGCGAGCATGAAATGGCGCGCGACCTCCAGCGTCTGCGCATTCAGCTCGACGAGCATGTCATCCATCATGCACGCCGAGTACTGGTGAGTGCCGGCCGGGTTCATGCGCGAGCCGTGCGGCATTGTGCATGTCGTCGGGCGAGCGATCTCCAGCATTTCGTCGGTGGAGACGATCGACACAGTGGACGGCACCATGTCGCCATGCAGGTTGAAGTTCACCACGAATGCCAGCGCCCCGTCCGGCGTGAGGGACACTGTCGCGGGGAACGAGCCTAACGTGACGCGACCCTTGAGCGAGTCGCCTTGCGTTGTGAACTTCCAGAGCGTTCCGTAGGGTGTGCCGTGCGCTATGCTGACGTAGTAGTGCTTCTTGTCGGGTGAGACAGCGATCCCGTGCGGGCCGTTGATCTCGGTGGGCATCATCCCGACGCGCCGGGATTGCTCCAACTTTGCTCCGGCGGGCCCGAACCTAACGAGATGGACTTGATCAGCCGATTCCGCCACCACGTACACGAGATAGTCGCTGGTCGGCGGCGCGGGTGTAGTCGGAGTCGGGCCGACCGGGGGCGGGTTGATAGGTACGGCGCCAGGCGTTGCTATTTGTTGCGGGCTAGTAGCGCAAGCGAGTAAGAGCGAGCACGTTAGAACGGAGGGGGAGGGACGCATGGCGATGTGCGATGTGCGATGTGCGAGTGCGGGTGCGGGTGCGAGTGCGAGTGCGAGTCGGCAAGATGCGAGGCGAGGTGCGAGCGCCGAGATGCGCGGCGATGGGCGACGAGTGGGTCACTGGCGCGATGCGAGCGGCCAGGAGCCCGATGGAAGTTTAAACGCCCGCTCAGTCACATAGTTCCCGCGCGCACACTTGGATAGTTCGGGGCGCATCGAGGCTAGCAGCCGAGCAGCAAGGGCCGCGGCTGTTGGGTATGCTGGAGGAGGCTAGCGGAGGATAGCGGAGGCTAGCGCCAAGTCGCACCAACTCGCACGGTGGTCACATCTTCGGGGACCGAGTACAGCTCGGCTGTGAGCGCGATCGTCGCTGAGACTTTGAGCGCGGCACCGCCAAACAGTGCGATCCGGTTGAGATCGACTGCGATCTTTGTATTGTCGAATGCACCGCTCCCTTCCTGAAATCCCACCTGAAAGCGGGGACGCAAGCTCGTGTATCCCGCGCCGGCGTAGCCCGTCGCCCGCGGACCTGCCGGGAACGTCACAGCCGCTTCGGCGCCGAACATGTTGGGCTTGTATGTGTCCTGCGACTTTTCGCTGCCGAAGCACGGTTTGGTCAGGTCGGTCATTTGCAGCGCGTCTTCGGGACACGTGATCGCTCCATCCACCTTGCCGACTGTTGCGTGCAGGCGGAAGAGGAGTCCCGCGGCACCGACGCTCGTTAGGCGAGAGACGGCGATGCTCCCCAGGTTCGGCGTCGCGTCCATGAGAGTCACCGGTGGGAGATAGCTCGCTTCCACAGCGAACCCCCCGCGGAGACCCAAGACGACGCGCGGCCGCGGAAAGAACGGCGAGAGTTGCGTTTCTTCCGCCTTGTCACCGAAACAGCGGTCGCTGCGGGAAATCGACGCGTCGGGCTCCGGCACGTACGTGACGTCGAAGGCGAGGCGCAGTTTCCCCGGCTCGAGCGGGGTCACGTTGCCGGATGGCGAGAAAGCGATAGGCGCGGAGTAGAAGGCGAGGAGCTTGGCCTCGTTGTCGTCCTCGTCCGGAAAACATGTAGCTTGCGCAGCGACGAGCGAGGGGATGGCGAGTAGCGCGAGTATTGGACGGAAGAGGAGCATAGGGAGCATTGAGGGGTGAGATGCGAGCGGTGGGGCGAGTGCGAGGGACGAGATACGAGGGCCGGGGTGAGATGCGAGCGGTGGGGCGAGTGCGAGGGACGAGATACGAGGGCCGGGGGCGAGCTAAGAGCGGCGGAGCGAGCGGCGAGGACGAGTGCGAGGGACGAGATACGAGGGCCAGGGGGGCGCGATAAGAGCGGCGGAGCGAGATGCGCGCGGCGAGGACGAGTGCGAGGGACGAAATACGAGGGCCGGGGGGCGAGATAAGAGTGGCGAGGCGGCGAGGCGTTAGGCTTACATTGCAACCCGCGTACTCCGTGCCAGGAACGCCGCAACTGCGCGCAGCGCGGAGTCGTACTCGGTGCGCAGCTCGCCTAACAAGCCGATCTGGTGCTTCGTCGGCGCGCGGTTGGCGCCGTCGATCCCTGCCTGCAAGGCGCCGAGACGTTCGGCAACGCGTGGACCTTCGCTCCAGAAGGGTCGCCCTGGGGGTCGGCTGAGAGTCGCCAACAGTGAATCCACCGCTGCGATCTCGCTGTCGAGCTGTTTGATCTGGTCCTTACGCTGCTCGCCTCCTTGCGTCTCCAGCGTCTTCTTGCGGCCGTCGAGCTGAGCACGCAGCACGTCGATTGCGCGGAGAGTATCGTTGAGCACGGACTGCATGTCTCGCAAACGCAGGGCCGCGGCGAACTGCTCGCGCAGCGCGGCGACGGGGGTCGCGACCGCCGGGTCCATGCGCACATCGACCGGCGTCTGGACCTGACCGCTTGGTGTCGTTAGGCGGACGCTGTAGCGACCCGGGAGCGCCTGTGGCCCCCGGGGGCCGGGGGCGAAGTCGTCCGGCGGCGGCGGCACGTCGCGCCGCGGGCGCGGCGGATCGAAGAAGAGATCCCAGGCGATGCGGTTTAGCCCCGCGTTGCGCGGCGCGCGCTTGATCTCGCGCACGACTCCTCCTGCGCTGTCGAGCACTTCCAGCCGTAGCGTGGCGCTGCTGTCGATCTTGTCCTTCAGGTAGTAAGTAACGATCGCGCCGTACGGCGGATTGGGGCCGCGGAAGAGCTTGTCCCCTTCGCCGTAGCGGGTCGACTTCATCGAGTACCTGTAAGCCGGCATCACCGGGAAGAGGTGCGCCGCCTTCGCGCTCACGGCGGCATTCATTTGTTGCACAGGTGTAGCGTCGTCGAGGACCCAGAAGGCGCGTCCGTGTGTGCCTAACAGGAGATCGTTCATTACTGGATGCACGAGGATGTCATGCACAGCCACAACCGGAAGGTTCTTCAGGCTTAAGCGCCGCCATGTGGTGCCGCCCGTGTAAGACACAAAGAGTCCCAGCTCGGTCCCTGCGTAGATCAGGTTGGCAACCTTGGGATCTTCGCGGACAACGTGCACGTAGGCGCCGTTAGGCAGGTTTCCTGAGACATCGGTCCAGGTCGCGCCGAAGTCGGCGGTCTTGAAGACGTGGGCGCGCGGATCGTCGAACATGTGCCGATCGTATGCAACGTAGGCGGTGCCGGCCGCTGTGCGTGACGGCTCGACGTGCGAGACCGGCGAAAAGCGCGGGACGGCAGGTCCGCGCAGCGTGATGTTGGTCCACGACTTCCCGCCGTCGCGCGACAACTGCAGGTTGCCGTCGTCGGTGCCGGCCCACAGCAAACCGTGTTGCGCCGGCGACTCGGCGAAGGAGATGATGGTCCCATAATACTCGGCCGTCGTATTCTCTTTCCAGACAGGGCCGCCGGGCGACACGTATTTCGCCGAATCGTTGTTCGTTAGGTCCGGTGAGATCTGCTCCCAACCGCTCGAGCCGAAGTCGCTCGTTTTGAAGACAACGTTGCCCGTGAAGTAGACAACCTTTCCGTCGTGCGGCGATTGCACGATCGGCGAGTTCCAGTTGAAGCGATACGTTAGGTCCTTCACCGGACCGCCGTCGTTGCGGCGCGGCTGAGGTGAGACGTCGAACTGCTCGCGGGTGCGCATGTTCGTCCACTGGATGCCGCCGCCCTGATACTCCGACAGAAACACATCAGTGTCGTCAGGGTGGGCGACTATCTGGAAGCCGTCACCGAAGGAGATCATGCGCCAGTCGTCGTTGGCGATCCCGCCGGGCTCGCGTGAGCGCACCGGCCCGGTCCACGTGCCGTTATCCTGGAGACCGCCTCCCACGTTATAGAACGGCACGCGGTTGTCGTTGTATATCGCATAGAACTGCGCGAGCGGGATGTTGAGCAGCGGCTCCCAGGTGACGCCGCGGTCGTAGGAAACCGCGACACCGCCGTCCTGGCTCTGCCACAGGCGATTGGGATTTCGCGGATCGATCCATAACGAGTGGTAATCGACGTGCGTGCTGTTGGAGATCCGGCGGAACGATTTTCCTCCGTCGATCGATTGCAGGAGGTTGCCTGAAATTGCGTAGACGCGATTCTCTTCCGCGGGGTCGACGCGCAGCCTCGTGAAGTAGAACCCGCGATTCACGATGTCGACATTGCGGTACACAGTCGTGAACGTTGCGCCGCGGTCGTCGGAGCGGAACAGCGTCCCTT
>JBQTJS010000106.1:0-10374 GCA_052386875.1 Gemmatimonadaceae bacterium
GCGCTGGGTTGTAAGGAAGTCGAGTCGCTTCTGCTCCTCCTCGTGCTCCTCGATCGCGAGCGGGTTCACCGGGCCTAACGCGTCAATCTGCGCGCGCAAAGCGTCGGCCTCCGCTCGCAGGGACTCGTCGTCGACGTCCAACGGGGCAAAGCCGGCGAAGAGCTGGTCAAGCGGCCGGCGCCACTCGGCTTCCAGGCGTTGCTGGATCGAGGCGCGGCGACCGGATAGCTCGGTGAAGCGCAGCTCGGCCTGATGCAACGCGTCATTGGCTGCCTGAGCACGGCGTCGCGCGTCGTCCAGCAGGTGCTCGCAATCCGTCAAGTCAGCATCGGCGCGATGGACACTATCTTCGGCCGTTTCCACGCGGGCTTCCGTGTCTCGTAGAGATGCGCTGTGCGAGTCGAGCTCGGCCTGCGACGCTGTTAGGCGCTGCGCCAGGCCGCGGTCGGCATCGGCCAGTGCCTGAAGCTCGTTCGCCAGCGACGAAAGTTTGGCGCCGGCACTCTGGCGCTCCTCGACCAGGCGGGCGACGCGGTCTTCGGCGACCTGCAAGCGCGCCTGAACCTGGGCGAGCGTCACTTGCGTGGCCGCGCGGTCGTCGCGCGTCACTTCGTATTCGCGCTCCGCTGTCTCGAGGGCGGCGCGCCGGGCGCCTAAGTTGTGCTCGGCGTCGCTGATCGCGGCCCTGGCCGATTCCTCACGCTGGTCGATGGCGAGCAATCGGTCGGCAAGCGCGGCTCCATGCTGCGTGAGATTCTGAGCCAGCTGGAGCGCATCCTCGGCATCGCGCTGTACGCGCTCCCGGCGGCGCTCGATCTCCGCGAGAGTCTCGGCGGCTCGTCGCAACTCTGTATCGGTGAGCGCTGCCTGCTCCAATGCAGCCGCGAGTTGGCGTTCCGCTGTCTCGAGCGCCAGGCGGGCGTGTTCGGCGGCGGCAAGAGCGGCGCTGCGCGTCGAGTTGTGAGCAGCCAGCTCAGAGCGCAGGGCGAACAATTCGGCACGGCGTCGCAAGGGCCCGGCGCCCGCGGCCGTTCCGGGAAGCCAAACCGCACCGCGGGCGTCCACGAAGGCGGTGCCATGCGCGAGCGGCCGGACTCCGGCGAGCAGAGTGCGTACCCAAGCGCGTGCGGTTTCGGTGACGTCCAGCCCTTGGCCGAAGTCGCTGCCTAACGAGGCATGTTCGCCGGTTGCCGCGGCATCGAGCGGGAGTAGAAGCAGCGGTCCCGGCGCAGCCGTGGCGTGCCATTCGCGGATCGCTTCGGCGACTCGTGCATCACGTACGACAACGGCATGGACGGTGGCGCCGAGGTAGCGTTCGACGAGGGAAGCGAGGGTAGGCGACGCGCTAAGGAAGTCCGAGAGCGGTCCCAGGACGGCGCCGTCGCCGAAGCGGGCCTTCTCGCGCAGGAGGCGGGCGGCGGCGGGGGCGATCCCGACGCGCTCGCGCTCGAGGGCCTCGAGGCCGCTGACGCGTCCCTCGAGGGAGGCGAGCGTTTCCTCTGCCCGTGCCAGCTCGGCGCGCGCTGTCGCGTCGTCTTCGCGTACGCTGCGCGCTCGCGCGCGAGCCGTGTCGCGCACGGCCGCTGCGTCGTGCGCCGCGCCGCGAGCGAGCGCGGCCAGTTCAGCCGCTGTGCCGCTCTCTCTCGTTAGGCCGGCGAGCAGCTCGCCCAGCTGCTCACGCTCGTCAGCGAGCCGCTGTGCTCGGTGCTGCAGCTCCACGATCTCGCGGCGTGTCGCCTCGCGCTCGAGGTCCAGACGCTGCAGCTGAGCCGTCGCTTCGCGCGCGTCAGTATCGGCACGATCGAGCGCCATGCGTGCCTCGCGGGCGCCGTCTCGGGCGGTTGCTTCGATCCCGGCTTGCTGCGCGAGCAGGGTCTCGACGTCGGCGACCTGCTGCAGGAACAGTGCGCGCTCGGCCGCAGCGCGCTCGCTGTCGCTCGTCAAGCGCTCGCCGAGGAGCGCCCCCTCGCGCTGTTCCAGTTGCGCGCGCTGACGCTGCGTGACCGCATTGCGTTGGCGCTCTTCCGCCACGGCGATCTCGGAGCGTACGGATTGCACGCGCTCTTGCTGCTGCGCCAGAAGGCGCAACAGCTCGGCGCGTTCCGCGTCGGCTAGTGAACGCGCCTGGTGCGCCCGGTCGCGTGCCTGTTCCGCCTCGTACACCAGAGCTTCTGCGTTAGGTGCCGCGGCACGGAGATCGGCTACACGCCCATGCAGCTCGGCAAGCTCGGCCTGCCATGCCGCCATTTCGCGCGTGGCAAGGGTAAGTTCCACGCTGAAGCGGCGTGCCGTCAGTTCGCTGTAGCGCTCGGCCTTGCGGCGTTGCCTCACGAGCGATCGGACCTGGCTTTGCACCTCGGAGATGAGGTCGTCCAGGCGCGCGATGTCGTGGCTCGTCTCTTCGAGACGGCGCTCCGCGCTGCGCTTGCGGTCGCGATACAGCCCGATGCCTGCCGCTTCCTCGAAGAGTTCGCGTCGGTCGTCCGGTCGGTCCGAGAGTAACGCGTCTATCATGCGCGCCTCGATGACGACCCCCGCTTCGGCGCCGAGACCGGTGCCGCGCAGCATATCGTGGATGTCACGCAGCCGGCACACGGATCCGTTGAGGAGGTAGTCGCTCTCCCCTGAGCGTGATAACCGGCGCGAGATCACAACCTCGCGGAAGGCGATTGGCAGCAGCCCGGCGTCGTTCTCGAAGGTGAGGGCGACTTCGGCGACGTTCACGGGCCGCCGTGCCGAAGACCCCTGGAATATAACTTCTTCCATTTTGGCGCCGCGCAGCATGCGCGCGCGCTGCTCGCCCAACACCCAGCGTACGGCGTCCGATACATTGGACTTGCCGCATCCGTTGGGACCGACGATGGCAGTGACGCCTTCGTCGAAGCGCATTGTGGTGTGATCCGCGAACGACTTGAACCCGATCAGCTCAAGTTTCGTTAGGCGCACCTAATAGGATCTCCCGACGCGGAATGCCAGCGCTCCGTTGAGATTGGCCGCCATCAGAATGCCACGCATGCGCTCAGCCGCTTGCGGCGACTCGAAGGCACCGACGTAGAGGCGAACGAGGCTGCCGCCGTCAAGAAGCGCGTATGCGGGGACGCCTCGCTGCCGATAGGTCTCGACAAGGTCGCGCGCGGATGCGATCTGCGTGGAGTCGATGAGAAAGGCGAATGGTGTACGAATGACGCCGCCAATGCCAGTGGTGCTGTCCAAAGTGGCGCGCATTGCTTGCGAAAACTGAACGGCGTCCCCTTCGCTCGTGAATGCACCGACGCGCACGCGGTACCATGTCGCACCCGCATCTCCCTCGGGGACGAACGTTGCCGCCGTAGTGTTCCAGGTACGCAACGCGTCGAGCGCGCCGAAGGTCGTGTTAGCAGCCGACGCTTCGACGCTGTACTGCGCGGCACGCCCCGAGTCTGCCGGGTTGAGCACGCCTGACGCGATAGCGGCCATGCCTCCCGCGGCGACTGTGTCCACCGCGCCGGTGCCTGCGGCTGCCTGACGCTGGCGACCTGTGGCGAGCGCCATGTATGCGATCACTATCAGCGTCGCGGCCGCCGCCAGTCCGAAAGCAGCACCCGTCCACGACCGCGCGGCGGGTGTCATGCGATGCGGCACCTCGCGAGCGCGCTTGCTCGGCGGCTCGATAGGAGCATGCACTCCGGCCACCGGCGCGGGCCTCGCCGGCGTCCGCCTAACGGCGCGTGTGACCTCCGCGAGGACTCGGGCGCGCGTCAACGGTGCCGCCAAGGCGGGTGCGTCGACTGTGACTACACCGTCCGTGATCTCGAGCAATGGCCGGGTGCCGGCGGCGTTGGCGGGGAGCGCCAACAGCAGGAGCGCGTCCGCGTCGCGGAACTCACCGGCGAGCCGTCCCCAGCGTGGATGATGCACAACCGCGGGAGCGAGGGGTGAATCGTATCCCGGCGGCAAGATGGAGAGGTTCCCGACCCGATCGGCGGTGTGCGCGGCGCGGCCCAGCGACACGCCGTGTTCTATGACGTCGCTGACGCCGGTGAGATCGCCGGGGCCGGCGATCTCGGAGATCGGGCTCCCTTCGTCGAAGAGGTCGCAGAGAAGGACGCGCCGGCGCTGCGCCTGCGCTCGCGCCAAGCCCAATGCAACCGCGCACGTTGAACTCGCGTCCACGCCTAACACGGCTGCCACGAACACGCCGTTCAGCGCAGGCGAGGCCCGCTGGCCGGCCGACTCCCAGAGCGAGCCGTTATGCGTCATCGCGGCAACCATCAGTGTGCTCCGTCATAAACCCAGTAAGAGCGACCAGCCGACTTACCTGCGCGTTCAGCATCCTCTCGCGTGGGATAAGGACCCATTACGACGCGGAAGACCGGCGTATCTCCGGACTGGCCCGCGACGACGCGCGCTCGATCACCATCCACGTGTATCTGGTGCGCCAAAGCCTGCGCCCTCTCATGAGTCAACAGCACGGCAAAAGATACAATCCAGGCCCGCCGCGTGGGGGGAGCAGGGGGGCG
Source organism: Gemmatimonadaceae bacterium (assembly GCA_052386875.1). Taxonomy (GTDB): domain Bacteria; phylum Gemmatimonadota; class Gemmatimonadetes; order Gemmatimonadales; family Gemmatimonadaceae; genus DASYRX01. Next base: position 4,500 of record JBQTJS010000106.1, read on the forward strand.
CGCCGGTTCGATGGCTGACGGCGCTGTCGGAACGTCGGGGCGCACAGCCTCGCCGCCACGGCCCACGATCGCGATGGCCCCGCTGTCGCCTAACGCGGCGGCCAGCGAACTATCGCGACCCCACCACTCGAAGCGCACCGGTTCATCGATTCCGTGGGCGCGAGGCCGGAATCCGTTCCAGAGCATGAAAAACCAGCGGTCAGCCGCCCCGCCGGCGATGTGTCCCCGGACTTCCAGCCTTTCCGGGTCCACCAACATCACGTCCTCGCCGCGCGCGACTGCTACGGCGCCGTCGGCGGCGAGGGCAGGGAGATCGTCGCGCCAAGTCCCCTGGATCGAGCCGACATTGCGGTGGTTGGCTGTGGAAACCACCCACATTGAGTCCCCGGCCTTGGCACGGACCAGCAGGTAGCGCCCGAGGGGGTCCATGCGCAAGCCCGCGACCACTCCCGGGAGCCTAACGCGCGCCATCACCGCTTCCCGGTAACGGTCGAGTACCTCCAGCACGCTCGATCCGCGCGAGGCTACGTACACGCGATCGCCGCTCGGCGTCGGAGCGACGGCCATGATCTCGTCAGGCAAACGGGCCGTGGAAACCGGCTCCAGGTTGGCGGCGTTCACGCTGACTAGCCGCCGGCCGACAGCGAAGTAAACGCGGTCCCCTATTTCGGTGCGCGCTACTTCCTGCGGATCCTCCAGCTCGAGCGAATCGAGCCAGCCCGAGGCCGGCGGCCGCATGCGCATAACGATGGTCTCGCCATCACTCGCCTGTTGTACAACGAGAAGCGTCCCGTCTCGCTGCGGTATCAATTGGCGGATGGCGCGCTTGGGGTCGGCTAGCGTCCAGTCCCCGGCCGGTGTGAAGCGAGCGATTTCGTTCTTGGATGAAACACCGTAGATCGACCAGCCGTCCGCCGTGGCGATCGATGCGTGACGCCGCTTCGTGGCGGGGGTGACTGTTCCCATCCGCAGATCGATCCACCCCGGAATGCCCGTGGTGTCTACATATGCTAGGACGCCGTTCTCATGGTCGAATCCAAGGAGCTGGCCGACCGCGGGCATGGCGCGCGCGGATGACCAGAGGGCGCTATCCAGGTCCGGGTAGCGGTAGGCGCGGACCTTCCCTCCTTTTTGCGCTACGCGGACGACGATCGGATCCGGGCCGGACAGCGCGGCACGGGGTAGCTCGCCGCGGCGGTCGACTCCGCAGGAGCCCGCCACCGCGCTTAGCACAGCAAGTCCAATACACCAACGGAGATCCGGCAGCCGGAACACCCCTCAATATAGGCCGGCCGTCAATCTGTAAGCGCAGGAGGGGTTAGAAGCTGGAGCCCAGCGTCCACATCCAGTAGCCGCTGCGACTGGGTCGGTCCAGCGGAATAGCGTAATCCCATCGCAACAGAGCAAAGCCGAACAGGTTCAGACGCAGTCCTGTGCCATAACTGCGCAAGACATAACGCTGTTCCTGATCGTTATAATCGACAGGCTTGCGGAAAGAGACGTCCTGCCCCTTACGCCAAGCGATACCGGCATCGAAAAAGATGAGGCCGTCAAGGGGCGGAAGGGCGATCGGCACCACGCCTAACTCGAAGCGGCGCACGAGCGGGAAGCGCAGCTCGATGTTCGTGAACGCGACGCGGCTTCCCAGCAATTCGGTTGCACTGCAGTTGTCGTTGCTCCCCAGCAGGCCGCCGCAAAGCTGCGAGCGGAACTGCTCGCGGTCATACCCTCGCAAGTACTCAGGCCGGCCGATGTACTTGGGGAACACAAACTCATCACGGCCCACACTGAGGCTCGCCTGTGCGCGATAGGCAAACGTTAGGAAATTGAACAAGATGGGGAAATAGTGACGGAAGTCGGCCGTGTATTCCGTCCACTGCAAGTTTCCCAGGACAGGTTCTATCTGGAAACGATACCTGCGACCGGAGATGGGCCCCGTGTATCCGAACAGCGTGTTGTCGAAGACGTACGCTGCGTACGGGGCGAGATAATTCTGTGTCGAGAGGTTGACGATGCTGTCGTACTGGAACTGGCTGGCGACGCCTGACGAGTAATCGACGAACTGCGTGCCGAAGGCTATGGAGCGCGAGAACGAGGCAGCTTGCAAGCCGTACTCGATGCGCTTGAAGCGGTTGAGCGGATAGATGGCGCCGCCGAACACGCGTCTCGTGATATAGCGCGAGATCTGATACCGGTCGGCGAAGATCCCTGTGCCGTTGCCGATCGGCTCCGGGAAGTAGTCGGTGAGGATAAAGATGGGTTCTTGCGACGCGCCGAGGGTGTATTGGTTGCGCCGCGCCAGGTTTGTATAGCCGGCGAAGAAGTACCCTTCGCTCAGGCGCCCGTTGATTGCCGCCGACACCGCGAGACGATTGTTGCCTAACAAATCGCTGAAGACCAGCGTCGTGCCGCCGAAGACGCTGCGGCCGAAGTTGTCCGGCGAGTAGCCGATACTTGGTCGCGCGATGTACTCGGCTTGCAATCCGCTCTTGTATTCGTATTCCCGGAAAGTAGCGGGGTCGGGGAGTGCCAGGCTTGCGCTATCCAGCAACTGAGCGACGCTCACCGGCCCGGCCGTTGTGCGCTCGGCGGCGACGGGCGCCTGCCCCGATGGGCGGAAGCCCGTGGCGGCGCGGTACAACGAGACATTGTTCGAGTCTACGGCGAGCTGGGTTGTATCGCCGCCGACGCGCCGTGCCGCCTCGATGGCGCGCAGCATCTCGGCCGAGTCGGGTCGCGCGACCTGGCCGCTTATCGGCGGAGCATTGGCGGCGACAACCGGCGTTACTGACGGCGGCCTGTACGGATCCTTTTTGAGGCGCCGCGGATTGGCGACTGACCAGACTGTGTAGTCGCCGTTCTCGTAATAGGTGAAGGCGAGCTTGTCGGCTTGGCGCGCCCACGTGATGGCGGGGCTGTACTCCGTTATCGCGCCGATCGCGCCGATGACCTTGGTGAGCTGGAAGTGCTCACGGGCGTCCACATCGTAGAGGAAGACGTTAGGCGTTCCCGAGCGATCCGAGATGAAGGCGATCGATTTGCCGTCCGGCGCCCACATGGGGTTGAGGTTGAGCCCCTCCTGGCCCGGAAGGACGTCGATACGCATGCTCGCGAGGTCGAGAGTCGCGATCTGCCAAAGCCCGAACTTGAGGATTTCGAGGTCAGTGTCGGGGCCGCGGTCCGTTGCGAAGGCTATGGTTTTGCCGTCAGGCGACCATTGCGGCTGCAGCTCGGCGAACTTGTCGTTCGTTAGGCGGCGCGGATTCGAGCCGTCGACGTTCACGGTGTACAAGTCGGTCAGGCCGCCTATCGAGCCGCTCACGACGATCTGGTTTCCGTCGGGGCTGAAGCTGGGGCTGAGAACGACTTCGACAGGTAGGTCGTACCGGCGCACTGTCTCGCGTTGCTCGACGTCGAGGAGATACAGGACGTCGCGCCCGTTGCGCTGCGCCGTGAACGCCAGGTACTTGCCGTCAGGAGAGAATGCGCTCTGCGAGTAGAGCAGGCGCAGCTCCTCGAAGTTGGGATCGAACGTCGCCTTGACGAGCCGTTTGATGCGCTTACCGGTTTCGGCGTTGGCGAGCCACAGGTCAGGGAAGACCTCACCGCGCAGGAAGCTCCCCTCCGAGACAAAGGCGATCAGCTTGCCGTCGTTGGACAGTGACGGGGCGATGAAGCGCTGCGCGAAGCCGCCGGTGCGCCGCTTGTTGAGCACCGGCTCGGCGAACTTGCGTGCGCGTTCCATGTCCGCGACCTGCGGCAGGTGGCGGGTCTGCATTGCCTCGCGCCACTCTTCGCTCAACTCCTCCAGCGACAGCCCCAACTCACGCTTGAAGGCGCGCTCGAGACCCACGTTAGGCAGCGCGTTCATGATCTCACCGATCACTTCGTCACCCCAGCGCTGTCCGATGTATTCCCACAACGCTTCACCGTAGCGGTAAGGGAAATAGCGCTGGGGATAGTCGGTCATCTGCTCGATCGTCGGGAGCGTGCCGTTGAGCGCCGCGTCGCGCACCCAGGATTGCGTGAGAACGTGACCAGGGCCTAACGAGAGATACTCGGCCATCCCCTCGGCAAACCACAGCGGCGGGAGGTTTTGGGCCAGGTTCTGCAATCCCGCCCCGGCGCGCCCGCGCGCGAAGATGTCGTACTGGAAAGCGTGCACCAGCTCGTGCTGCAGCACGTGGTCGAAGCTGCGGTAGTCACCGGTAAACGGGAGGAGGATGCGGTGCCGCAGCGCCTCAGTCACCCCGCCCGTCCCCTCGCCCAGATCGCCCGTGACATTGTTCTGCCCGAAGTCCGTGCGTGATGAGTACAGGATCAGCGGCTTCTTCTCTCGGAACTGATGGTTCAGGACCCGTGACAGGCGGGCATAGCCCCGCTCCGCCATACGCGCAGCGTCGCGCGCTGCGTCGCGCTCCTCAGGGTAGTAGTGGACGAGGAAGTGCTCGGTCTCGATGACGTACCACTTGAACGTGTCATATTGCACCTGATTCTGGCCGAAATACCCTTGCGCCTTGAGCGCAGGCGCGACGGCTAACGTGAAGGCGGCCACCAATGCGAATCGGCGAATCATGAGACGGCTCCGGCTTGAGCCACGGGAACGACTGTGGCGTCGCTCCATAGGCGCTCGAGCTGATAGAAACTGCGCAGCGAGGGATGAAACAAGTGGACGACGACGTCGACGTAGTCCAGCAGTGCCCAGCGACCCTGGAAAATGCCCTCGACATGATGCGGCGGTTGGCCTCCTCTCTTGAGGCCTTCCATTACATGCTCGGCAGTGCTGCGCACGTGAGTGTCCGAAGTCCCGCTGGCTATGACGAAGTAGTCTGCCATATCTGTGACGGCGCTCAAGTCGAGGACGACAACATCAGTTGCCTTGTTATCGAGGAGCAGCGTTGCGGCGCGCTGCGCAAGTTCGGCGCTGCTACCGGAGCGTTGACTTGAGTGTGTGGCCTTCGCCATTCAGGACCGCGAGATGCTAGCGGAGAGATTCTAGGCGTCCGACCGCGAGAAGGTTCCGAATGCTGCAGGTCAAAGGTCACAAAAGCTCGCGCGAAGGGCACGGGGAACGGCCAGCCGACTAAAGAACCTTTGGCTCAGCCCCGGTGTGACTCCTAGAATCTGACCTGCGAACTGCGACCCTTGCCTACTGTTTTATCACCCAGACTTTGATCTCAGGGCGTACTTCGGCGTGCAGCTTTATAGGTACTCTGTAGACGCCCAACGCGCGGATTGGCTCGTGTAGCTCGATCTGGCGGCGCTCGATTGCGATCCCCTGGGCTTCAAGCTGCTGATGCAGGTCCGACGCAGTGACGGACCCAAACAGCTTCCCTTCCTCACCGACTCGGGCAGAGAAAGTTAGAGAGATCTGCTCGAGCTGCGCGGCGAGCGTGGATGCCGATTCGCGGCGAGCGTTCTCAGCGGCTTCCAGGCGGCTGCGCTCTCGCTCGATCCGTTTACGATTCCCCTCGGTGGCTGCCACGGCGATGCCGCGCGGGAGCAAGTAATTGCGCGCGTAGCCTGAGGACACTTTGACGATGTCGCCCGGAGCCCCGAGCTTTTCGACGGTTTGACGCAGGATCACATCCATTAACGTGACTCCAAGTCGTTAGGTACTAGGAAGCGGGCTTGGCAGGGCGCGGACGTCCGCGCCAATCGAGCCAGGTATCGCCCAGACCGACGCCAAGCGAAAACAGGCTCGTCAGCGGAAGGGCGAGGACGGCAACGATCAGCACGAACGCGAATCCCACGCGATGCGAAGCGAAGTACCACGCGAGAACGCCGAAGCCGCGGAGCGCGTAGAGCGCCCCAAAGAAGAAAAGCAGGTTGAGCCCGACATCGCGCAAACCGCTGAAGGATGGCAGGACCAGTA
>JBQTJS010000107.1:0-2014 GCA_052386875.1 Gemmatimonadaceae bacterium
CGCAGCGAGCCCGTAGGGCGAGCGGAGAGAAACGCCCTTCACAGTTTTTCCTCCGAGCTGTCCACAGCCGTGAGGGTTGGTCAGGGTCCGAGTTGCTGTTTGTTTGGGTTTGCCGACTCAAACCAACAGGAGCTTAAGACCCATGACCATCGACAGAATGCTCTTCAAAGACCTTCTTGAGAAGGGCTCCGACGCCGATCTCCTCAACGAGATCATGACCTTCGCCGTCAACCGCTTGATGCAGCTCGATGTCGAGAGCCTGACCGGTGCGGCGCACGGCGAACGCTCGGCGCTGCGCACGAACCATCGCAACGGCTATCGCGAGCGCGACTGGGAGACGCGGGTGGGGACGATCCCGCTTGCGATCCCCAAGCTTCGGAAAGGCAGCTACTTCCCCTCGTTCCTGGAACCGCGGCGCACGGCGGAAAAAGCGCTGATCGCCGTCGTCCAAGAAGCCTATGTGCAAGGCATCTCGACGCGCTCGGTCGACGATCTCGTCAAGGCGATGGGCATGTCCGGCATCTCCAAGAGCCAGGTCTCGCGGCTTTGCGAAGACATCGACGAGCGGGTGAAGACGTTTCTCGAACGTCCCATCGAAGGCCAATGGCCCTATCTGTGGATCGATGCGACCTACGTGAAGACGCGCGAGGGCGGGCGGATTATCTCCGTCGCCGTGATAATCGCCGTCGCGGTGAACACGGACGGACGCCGTGAAGTTCTGGGCCTGGCGATCGGGCCGTCGGAAGCCGAGCCGTTCTGGACCAAGTTCCTGCGCTCCCTCACGGCGCGCGGGCTTCGCGGCGTCAAGCTCGTCGTCTCCGACGCACACGAAGGCTTGAAGGCTGCGGCGAAGAAAGTCTTCGGCGCCACCTGGCAACGCTGCCGCGTGCACTTCCGCCGAAACGCCATGGCCCATGTCGGCGTCAAGCAGCGTCCGATGGTATCGGCGGCGCTCTCGACGGCGTTCGCACAGGAGACGAAGGAGGCGGCTCACAAAGAATGGCGCGCCGTCGCCGACCGGCTGCGCGAGCGCTTCCCGCGCCTCGCTAAGCTGATGGATGAGGCCGAGAACGACGTCCTCGCCTACATGTCGTTCCCGAAGGAGCACTGGCCGCAGCTGCACTCGACCAATCCAATCGAGCGGTTGAACCGTGAGGTCAAGCGGCGCACGAACGTGGTTGCGATCTTCCCCAACGAGGAGGCGATCGTCCGCCTCGTCGGCGCCTTGATGCTCGAACAAAACGACGAATGGGCCGTCTGCCGGCGCTACATGACGCTGGAAACTTTGGCCACCGTGAGCGAGGATCAATCCGTCAGGCACAAAGCCATCGTGGCCGCCTGATGCCGAGCAGCAGCGCTCGGATCGTGACCGCCTCTTACACCACGCACTGGGACACTACCTTGCGCAAAGCAATTTGCACGGCAGTCACTCGTAGAGCTGCGCAAGCGATTGCGCTCGCTCAAGCACCCGCGCCGCACAGCCAGGTCAACACGCTGTATGTGCCTACGGTAACGACAGTGGGCAGCATGGCGATTCTGCCGCCGGGAAAACCGCGCGGATAGTCTAGAACTTCCAAATACGGAAGAAATACGGGGACAGTATACGAAATTCCAGCACGCAACGCTTCGTATTGTGGCATTATGCACGTATCCGCGCGTTGCACCTCAAAGGTAGTGCCTTTTGGCCAGGAATTTTGCCGGTTGTTGCTCGTGACGGCTTTGTAGAATTGGCGGTTGAGTCAGACTTCCTCGCTCGTGCCGAACCAATGGCCGAGGCGCAGCGTCGTGTCGGCGCTGAGGCTGCGCGTGCCGTTGATGCGGTTCGCGGGCGCCCTCAACTGGCGCGCAAGTTCGGTCGGCGAGACGTTCGGGTCGCCGAGCTCCTCGCCGACCCGCGATCTACTCGGCCGCCACCCGAATCTGGGCTGCGCGGCTGCGCGGGCCGGGCTTCACGACGATCTTCACGTCCTGCCCGAGTGCTTTGAGGAATCGCATCAGACGCTCGGTTGAGAAT
>JBQTJS010000108.1:0-2318 GCA_052386875.1 Gemmatimonadaceae bacterium
TCGCTGGCCGCGCGGGCGATCGATCTGGGGCGCGTTCTGGTGGACGGCGCACGCGCCAAGCGCTCGCGTGTCGTTCACCCGGGCGACCAGGTCGTCGTCAGGCATCCGCCGTTCGACCGCGTCGTCTCCGTGCGCGCGTTATCGGAAGTGCGCGGGCCGGCGGCGATTGCGGCGCTGCTCTACGAAGAGACGGCGGCGAGCCGCGAGGCGCGGGCCAAGCTGGCGGCACAGCTGAGGGCTGTCGGACCCGGCGCCACGCGCACGGCGCCAGGACGTCCGACGAAGAAGGAACGTCGCTCTCTGGATCGCTGGCGAGGTAAGCGTTAGGCGTCCGCGCCGCCAGGCACATCCCGGGCGAGCTGGGCGAGCAGATCGCGATCCAGCGTGTGACCCCCCGCGAAGCGGATCCGGGAATGCGCAATCCCTGCGTCACGCAGCACCTTCTCGCTGCGCGCTACTTCAGCGGCGTCGAGTACTTCGTCACGCGCGCCGATCACAAGGTCCACCCTCGCTCCGGCGAGCCGCCCGGCCAAACGCGTGGAGTCGAGGTCCGGCGGCAGCGTACCGGCCCAGAGGACCAAACGTGCGACGGATACGCTGCCTAACGCGGCCCATCGCGTCGCTGTCGCGACACCTTGCGAGAAGCCCAAGATCGTGACCGGGATGTGCGGACCGGCAAACTCGCGCGCCACAGCGTCGAGATACGATACGTAGTCCGCGATTTCAGCAGCACGATCCTCGCGCGTCATCCACGTCGTGCCGACTCGGCGATCCGCAGCGGGGACGCTCAGCCGCGGCGGATCCAGGTAAAAACGGTTGAGAGCCTCGGGCGCGACGATGCGGCGGGCGGCGCCGGCCAGATGGGCGAACTGGCCGATGAATCGGGCGGCGAGGTGCGCGTAGCCGTGCAACACGATCCAGACATCGGCGGCGTGGGCCGCACCTAACGTAAAGACGCGCGCCGTGCGTGTGACCGGCAGCCTGTGCTCCTGCGGGCCGGAAAGCTCACCGCTCATTGCGTCCGGGGCTTCACCATGAGACGCTGGCCCGCGAACAGGCGATCGCTCGTTAGGGCATTCCAGCGCCGCAAAGAGTCGGGGGCGACCCCGAAGCGCTCCGCGATCGACAGCACCGCCTCGCCCCGCGCCACAACATGGAATTGCGGCTCGCGCGCGGCAGCGAGTGCCGAATCACGCGAGCGGCGCTCCGCCTCGAGCGCGGCCCGCAGCGCCGCCTGCTTCCCCGCGACCACTGCAATCACGCTGTCGAGCTTCACGCGATCAGCCGGCGCTACCGCGAAAGAGTGACTCCCACGCGACGAGCGCACAGTCACTCCGCTCTGCGCGCCGAAATGCACGCGCGAGCGACGCATATCTACGGATTGCTCGTAGGGGACTTCGACTGTTGCCAGTAACTGCGGCTCCGGCTCGAGCGTGATGAACGGCTCCGGAGGGACGCCGACAAAAAGGACCCTCCGGTCCGTAGCGGCTAGCACGCCGTGAGTCACTCGGAAGTAGTCGTGCCAACTGCGCTGCATCACGGCTGCGCGCCGCTCCACCGATTCGGTGGGTTCGAGCATTGCGTCAAGCTCGGCGTTTGCGACCCGGGCAGACCCTTCCGGATCGCCCCGGTAGGCATAAGCGACCAAGGCCGCGGCGAGTAGCGCGGCTATGGCGAACAACACCCAGAAGGCCGCGCGGAGGATCGGACGGCCACGACGGCGCGTGCGGGCACGCGCCGTAGCTGTCCGGCTAGACGCAGACCTTACCGCTCGGCTCCGCCACGACGCAACGAAGCTCCTTCGTTTTCGCCGCGCCTCGAGGGACTTGACCCGCGATCCCGGCGGAGCCCTGCCACTAGCGAGTCCAGCCTGGTCTGCTGCTGCTTGTTCAGCAACGCCAACGCTTCGGCTCGCGCGATGTCATTGTTCACGCGCATAGAATCGCGCGTCGGCTGCGTGATTGTGTTGAAGCGCTCCAACGCTTCCCGCTCGGCGCCGGTCATGCGGCGGCGCTCACCTAACGTCAAGCCCACGATCTGCGCCGTCGAGTCGAGCCGCTCCATGAAGCGCTCGTTCTCGTCTCGCAAACGCCGGCGGATGGTCATCAGCGCGGTTTTCTGATCGCTCGTCAGCTTGAGCGCCTGACTGTGCTCCAGAAACCACGAAATCGGCTCACCATCCGACAAATCGAAGGTGTAAGGCCCCGTGACGAAGCCTAACGGCGAAGCTGCCATTCCACTGCGTTGCGCCGGCGCTGCGACGCTCAGGGCGCCCAATACGGCGAAGACGAGACCAGCTCGGACAGTGATCATCATAA
>JBQTJS010000109.1:0-2188 GCA_052386875.1 Gemmatimonadaceae bacterium
CACCGGTAGCCGGCACGATCGTCGCGGCATCGACGAACACGGGCCGGTTGGCTTCCTGCGCCAGTGCGAAGCTCGCGTCGCTCCGGAGGTTCACGTCACGGAAGCCGGTCTGTGCCATGCCGCGTGCATAGGACAGCTCGATGTTCAGGTTGTACCGCTGGCGCAGCGGCCGAGTGGCGCCGAGTGATGTGCGCAGGGCGCGAGGGGCGGCGAAATCATCGCCGAAGACCGCCACGTTAGGGCGTTGTGTGGGGATCGGCCCCGCTTGTCCGCCGGCGCACTGTGCGGGGATCGCCGCTGGGTTTCTCAGATATAGATCCCAGTCAGGGATCGGTACCGCAGCGCCTATGCATACGAGCTGTGACTCGTTGTTCGGGAGTCCCGTAGCCCCGGCAGCGGCCGCCACGAGCTGTGTGGACGGCGCGCTGCGAAACTCCCCGATCCCGCCGCGCACTATGAGCGCCGGCGGGCCGAAACGCTGCGGCTGATTGCCGCGATCGCCGCCGCCCCCGCCGCCCCCGCCGACGGCTCCGCGCGCTGCGCCGGGACGCGCCGGCTGCACAGCGCTGCCTAACGTCCACGTGAATCCTGCCCGCGGGCTCAGCCGAAAGTCCGTAGGCACCTCGTCCGTGCGGTAGCCGAAGCTCTGCTCAACGAGAGGGTTGTAGGCGGGAGTTTTTCCGAAACGGGATCCCTCGGCTCGCAAGCCGTATGTCACCTGCAGAGCCCGCGACACGCGCCAGGTATCGGCCAGATACAGCGCCATGTTGCTCCCTCCCCCCTGGCGCAGACGCGGTGCCAGCGTACGAGTGAAGGTCGCGGCCCGTCCGGCCTCGAAGTCGGCCAGCGAGTTGAATGTGAATGTCCCCCAGCGATTCGTGGTCACGTCTTCCGTGAACTCGGCAAGGTTGAGCAGCGCGCCGAGCTTCAGGCGGTGCGCGCCGTCGCCGGTGAGCCAGGAAAGCTCATTGGTGGCTTCCAGAGCGTCGGTCTGGCCGTCCTGAGGGAGCCCTGTGTTTCCGCCAAACGTTAGGCTGGCGATCCCGCTCTCGCCGCTCTCGAGTAGCGACCGCACCTGCACGCGGCCGGCCGGCAGCGTGAGCAGCGCGCGTCCCGTGCGCCGCTCGCTGGAGCCGTAAACTTTCAGCTCGTTCAGGAAGCGGCCGCCGAAGTTCGCCGTGACAGTCGCGGCGACACCGCCTCCCCAGTTGCGGTTGCTGCCCCCTGTCTGCGGCAGCGCCAGCGGGCCGATGCGCGAGGGATCGGTGTCGCTCCAGCGGAAATCTCCGCGCAGGGAGATCGATTGGCCTCCCTCCGTGAGGTAGTCGAACCTAACGAGTGACGACACGTTGTCCGCAAGCCGGTCGTCCGCCGCTATAGCGAACGGCGCAACGCCGGCCCCCGTGAGCAGCGCTGTGAAGCGCGCCACAGAATCGGGGCTCACGCCGAAGCGTGAGAGCGTGCCGGCGTCGGCGTTGGCAAGCGAGGGGATCACGTCATCGCGCCGGCGCAGTTGCAGGCTGCCGAACAGGAAGAGCTTGTCCCGCACAAGCGGACCGCCGAATCCGCCGGAGAGCTGGTTCTGCGTGAAGCCCTGTGCGGCGGGGGACGGATCGTCCCCCTCGATCGCCAGGTCACGGTCGCGCAGGGAGTAGGAGAAGTTCCCTTGCGGCGAGTTCGTGCCGCCGCGCGTCGTGCTGGAGATCATGCCGCCCGAGAACTGGCCGCGCGCAGCGTCATAGGTCGCGGTGATCACGCGCGTTGCCCGCACCCCTTCCTGGGGCACCTGCGACGCCCCGAACGAGAGGCCGTCGAGCGTGATATTGTTGGCACCGGGTGCGAGTCCCGCAACGCTGAATGCGTTAGGCATGGAATCGTTCCCCGGGATGCTCACGATCCCGGGGGCTGTGAGTGCCAGTGCCGTCAGATCGCTCGCGTCGATCGGCAGGCGCGCTGCCTGATCGGTGGTCAGCAGCCGCTCCGTGGAGCCCGGCGTCGGCCGCTCCTGATCGCGCGGCAGGGCCTGACGTCCGCGCACAGTCACTCCGGCGATCTGCGTGGCCGTCGCCGCCATGCGAATGTCGGCGACGAGGCGATCCTCGTCGGCCTGACGCATAACGACAACCTGCTGCGGCGCCAGGCCTAACGCGCGAACGGAGACGCGGTACTCGCCGCCGCCGTCCGGAAA
>JBQTJS010000110.1:0-3813 GCA_052386875.1 Gemmatimonadaceae bacterium
TCATTCTCGACGCCGCAGAACAAGCGCATCTCGTCGACGCCAAGCCGAGCGCACCAGGCGTCGGCGCGGCGCAGAAGAGTGCGCAAAATGCCGCGGCGGCGGAACGCGGGCTCCACGAATACAGATGAGACGTGCGCATGTCGCGGCGGATCCAGCAGCGGCGCCGGGTCCGGCACGGTGCAGCGCAGCATCGCGACTGGACGCTCCGGCGCGCAGGCGAGCAGGGTCACGGAATTCGCGGCCGCCAATTGCCTGGCGAAGAGGTCCCGCGCCGGTCCCTCGAGTTGCTTCCGCAGGCGGCGATAGGCGGGGTTCGCGCGTGACATTTCGAGCAAGGCGAGGCGCATGGCGACGATAGCATCCAGGTCGGCGGCTCGAGCGCGGCGCACGACGATGCGCGGCGCGTGGACCGCCGCGGCGCGGCTCACGCCGACAGGCCGCCGCCGAAGAGATCCTGATTCGGACGGCGCCGCTGCGTCTCGTTAGGTGCCCGCCCGTAGAAGCCGCCGTCGCTGCGCGACAGCTTTCGCCGTGCCACCAGCGACTCCAGCACCAGCTCACATGCGGCCGCGGAGACGGGCGCGTCGCCCGGCGCCGCCAGGCCCGTGCGCAGCACCAGCTCATGCAGGCCGGGGACGGTTCCGAACGCACGATACATTGTTTCGGCCGCAACTTCGTCGCTCACCTGCAGCGCGCCGCCGGCGTCGAACCACATCACGATGTCATCCGTATCCAGCGAGCTGGGCGCGCGATCGCGCAATGTCGCATCGGCGGCGCGGCGAATCAGCTCCTTGGCGATTGTGGGAGCCCCGACAAGCTCGCCTTCGTACTCGAGTTCCATCTTCCCCGTGATGGAAGGGAGCGCGGTGTAGATATCCGAGAGGCGCGGAACGATCTCGCGCTCGCCCAAGCGCAACGCTCGCCGCTCGGCGTTGGACACGACGTTCTCCAGCACGGTGATCGGCATGCGCTGGGAGATCCCCGAGCGGCGATCGACCCTCTTATCGGTTCGCGCCTCGAACGCCACGCGCTCGATGACTTCAGCGACGAATGGAGGGAAGCGCAACGGCAGCGCGCCGCGGACTGTCCACGCCTCTTGAGCTGTGATTGCCATCCCCAGCTCGACGGTTTCCGGATAATGCGTGACGATCTCGCTGCCGATGCGATCCTTGAGGGGCGTGATAATCTTCCCGCGCGCGGTGTAATCTTCCGGATTCGCCGTGAAACAGAGCAGCACGTCGAGCCGCAGCCTAACGGGATAACCCTTCACCTGCACGTCCCCTTCCTGCATGATGTTGAAGAGCCCTACTTGCACCTTGCCGGCGAGGTCGGGGAGTTCATTGAGCGCGAAGATCCCGCGATTGGCGCGCGGCAGCAGCCCGTAGTGCATGGTCAGCTCATCGCCAAGGATATGTCCTCCCTTGGCCGCCTTGATCGGATCCACATCGCCGATGATGTCGGCGATCGTGACGTCGGGGGTGGCGAGCTTCTCGACGTAGCGTTGCTCGCGGCCGATCCAGGCGATAGGAGTATCGTCGCCGGCTTCGACGATCAGCCGCGAGGCGAATTTGGAGATCGGCGCGTACGGATTGTCGCTGATCTCGCTCCCCGCGACGATGGGGATGCAGTCGTCGAGAAGAGTGACGAGCGAGCGCAGCAAACGGCTCTTCGCCTGCCCGCGAAGGCCTAACAAGATCAGGTTGTGTCTCGCGAGGATCGCGTTGACGAGCTGCGGCACCACGGTCTCGTCATATCCGATCAAACCGGGGAAGAGCGGCGCGTCATCGCGCAGGCGCGCGAGGAGGTTGTCGCGCATCTCGTCTTTTACCGAGCGCAGCACGCGCTCGCGTGCGCCAGCGGGGTGCCGCTTCAGCTCACCAAGTGTACTGGGAAACGACATCGACAACCTCGGCGGGATCAGTCAGCGGCGGCGACTTCGACCAGGCAGTCGTAGAACACTGGTCCGCGACCGAGGTCCGTCTCGTGCTGTGAGGTCACAGCATTAGCATTCTGGCTGTCGCCGGCGTACTTGGCCCACCAAATGGAGGGTGCCCAGACGACTCCTTGGCGCACGCCGTCGGTGACGCGGAGCCGCGCGGCAAAGTGGCCGCGCTCGTTATGCACGACCACACGCACGCCGTCGCTCAGCGCTCTGCGCTCCGCGTCGGCCGGATGCATAACGAGCTCGGGCTCGGCGTTTTTGCGCAGTGAGGCGATGTTGACGAACGTCGTGTTCAGGAAGTAGTGACGCGGCGATGACACCAGATTCAGGGGATAACGGCGCGCCAGCTCGGGCGCCGTTTCGGGAAGCTCTCGCGGCGGCGTGTAAGTTGGAAGGGGGTCGAGACCCATATCCGCGAGCCGCTGCGAGTAGAACTCGCACTTGCCGCTCGGCGTCGGGAATCCGCCAGTCGCGTACGGCAGGAACGGCGTCGGGACGTTGAGCCGCGCCCAGCCGTCCGCCATGAGGCGCTCGAACGTGACGCCGCGCATCGTCGGTGCAGCCGAGTCCAGCGATTGTCTGATCAGGGCGAGGTCGTCGTCCGCGAAGAGCGCGGGATCGAGCTGCATGCGCCGGCCGAGGAGGCGGAAGATCTCGGAGTTCGGCTTGCATTCGCCTAACGCGGCAATCGCGGGCCGGTTGAGCGTGACGTAGTGATGCCCGTACGCGTAGTGCACGTCCCAATGCTCCAGCTGTGTCGTAGCAGGGAGCACGATATCGGCCCAGTCGACCGTGTCAGTGGGGAACTGCTCCAGGACTACTGTGAAGAGGTCTTCGCGCGCCAGCCCGCGCAGCACGGCGTTGCGGTCGGGGGCCACGGCGGCGGGATTGGTGTTGTATACGACGAGTGCCTGCACCGCCGGTCCGCCGACGCCGGCGTCGGGCGTCGTCAGCGCCTCGCCCAGCCGGATCATGTTGATCGTACGGACCGGGGGCGAAAGGTCGGGACGTTGCAGCGCGGCCTTGTTGAACGCGAAGTTGCCGCCGGTCGAGAGCTGCACGCCGCCGCCGGCGCGGCGCCAGTGACCCGTGACAGCGGGGAGGCAGGCGATTGTACGCACCGCCATACCGCCGCCGGCATGGCGCTGGAGGCCGTAATTCACGCGGATGAAGCAGGCGCGGGCGCGTCCATATTCGATGCCTAACGTACGGATGCGCTCGCTCGGAATCCCCGTGATCGCCGCCGCGCGCTCAGGAGGCCATTGCTGCACACGCTCGCGCAGTGGCTGCCAGCCTAACGTGTAGCGCTCCATGTAGTCCTCATCCTGCAGGCCCTCGGCGAAGACAACGTGCAGGACAGCCAACGCCAGCGCGGCGTCCGTCCCCGGCCGGATGGCCAGCCACTCGTCCGAGCGTTCGGCCGTGCGTGTGCGCACGGGATCGATGGCGATGACGCGCGCACCGCGCTCGCGGGCGCGCGCGATGAACGGCCATAGATGCGGGTTGGACGTGAGCGTATTGGTCCCCCAGAGCAGCACCAGGTCGCTTTCGGGGACCCCTTCGCCGTCGGCTCCGATGTTGGCGCCGACAGTCATGCGCATCCCCTCGCCGCCGCACGTGGAGCAGATAGTGCGGTCGAGCTGAGAAGCGCCTAACGCGTGAAAGAAACGCCGGTCCATGGAATTCCCCTGCACGTAACCCATGGTGCCTGCGTACGAGTACGGCAGGATGGCTTGCGGCCCGGCAGGAGACGCGGCGATGCCCCCCAAGCGTTGCGCGACAGTGTCGACGGCTGCGTCCCAGGAGATACGCTCAAAGCGGCCCGCCCCTTTCTTACCGGTGCGGCGCAGCGGGTAGAGCAGCCGTTCGGC
>JBQTJS010000111.1:0-28036 GCA_052386875.1 Gemmatimonadaceae bacterium
TGCTCGCGAAATAGAAGCGCCGAGCGATCGGGCCCACGAACGTGGGCCAGGTCGAGGCATCGTAGCGGTAGCCGCGCTGGGCCAGCACCTCGAGTACGTCGACGTTGCAGCTGAACCCAGGGCCGCGGTAGCCGCGCGGACGCGCGCCGGCACAGAGAGTGATGGCGTCCTCCGCCTGCTCGATGTCCTCCTCGAGTGCCGCGCGCGACTGGCGCAGCAGCCACGGCTCGTGCCGGTCCGAATGGTTCCCCACCTCGTGGCCCGCCGCGACGATCGACTGCAGCGCTGCGCCGTTCTCATCGCGCCGGGCGTCGGCACCGACTACGAAGAAGGTGATGTTGAGCTGCAACGTGTCGAGAAGCTCGAGCACGTTAGGCACGAAACGCGGCAGGTAAGTGGGATAGGCGCGCCAGCGCTCGTCGCCGGCAGTCATGAGATATGACCAGAGGTTGTCCAGATCGAGCGAGAGGCTCGCCGCCGGCCTGCCGGATGGCGCCACGAGCATCTCGTTAGGCATGCTGCTCCGCCCTCTCGCTCCCCACAGGCCCCAACTGCGCCTCCAGCGCGGCGGCGCTGCGCTCGGCCAGGGCCACAGTCTCGTCGACATTGAGCGTGCCCTGCGCGATCTGCGCCGAGTTGGCCACAAACACATGCGGCAGCGACGTCCTCAACGGAGGCATCACGTCCGTGGAATAGCGCAATGTGGACACCGCCAAAACCTCCCTCGCCCGGGCGACTCGACGCGCTATAACGTCATCCCGGCCAAGGCCCGGGACCATCCGTTGGAGCGCGGCAAAGAACATATCCGCCACTGCCTCGTCTCCGCTATTCCATAGCTGGTCTTCCTGCGACACATAGCGCGGCAAGTACACAAGGTGGCGTCCGCCGAAGACCGCCGGATCGACCAGCGCTGTCAGCTCGATGATCCCGGTGAAGGGGATCCCCGGGTCCGTGATGTTCGTGACGTAGTAGCCCTTGATCGGCCGTCGGAGCAGGAAGGACGGGCAAACGACTCCCTGATACACAACACGTCCCAGCCTTTCTTTTTCGCCAGGCGACAGTTCCTGGCACAGTGCCATGATGCGCGGGCACGACACTGTCAGCACGGCATCGCCGACTTCGTGTGTGCGTCCATCCTGCAACTGAAGCATCACACCGTCGCTCCACGGCCGCACCGCTGTAACCCGCGCCTCCGTCACGATACGCACGCCTGACCTCTCGACGTAGCTCCGCAGCACGGGGAGGACAGCGTCGTAGCCACCGCGGATATAGCCGATGGACTCGTGCTTCATCCCTGACTGGCGCGCGCCGTATAAGCGGACGATGATGGCCCAGATGAACGCGGCACTAGCCGCTTCTGCGTGCGGCCCCAGTTTGCTGCGCAGCAGCGGCGTCCAGATCTGTTCCACCGTACGCCGGCCGGACCAGCGAGTCAGCCAGTCGATGGCTGTCACTTGCTCCAGGTTGCGCCAGTCGCGGATCCGCGAGGCGCCAACGAGTGTGGCGCCGAGGCGCACTTTCTCGAGCAAGGAAAGCGGCGGGAAGCGCAGGAAGTCCAGCGCGGACGACATGGAGTGCCATTTGCCGTCGACGTAGAACCCGGTCCGCGTCTTCCCCCAGACTATTCGGCCGCCGAGGCCGATCTCATCCAGCAGGGCCAGCAAGTACTTGTCGGCGCCGAGGACCACATGGTAGAAGCGGTCCCACCGCAGCGAACCGATATCTCCGGCCGCGGCGAGTCCGCCGACTGCGGGCTCGGCCTCGAACACTGTTACCCGGTGTCCGCGCTGCGCCAGACGCAAGCCGATCGTTAGGCCGAGCATCCCTCCGCCGACGATGCCGACATCGCGCATCAGCGGGCTGCCGCCGTCTGCGTCACCCCGGCGTCAACTGGCGTTAGGCGCATTGCCTTGGCGCCGCGCCACTGGTCAAGCTCGCGTAGTATCCGCAGGTGTCCTCTGATGACGGGGAGGACCCTGAGCTTGGACTTTCCGAGCAGCCGGCCCTCCAGCGAGGCCGGGACTTCCACAACGCGGAGGCCGCCTAACAAGGCACGCACAATCAGCTCGGCGATTCCCAGGAATCCGCGATAGGAGAGGGCGAGCCCGGCGAAGCGCGAGCGGCGGTAGGCGCGGAAGCAGCTCGTGTACGTGTGGATGCCCGAGTTCAGGCGGCGCGAGTACAGCTGCGACAGCGTGTGCGAGAGGAAGAGACGCCACCGGGGCACATGCCGCATACGCCCGTCGGGATGGTATGGCGAAGCCGTCACCAGATCCGCTCCTCCCTCCAGCGCCCGCAGGAGATCTCCGATCTGGTGCGGATCGTAGGAGCAGTCCGCATCGATGCTGCACACGAACTCGTCCTGCGCGGCCGCGATGCCCGTTAATATCGCGCCAGCAATCCCCTGATTGACGGCATGCCTAACGACTACTGCGTCGCTGCGATCCGCAGCTATCGACTCCAGAACACGATGCGTCGCGTCGTGGCTGGCATCATCCACGAAAAGGAACGAGAGATCGTACCTGTCGCGCAGCTCCAGGCTCACGCTGGCGAGCGTGCGCATGAGATACGGGATCGTGTCCGCCTCGTTGAAGCACGGCACGACCACCGTAACCGCAATCCGGCGCTCCCGTCCGGACTGATCGACGGGCAACACATTTAAGCCGCGCACCGGCGCGACTGCGCTCTCCGGCATACCGCTGGGGACAGGGGTGAGGCCGAGATAATCCGCGTACCCCACAAACGTACGCCTTGCCAGCAAATGGCGCAGCAGGCGTTCTGTTCGCCCGAGATTTCGGTAATGCCGGACTGAAGTGATCCACGACGCCGCCGTGATGCGCGGCTGAGCGGGGTCCAGCTCCCAGAGCTGGAAATACAACGAGAACGGAACGTTTGGGCTCGCTAGCCATCGCTCAATAGCGCGGACTACCATCGTTTCAGGGAGCTGGCGGAGCCAGTTCCCTCCTGCAAAAGGAAGGAGGAACGGTCCGATCCGTGTCGTCGGAACGGGGAACTCTCGCACGACGTGCCCGGGAGCGGCGTAGTCGAAGGGGAAGCGGCGCTCCGGGTGGGCCACGCAGTCCGTGCCTAACGGGCGAAGAGAGGCGTCGTAGCGGTACCCAAGTGCAGCGACGATGTCCAAGGCCCACAGCTGCTTTTCCCGGATCCAGTCAGGGATTCGCGTCCCTTGTGGACTCAGGCCTGTGGCACGGGCGATCGCGTTGTTGCCCCGCTGCAACTCCTCTCGCAATGCTTCGCGATCCAACTCGGCGACTCCTTGGTGCGAGTACCCGGAGTTGGCGACCTCATGCCCCCGTTCCACGACGCGCCGCACAAGCTCCGGAAGATTTTCGGCGACCCAGCCGAGCGTGAAAAACGTCGCTCGCGTCCCCGACTCGTCCAGCAGATCGAGCGCTTTGTTCGTGAGCTGCTCCAGGCGCGTCTCGAAACGCGGCCAGTAGCTGCGGGCGATCAGGTTGCGGAATGCTCCGACGTGGAAGTAGTCCTCGAGGGAGATCCCGAGCAGGCACGGCGCGTGGCCGGTGCCGGGCCTCGCGGATGTCCGCACGCTCGTGGATGAGTCGGGCACGTTGACCTGCTCCAGCAAGACTTAGCCCACCGAATGAAGCAAGGTTCAGCACTCGAAGTCGGCAAGATTTGCCGACCGCCAGACGGCGGACCAATGGTTCACGATCTTTTTCGAATGGCGATCGAGCTGTCTATTGGTGTGGCTGTCGGCAACGTTCTCACGATCAAGTGCGATCGGGCTCAGTAGGGACCTCGATTTGGCTATGGGTCCGCAGCGTCTTTTGGACGGCTGCACTTCCAGGGCTCGTAGCCGGTTACGTGCCGTGGCGGTTGTTTGGATTGCACCGGATTCGAGTGACTGTGGGTGATCCTTTGCAGCTCCTTGGCGGAGTGTGTGTCGCTGTAGGAGCGATACTGCTCGGAGCGTGCATTTGGGAGTTTGCGCACAGCGGACGCGGCACGCTGGCGCCGGTCGACTCTCCGCGGCGGCTCGTCGTGCGAGGCCCATCCCGCTACGTCCGGAATCCGATGTACCTCAGCGTCGCCCTCATTGGGCTGGGGGAACTCCTCCTTGCGCCCTCATGGCCGCTGCTCGCCTACTGGACGTTATGGTTTGTGCTGGTGAACGTATTCGTCATTGGCTATGAGGAGCCGGTCCTGCGCCGCCGGTTCGGTGATTCATACGAGGACTACGGGCGTGCGGTAGGGCGATGGCTCCCGAGGTTCCGGGCCGGTGACGGCGGTACGCGGCGCGGCGAGCGAGACGAGGATCGGGAATAGCCGGGGCCGATCCCGTGATCCGACGGGTCGTTCGTTAGGCGCCGAGTTCTGTCGGGATGATCGGGCGCGCCAGCGCCGCCTTGATCGCGGTCTTTGTGCTCGCTGAAAGGACACCCCGAACGGGATCGGCTGGGAGGAATTATGGGCGCCGCGATAATCGCGGCCGGACTCGTGATATCCGTTACCGGCCGGTAGCACCGGCGTGTAAGTCAGCATACAATTGAACGGACGGTGTGCCGCTAATTGCGCCGCATAGCTGGAATGGCACCAACGTTCACCGTTAGGTGCGACAACTATTGGAGGGGGTCTCATGCACCGTAGTGCTGTCCATCCTGGCGTAATCATCGATGCCGTATGGCCGCGTGCCGGTGTCGCGAGGGATAGCGCGCTTATACTCGGCGGCAGTTTGTTGATCGCGCTGGCGGCTCAACTGAGCATCCCGCTCCCGTTTTCGCCGGTACCGATAACGGGCCAGACGTTCGCCGTATTGCTCCTGGGCGCGCTGCTTGGGAGCCGCAGGGGGGCGGCCACGACAGCCACTTATCTCATGCTCGGCGTCATCGGCCTGCCGGTCTTCGCCGGAGGAGCGGCCGGGGCGGCGAGACTTCTCGGTCCGACTGCCGGTTACCTGGTGGGCTACATCCCCGCCGCATTCGCGGTCGGCTGGCTTAGCGAACGCGGATGGGATCGGCGGCCCTGGTCCACAGCGGCCAGCATGGCCGTCGGCAACGCCATCATCTACCTGGCCGGTGCGCTCTGGCTTGCGCGTTTCGTCGGGACCGACGCGGTGCTCCGGACAGGCGTGCTCCCGTTCCTTCCCGGAGATCTCGCCAAAATACTGCTCGCCACGCTGCTCCTACCTGCCGCTTGGCGACTGGTCGGTCGTTCCGCTGCGGGATAAAGGCGCTTCCTGCCTAACGGCGAGCGAGGTCAATCCGATCGCACTGTAGGCGATTCAGTCCGATCGCACGGTAATCGTTGCCGCACCGCTCTTCCCCTCGCTCGTTGCTCTAATGGTGACCGTGCCCGGCAATAATCCTGTCACCAGGCCGCTGGACGAGACTGTAGCGACGAGGAGATTGCTCGAAGTCCAGGTGACGCTGCGTCCTGTCAGCACATTCCCCGACGCGTCGCGCAACGTTGCCGTGAGTTGCCGGCTCTTGCCGGTCGACACATGGGCGGTGGCAGGCGTCACAGTGACCGTGGCGACCGGAGTCGGTCGCACAGTCACCACAGCCGTCCCGCTAAGTCCGGCAGCCGAGGCAGTGATAGCGGCACTTCCAATCGCCACACCCGTGACAACGCCGCTCGGGTTCACGGTAGCGATGGAAGGGCTCGCCGACGACCAGGTGACTGTATATCCGTTGATGATCCTACCACTCGCGTCGATTACTTCGGCGAGGAGTGTGTCCCTCCCGCCGACCGCGACACTCGCTGCCGACGGCTGCACCCGCAGCAGTGATGGGGGAAGCGCCGATACGATTACAGGCACGACAGCGGATTTGCCGCCGCTGCTCGCGGCCACCTGCGTCCGACCCGCGGCGACGGCCAATACGATCCCTTGCTCGGAGACCGTTGCGATGGCCGGATGCTGCACCGCCCAATGGACGCGCGCCGCGCCCATGACGGCCCCCGACTTCGAGAACACAGTCGCGTTAAGTGGCCGTGCCGCCCCCACTGTCAGCGCGAGTGTTGCCGGCGTTACTTGGATCGAGCCGATTGCACCCGTTTGATCGGTAGCCGAGCCGCACGCGGCGGCCGCGATAAGGAGTGCGAGCAATCGCACGGTGTGATGTTGCGCCCGACGAGTGTTGGACACGTGCCGCTGGGAAGCGGCGTGGCGAGCTCGACTTCTCGTTAGGTCGGTGCGGGAGGAGTACCACATTCCGGCCATCCATCTGCAAATAGCGCGTGTGCGTTCGGGCATGCAGTGCCGACTCGCGACACGTACCGTCCGAAGCAAGACATGTTCCCCGGCGCTGCTCCCTGATGCCGCGACGTGCGCCACGGGCCGCGAATCGGACTCGACTGTGGCGTCAGGCGACGATACCAGCGGAGCTTGCCTAACGCGACCACACCTCACCCACGCGTGCAGCGTGCGCCCCTGATTCGATGCAGCGGATTCATGCCGTCACCCTGCTGGTACGCGACTACGACGAAGCCATCGCGTTCTTCACGTCGGCACTCGGCTTCACGCTGCTCGAGGACAGCGCTCTCAGCGGCGGCAAGCGATGGGTACTGGTCGCCCCGGGCGATTCGTTAGGCTCAACGCTGCTGCTCGCCCGAGCCGCCACGCCGGAGCAAGTCGCCGCTGTCGGCAAGCAGGCGGCGGGGCGCGTCTTCCTCTTCCTGCATACGGACGATTTCACGCGCGACTACGCTCTCATGCGCGAGCGCGGAGTCCGCTTCATGGACGAGCCGCGCGTGGAAGCGTACGGCACAGTCGCCGTATTTCAGGACCTCTACGGCAACAAATGGGACCTCGTACAGCCGCGGCACACATCCTGATTCAAGAGACAGCGCGGGCGGTTACAAACCGCTACCGGCTACAGTCGCGCGCATCGACGTCGACTCGAGCGGCATACTAACGAGGGAGGGCAGGCGTCGGCGGCAGCGAATCTCGCATACTAGAACTGTACTCCGGCCGAGCGCGAGTCATGCCGCACAAATACACGGGACCGACCGGCCACTACGTAATCGTGCAAACGACTGGCGACACGTTGCATCGCCTCATCTTCGAGACGGATGGAAGCCGCGTTGTCCGCTTCCGTGCCGGCCGCAGCCCTGCGGTGGATTACGTGGAGGGGTGCTCCTAACGAGCAGCCGCCGTTAGCGAAGCGAGCGGGACTGGCGGCAGGCCCGTGTAAGCGCTAATTGGGGGCATGCAGACGCTCGTTGAAGTCTACTGCACGCGTGGCAAGAGTCTCCGCGAGGCGATTGCAGGGCATGGCCGACTCGCGAAACACGGGCTGACGACGTTACGGGAACACCAGCCTGGCCGCGCACCTGGTTGGGCCAAGCTGCGCGGCACGCTCCCCGACCGCCGCGGGACGTTGAACTTGGAATGGGACGCGTCGGGGAACGTCTTACGCTGCCGCGTCGTGAACCGCGGACGAGGCCGTCCGAATCTGCTGATAGGGGATTTTGTGGAGTTTCTAATGGCCAGATTCCGCGCGCGCGTGCGGCTCATCCTTATCGTTCCACAGTAGCTCGACACTCATTAGCAGGAGGGCCATGACGACGGCACGGGAGCTTCTGCGTCACACTGTCGCGACTGTCGCCTACCGGGCGGGGAAGGCGCTGCGCGGAGCGCCGCGGTCGTTCGCGGGCTTCCGTTCGGGCGACTCGACGCGCAGTCCATTGGAGATCCTGGCTCACATGGGGGATCTGTTCGATTGGGCGCTGGAGCTGGCCAAGGGTGGTAGCGCGTGGCGCGATGCGACGCCGCTCCCGTGGGACGCCGAGGTGGAACGGTTTTTCGCCGCGTTAGGTAAACTCGACGCGTATCTCGCATCCGAAGAGCCGTTAGGCAAGTCAGCCGAGCAGTTGTTCCAGGGGCCGGTTGCGGACGCGCTGACTCACACGGGACAGCTCACGATCTTGCGCCGCCTGGCAGGTTCTCCCATCCGCGGTGAGAACTATGCCAGAGCGGACATAGCGGCAGGGAGTGTGCAGATGGATCAGAGGCCACCTAACGTGGAGTTCGATTGATCCGTCTCGCTGTCATCGGCGATTTCGACCGCGGCGTCACGGCGCATCTCGGGATCGACGCCACGTTGCAACAGGCGCAGCAGTCCGTGTGGCCCGATCTCTCATGGGAGTGGTGGCATACGAGCACGCTCCCCGATCGCGCGGGAGACTTTGTGCAAGCGATCGGCGTCCCTGACGGTGTCTGGTGCACGCCGGCGAGCCCGTACGCGAAGACGCAAGGGGCGCTCGCCGCAATCCGCTATGCGCGCGAGTCGGACACGCCGTTTCTCGGAACGTGCGGCGGGTTTCAGCACGCAGTGCTGGAGTTCGTGCACAACGTGCTGGGCGAGAGCGATGCGCAGCACGCCGAGTTGCATCCCGCTGCCGCTATGCTTGCGATCACCCCGCTGGCATGCGAGCTGGTGGAGGTGACCGAGGCTATCGAGTGCGTCCCCGGCACTCGTTTGGCCGGGCTGTACCCTAACGGCAAAGGCCGCGAGGCGTATCACTGCCGCTTCGGAATGAATCCGAGTTATGCGGCGCGCCTGGAGTCGCGCGGTCTCCGCTGTGCCGCGCGCGACCCGAGCGGAGAGGTTCGGGCTTTGGAGCACACGGCGCACTCCTTTTTTGTGGGCGTGCTGTTCCAGCCGGAGCGGCGAGGATTGGCGGGCGACATCCACCCATTGGTGACGAGCTTTGTCGAAGCTGCGCGGGCGCGGCGGACTAAGCGCGGCGCTGCCTAACGCCTGGGAGCCCGGCTCTGTGTCGCAAGCTGCGCAGGGCGATGGCGCCGCCCAAAGGAACCGAGCTCGGCCTAATTCAGGGCCGGCGCGAGAAATGCACAACTTGCCGGCTTCCAGTCAAAAGGAGATCGCTATGGCGAAAGCGCAGAAAGCAATTCCCGAAGGGTATCACACGATCACGCCACAGCTCACACTGGACAATGCAGAGCCGGCGATCGATTGGTACAAGAAGGCACTCGGTGCCGAGGAATTGGGTCGTTCAGTCGACCCCGAGGGAAAGATTCTGCACGCGGAACTGCGCATCGGCGATTCGCGCATCATGCTGAACGACGCATTCATGGGTAGCAAAGGCCCTAAGGCCATGGGCGGCTCACCGGCTGCGCTATGGGTCTACGTGGAAGACTGCGATGATGTATTCAACCGCGCGGTCGCGGCGGGGGCGAAAGTGGTCGAGGGCCCCATGGGGCCTATGGCGGATCAATTTTGGGGCGACAGATCGGGGACGTTCAGCGACCCGCACGGCTACAATTGGACGATTGCGACGCGCAAAGAGGACCTCACAAACGAGGAGGTGGGGGAGCGCCAGACTGAGTGGATGGCGCAATTCGAGGCGCAGGCATCCCGCGACTAGCGTTAGGACAAGCCTCGCCGGCTGGCGACCGGCGAGGCACCTTCGCGGCGGTGCAATACTTCTAAAGCCACGGGTTCTCGATGACAACACGACTCGATAAGGCGCTCAAGCGCGAGGTCGACATCAACGATGTGACCTACACAGTGACGATCGCCCCGGAAGGCCTCAAGATCGTGGAGAAGGGGAAGCGTAAAGGGCAAGAAATCAGCTGGCAGGACCTGCTTGGCGGCAGTGTAGCGCTGACGCGCGATCTCAGGGCATCGCTGACCCCGCCGGGCGATAGTCAGGAAGGCGCCGACGAGCCGTAGCCGTAATGTCGCTGCGCGCCACGTTAGGCAAGCCCAGCTGTGCTTGTGCCGTGACGTTTTTTCGCCGCGTCTAGCGGCGCACCGAAGTCACGTCCAGCAGCAGCCGGCGCACGTTGGCGGCCTTTCCCGCCTTCTCGAGCGCCTCCCAGAGTCGCGTGACGACGTCGCCGTCGACAAGCCCGCGCGGCGATCCGCCGGCGGTTGCGGCGAGGCCCTGTGCCGTGCGGAAAGAGTCCACGGCAGCGATCGCTTCGGCTGAGTAGATCGGCGCATCGGCCGCGCGCTGCAGCTCGGCTTCGTGCGCACGGAAGTAGCCTAACGCATGCAGCATCACCTTCAGCTGCCATACGTCGTTGCCGGCCGTCTCCTGCAGCGTGCGGTAGCCTAACGTCTGGCTGATCGCGTCGTACACGCGGCGCAGTTCGGCGACCGGTTCGGCGTGCTCGCACACGTTGATGTTGGCTGTGATGCCGTCGGAGCGGCGTGAACGACCCGGCCGCGCATCGGCTATGACGACGGCCGCTGACTGCGCGCGGCCTTTACGCGCGTCGCCCCCTGCCGCTTGTCCCGCGGCGAGGGCCTCGATAAGCCTATCCGCGAGATGCCGCGGCGAGCCCTCGCTCGCCTCGAAGGCGCGTGCCACGGCCTCGAGGACCTGGGGACCCACCAGGATGTTCCCCTGTGTGACGTAGCTGGTGCCGCGCCGGTGCCCGGCCCAGGCCTGTGCGCGGCTGCCTGTATGCTGGGCCGCGCGACCGTCGAGGCCGATCACGGCCACCTGTCGCGAAGGCGCGGCTGAATCGGCGAGCAGCAGTTGGCGCAGCGCGGCCTCGGGGTCGGCGCCGCTGCCTAACGCGGAGAGCAGCTCCTCGCCGTACTGCGTGCGCGTGTTCGCCTGGGTCGCCACGGCACCCACGCCGGCGCGCACCCACGGGACACCGTTGCCAACGCACGGGACACGCGTCGTCACCGCTACCCCCACCTCGCGCGTCCGTGGATCGACGGCCGCGATCGAGAACGTCGCAAATACAAGGGGCTGGATCCCCGCACGACCCCACTGCACCGGCTCCTGGGCCGCCGCGGGGACCGCTGTCAGCAGCAGTCCCCACAGTACGGCGGCGGTATGCCTAACGTATCCCGGCATTGGTCGCGGGAGCGCCGCTCTGCCAGGCGTACTTCGGAAGCTTGCGCTGGCGCGGCCACTCCTCGTCCATCGTATCGCCGTTGTACAAGCGCCCTCCCTTCATCACATGCGTGACCGTATTCGTGTTACGCAGGTCATCCAGCGGGTTCTGCGCCATCACAACGAGGTCGGCAAACTTCCCGGCCTCCAACGTCCCGATCTCGCTCCCCATGCCGATCGCTTCGGCGCCGAAGAGTGTCGCAGCCTTGAGCACATCATGATTCGACATCCCGCCGGATCCCAGCATCCACATCTCCCAGTGGTAGCCGATCCCCTGGATCTGCCCGTGCGCGCCGATCCCGACCATGCCCCCCGCGGCCACGATGTCCTTCATCGATTTCGCGTGCAGCGGAAAGACGAACTGCTCTTTTCTGAAGAAGCCGCCCGGCCCCGGACCGATCCCCGCACCGCGCCGGCTCGTCTTCGCATATAAGTGGTCGTGCGGCGTGAAGCGGCGCAGTTTCGCGTCCTCCCACGGGTTCTCGTGATTGTAGTAATAGTCTTCGCCGAACGGCCCGCCGTATGACACGATCAGCGTCGGTGAGTTGACGACGCCGGTCTGCGCGATCATCTGCGTGACGTCCTCGTAGAGAGGCGCGATCGGCAGGGCGTGCTCGATTCCAGCATAGCCATCGAGCGCGTGCGTCATGTCCAACTTGAAGTCGAGGCCGCCTTCGGTCGTCGGCATGATGTTGTTCTCTTTCGCGGCCATGATGATCCATTGCCGCTGCTGCCGATTCCCGGTCATGTACATCTTGATGGTCTTGGTATCGAAGTACGATGCATAACGCTTCAAGATGTTCTTGGCGTGATCGAGATCCTTCGGCGGCTCGAACCAAAGCACACCGGGTCCTGTTGAATAGATGCGCGGCCCGATCATGTCGCCGCTCTCCACGCGATCGCCGTATGTGAGTATGTCCGTGCTCCCCGTCTGCGGATCGCGCGTCGTAGTCACGCCGTAAGCCAGGTTCGCCACATACTGCCATACCTGCGAGACATGGATGTCGGGTATGAGCCACTGCGTGTGATAGTGGGTGTCGACGAATCCGGGCGTGATCGTCTTTCCCGCCATGTCGACGATCTGTGCCCCTTGCGGGACGGCGACCGATCCGCGCCGCCCGATTGCCGCGATGCGATTGTTGCGGATTACGATGTCCGCGTCCTCGATGACTTCATCCCCTTTCATTGTGATTGCACGGGCACCGCGCAGCACGGCCACGCCCTGCGCGATGTCGCGCTGTGCAGTGATCGAGACCCTCTGCTCTGCGGGTTTGTACCTGGGCGTCTCCTTCTTTGACGTATCCGCAGCCGCCTTCTTTGTTGTGTCCGCCGCCGCCGCCTTCTTCGTTGTATCCGCGGCCGCCGCCGCTTCTTTCTTGGTCGTGTCGGCTGCGGCTTTGGCGATGCTGTCAGCCTTGGCCTTGTTCACCACCTTCATGGAATCGTCGAATGCCTTGGCGCGGTCGAGATCGTAAACGAAGTGGGCATTGCCTAACGACCAATGAACGCGTTTCCCGTCCATGTTCCACACCGGGAACTCGCCCGCGATTTCGTTCAGCTTGCGCACCGGTACTGCTGCTGCATCCGGGTTAGTCACCGAAACGCTGGGCGCCTGGGCGCCGACCTGAGTGACGGCGATGACGAAGAGGTCCGGGCCCACCTTGGCGAGGGCGCGGTCGCCCTTGGGCGACATGAGGATGAGGTCAGCCGGCGGCGGTGTCGGTGTCGGCTCAGTCTCGCCGGCGCCTTCGCGGTGAGCTGCCAGTGCCGCCAGTTTGAGCGGATCCAGCAGGTCGCTCCCTGGGAAGGTTGCCTCGCGCGCGATCGTCGCCCCCGGCGGGAGCGTTCCTGTGACCTTGAGATGCGATTTGACGTCCGTGCCGTCCCAGCGCATGGAGACCAGTCCGTCGCGTCCGCTATAGGCGAAGATGCGATTCGTGTCGGCGGTGAAGTGCGCTGCGAAGCGGTTGCCGCTCGGGGCTATCGTATGCAGCTCCCCGCCGTTCGGCGAGATCCACACGAAGTCGGCGCTGGCGCCTAACGCCTGCGCGAAATCCGGCGCCTCCTGGAACTCGCGCGCTGATGCCCGCACGACGACGATGCGATTGTTCGGCGACCAAGACGGATGCGCGTAGTAGCCGGCGCTGCCGGTGAGTTGCACGGGCTGCGTCCTGCCGTCCACGGCCGCTTTGTATATGTGACCGCCGGCTGCGTCGTCCCAGGTTGTGAAGGCGATGAACTTGCCGTCAGGCGACCAGTTGGGATGCTGCTCGCCCACGCTCAGGCTCGTGAGGCGGCGTGGGGGCCCGGCGGGCCATTGCATGACGTAGATCTTGCCTAACGCGGAGAAGGCGAGCATGCGCCCGTCCGGCGACGGCACCGCGTCGCGGATTTGCCGCGCGGTGAGCGTCGGGCCGTCGTCGATCTTGTAGGCGAATTTGACCTGCGGCCCGGCGTCGAGATCCACGTCGGCTGTGAACGCGATACGCGTCGGAGGCGACTTGTCCAGCGGCACGCGCCAGATCTCGCCCCCATACGAAATAACGAGCGCCCTGGAATCCGGCGTGAACGCGTACCCGGGAAGCACGTCCATCGGCGCGCGCGATTCCTGCTCGTCCCGCTGAATCGGATACGCCAGCCAGTCCTCTTTGCTGGTGGCCAGCTCGCGGATGCGCAACCCCGTCTGTGTTTCGTGCCGCGAACCGTACACGAGCCACTTTCCGTCAGGCGAGATGGCGGGGCGGAAGGCGGAACCATGACGCCCGGAGATCAGCGTCGGCGTGCCCGTCTCGCGGTCGTAGACTGCGAGCTGGTACTGCGGGAAGATGGCGTTGTAGCTCCAGTCACCTTGGCGCTGCGCGAAGTAGACATAGCGCGGATTGGGGCCGAAAGCCGCACCTAACGTCTTGAGGTTTGTCGGCTGCGTAATGAGAGCGATCCCCGTGCCGCCGTCCACGTTGTACAGCCACAGCTTCGCCGCGCCGAAGAGACTGCCGCTCTTCGAGGCGATCACGTATTGCCCGTCCGGCGACCATTCGGGCGAGACATACAGGTCGCTCGCCCCCTTGGTGATCTGCACTGTATCCTTCCTGTCGAGCGAGATGATCCAGAGGTTCTCGCCCCCCGATCGGTCGGATACGAACACGACGCGCTTGCCGTCCGGCGAGAAACGCGGCTGCACATCGTAAGGCATGCCGCTCGTTAGGCGCACCGCCTTGCCGCCGCCGATCGGCAGCGTGTAGAGGTCGCCTAACAAGTCAAAAACGATCGTCTGACCGTCCGGGCTCACGTCCAGCGACATCCACGATGCCTTGCTCGTAGTGAAGCTGACCTTGCGCGCCGGCGTGAGCGGCAGGTCCGGCTTCTTGGCGCCGGCGGCGGGAGCCGGAGCCTGCCCGGCAAGCGGGACTGCGCCGGTGAGGCTGCCGCTCAGCGCAACGAGCACAGTGACGAGATACCGAGCGATGGGCCTGCGATTCATATGCTGCTCCGGACACGAGGACGATTCAGCGAATCGTCTATGCTGAGATGTGCGCAGTGTCGTGTCCAGTGTCATCCGCTGCGCGCAGCGTCTGCGGGGGCTGCTAGCCGGTTACCGCCGGCCGGCCCGCGCCGCGGCACCGGCGTCTACACGCGTCGAGCCCGCGTGTTCGGAGCATCGCGAACCCATTCTAATCGCGTGGTATCTCGCTCCGGCCCCCTCATGGGTGAGTTTGCACGACACTCGCCTCCGCCTCTCCGTGTCACCCAGCATCCGCTGGATGCCGCAGGCCGTGATATCTGATATAGCGGCGTATCCAGGCCAGGTATGCCTGCTCTGTACGCAGGCTCATATGTCGCATCTCGCGGAACGGACTCGGTGAAAAATGGGCATCTCGCCTCTAAAGCCGTCTCTTCGCCGGCCGCCGGCGCGGCAAGCCCCCTCTTCCCATGCCGGTGAGAATAAGCTCCGCCGTGAGGGCCTATCGCATCATGCTGTCGCTACAGGTCTCGGGCCCGCGTGCAGGAACCGCTTGTTCATGAGGTCGACCCGAAAATTCAATCCCTCGATCGAACGAGCCCCGAGGATCGCAGTATCGCTCGGCAGGGCGAAAACCACGTCGTCGCTGGTCGAACGGCGATCGGCGTGAACAATCGCGTAACCGCAGTCGCGTGTTACCGGCGTACCGTCAGCCATCACGAAGTGCTCCACGCGCTCCCGCTCGATGCCGAGTTCTTCGAGGACTGAGGTTGGGATCCAAGTGAACTCTGAGCCCGTGTCGACGAGCGCATTCTCGACAAAGCGGACGTTGCCCCGCCCCCGCGGGCTCTCGACGCCGATCGTTGTAAGAAAGATTCCCATCTCATCGGGAAATCTGACAATGCGACGCGCGCGGACGGTCAGCATAATCCCGCCTCCCGGTTCATTTCCCCGCCGAGTTGTCGTGGGGTCGAGTCACAGGCACCAGCGCCGCAAAGGGCGCAAGGTCGTGTTCACCTAGCAGGATGGGTCTCCCACAGGACGTTCACAATTTAGCTCGCCGCCGCTTCTCAGCGTGCTCCGTCGAAGTAGGCAACGATCAGCTGCGCCACGCGTCCGATACGATCTTCCGCCTCGCCGTATGGTCCTTCGATGGCGTTGGCGAAAAATGCGACAACGATCGGTCCGGAGCGCGCGAAAATGATACCTACGTCGTTCGCCAACACTGGGGGGAAATCACCAGTCTTATGCGCCACCGGCACGGTGACGAAGTGCGGGAGGCGCCGCGCACCGGACTGTTGTGCGCGCATCATGCGCATCATGTCTGTGCAGGAGGCCTGCGTCGCTATCGACGGCGCTGCTGCCGTGCCGTCGCTACAGCGTTGTATGGCTTCCAACATCAGGCCTGTCGCGCGCGGCGTCATCTCGCCTAACCAGTATGAGCGATCCGTGTTGGTCTTCTCATCGCGGTTCGCGCCCTGCGGGAGCGCTCCGTACTTTGCGAAGAGTTCGCCGGTCGTCTGATTCAGTTTGAGTGTCTCGCCGTAGCCGGATTTGCGGAGCCAGGCGTTGACCTGAGCCGTTCCTCCGACTCTGGCGATCGCGAGATCGGTCGCTGTGTTGTCACTCGTTATGATCATCTGCAGCAGCACATCGCGCAGCGTGGGCTGCAGCCCGGCGTCGTGGTAGCGCAGTATCCCGGACCCGCCGCGCACGTCGGCCGGGCCCACGGGGATGCGCTGTGCGAGGGCAAGCTCGCCTCTATCAGCCATCTGAAACGCGAGCAGTAACAGCGGAATCTTGATCACACTTGCGCTGTTGAACGTCTCATCGGCAAGAACACCGACTTCCTCGCCCGACGTTAGGTGCTTGACCCATACGCCGGCCTTCCCCGGGAAGCGCCCCAGCTCTCCCTCCAACAAGCGTTGCAGTCCCGCCGCGGGCGCCGCCTTCGCTGTCGGCTGCCCTGCGACCTGCTGTGCGGCGACCAGAGCTATTGTCGCTATCAGAACGGTGCGATGCATGGTACGTTGGCTCTACCTGGGATGGTTTGCGGCGGCAAGTTGAACGGAAGCGGACATTGCGTCAACACGCTACCGGCTGACCCGTGCGTTGATCGCTGGAAAGAAGGCGCCGAAGCCTGCACGGCGCTGTGCGCATGCCCTGCACAGGAGTGCGTGGCTACTCCCGGCGCGCATATTGATCCAACCCCAGGCCTAACGAGATCGTGGCCAACACCACGACTGCGGACGTGTAGAACGGCACGCCAAGCCCTAACCGGTCGAAAGCGAACCCCGCCCAGATGGGCGCTACGACACGTGCCACTCCGCCATACGTCTGCTGCAGTCCCATGTACAATCCGCGCTCATGGCTCGCGATCACGCGGGAGAGGAGTCCGGTCACACACGGGAATGTGAAGGCTGTCCCCAGCGGAATGAGCGCCACGAAGAAGGCAAGTCCGCCCAACGTGGTCACAAGCGGAATCCCTCCCAACCCGATCGCCAACAGGACCATGCCGAAGCGCGAGAGCCGCGCCTCGCCGAACCTGTCCACAGCTTTGCCTAACAAGAGCACGCGCGTAAACACCGAGATCGCCCCGACATACATGAAGAAATAGCCGATAGTCTTCTCGGTGACCTGAAAGCGATACGCCAGGAAGAGCGCCAGCACAGCGGTCACGCCGTTGAACGCCCCCATAGTGATTGCATAAATCCAGATGAGCCGAGAGGACGCCTCGTTCGAGTGCGAGATCACGCGCAGCAATGCCTGGCGCGACGTGCGCCGCGGGCCATGCGGATGGGGGTGATGCTCGGCGCGCGACTCGGGGAGGAACTTCCAGGCAAAGACCGCCGCAGACGCGCACAGCGCTGCGGCGAGGAGTCCCGGCATTGCGTGCCCGACAGATTGCGGGACACCGCGCGCGATGCCGGCATCGCCTAATGTCACGGCGAATGCACCAACGACCGGGCCTAACGCGACACCCAGGTTGGTCGCCGCGGAAAGCCAGCCCAGGCTGCGTGCCCGCTGCGCGGGCTCCACGGAATCGGCCACGTACGCCTGGATGACACCGACAGTCCCGCCGCCCGCTCCCTGCACGATGCGGGAGAGCAGGAGCAACAGCAGCGAGTTGGCGAAGCCGAACACGAGGTAGGCGACCGCCGAAGCTGCCAATGCGACCAACAGCGCCGGCCGGCGGCCGAACTTGTCCGAGAAACGTCCCCAGATCGGCGCACTGACAAGCTGTGCGATCGTGAACGCACTCACCATGATCGCGGTAATCAGGCCGATCCCGAAGTTGAATGAGCGGCCCAGGAGGGCAATGTACATCCCGTCGCCGCCTAACCGCTGGACATAGAAAGGGAGCAGCGGAATCACCATCAGCACGCCGACCATATCCAGGAAGGCCGTTCCCATCAGCGCGAAGAGCCGCGCCGGGATGTTCTTCACTTCCCTGGCAAGGACGACTACTAGTCCGACGCCGATGAGGCCGGCGCCGACGCGCACGGCCGGGGACTCCATTACAGCACCGATATCGACCTGCAGCATCAGTCGGCGGCTCTGCCTAACGCGGATGGCGGTGCAGCGCGGCCCACAAGGCCGGCGAGCGCCACTATTGTCAGCACGTACGGAATCATTTCCACAAATTGCGAAGGTAACGCCTGCAGGCCCTGCAAGCGGATCTGTAACGCTTCAGCCGCCGCGAAAAGCAGGCAGGCCACCGCGACCCGGTGCGGACGCCAGTTCCCGAAGATCACAGCGGCCAGCGCGATGAAACCGCGGCCCGCTGTCATGCCGTCCGTAAACTGATGCTGGTCGAGCGCCAGAAACACGCCCCCCAGTGACGCCAGGGCGCCGCCTAACAGCACTGCCATCCAGCGCACGCCGTCCACTCCGACGCCTACTGATGTCGCGGCCTCCGGCTTCTCACCCGCCGCACGCACGCGCAATCCAAACGGAGTGTGATGCAGCAGCCAGGCGACCCCGAACAGGGCACCGAGCGCGATGAATACTAGCGGATTGACGAGTGATGCGAAGAGTCCGCTTGACGCACCGCCGGTGCCGCTGAGCCAGTCGAAGCCGGGCACGCGCGGCGAGTTGCTCGAGCTGTCGAAGGCGAGTCGCAGGAAGAAGCGCGTCACTCCGACGGCGAGCAGGTTGATCGCGATTCCCATGACGACTTGGTTGGCGCGATAGCGGATCGTCGTCCACGCGTGCAGCGCCGCCGCCAACACGCCTCCGGCCGCACCGGCCAGCAAGCCGATCCAGGGAGACCCGGAATAGAAGGCGCCTAACGCGGCGCAGAAAGCGCCGACGAGCATCCATCCCTCCAAAGTCAGCGCGATTATACCCACGCGCTCCGACAGCACCCCTCCTGAAGCGGCGAGCAGATACGGCGTCGCTATACGCAGCGTCTGCGCCAGAAAGGCGATGAGGATCAAGCCGGCCTCCGCGCCAGCCGCAGCAAGCGATGCACCTCGGGAACGCAGGCTGCGACGGCGATGATGACGACCGCTGTCAGCACCTCGACCATCTGCTTCGGCACCACGGCATTGACGGCGAGCCCGCCTTGCGAAAGCGTCGCGAAGAGCAGGGCCGCGAGTATGACGCCTAACGGGTGATTGCGCCCGACAAGTGCGACAGCGATGCCCAGATATCCGGCGCCGGCGGCAAACCCTTCTTCATAGTAGTGCTTGTAACCGAGTACGTAGTTCGTACCGCCGAGCCCCGCGACCGCGCCTGCCAGCACGAGCGCGCGAAACCAGACGCGCCCGACCTTGATGCCGCCGTATTCCGCCGCCGCGGGCTGCAGGCCGACCGCCCGCAGGTCGTAGCCTTCACGCGTGCGGAAGAGGTACCAGCCCACAGCCAATGCGGCGGCGAGCGCGAGCAGGATGATAAAGTTCGCCGCCGAGCCGTGAAACGCAGGGATGGCGCTCGCAAGCCGCGGCACTTCTCCGGCATGGATGTCGCCAGTGTGCAGCGACTCCGCGACATGCATCTTCGTGGCGACGATCCAGTTGAGGAACGCCAGCACGATGAAGTTGAGCATGATCGTAACTATCACTTCGCTGGCGCCGAAGCGCGCCTTGAGCGCTCCCGGGACGGCGCCCACGAGGCCGCCGCCTAACGCGGCTCCGGCGATGCATAACGGCACGGCAAACGCCGCGGGAGTGCCCGGCGGCAGCAGCAGCCCCGTCAGTGCTGCAGCGAATCCGCCCATCGCCAGCTGGCCTTCAGCGCCGATATTGAACAACCCGGCGCGCAGACCTAACGCGACAGCGAGCCCCGTGAATGTGAGTGTCGTCGCCTTGTACAGTACCTGGCCGAAGCCGTATGCGTTCCCCCAGGTGCCGTCGATCAGCAGGCGGTACACTCCCCCCGGCGACTGGCCGAACGAGAGGATGAGGATGTCGCCGATCAGCGCCGCGATGGCGAGCGCGATAAGCGTCGGGAGGAGCTTCGCTCTCACGCCGCGCCCAACCCCTTGGCGGCGCCCGTCATGTACGGACCCAACCGCTCGGCGGTCGCCTCGCCGCGAGAGAGTGTCACGACGATGCTGCCGCCGTACATGACAGCCACGCGATCCGACAGCGCGAGGACTTCCACAAGATCGGCCGAGACGAGGAGCACGGCCTTCCCGGCATCGCGCGCGGCGCGCAGCTCGCCGTGAATGAACTCGATGGCGCCCACGTCGACGCCGCGCGTCGGCTGGGCAGCGAGGAGGACCGAGAAGGCGCGCTGCATCTCTCGCGCTATGACGACCTTCTGCTGATTGCCGCCGGAGAGCGAGCGCACGGCAGCATTCGCGTTAGGCGGCCTGATATCGTAGTCGCGGACGCGCCCCGCTGCGTGCTGCGCGATGCGCCGCCGGTCCAGTACGGCGCGCACGGCGAAGCTGTGCTGCTGGCCCAGGATGAGGTTGTCGGCGACGCTGTACTCGAGGATTAAGCCGCGCTGCTGCCGGTCCTCCGGTATGTGGGACAGTCCCAGGTCCGTGCGCTGGCGCACAGTGCGCGCCGCCAGCTCCATGCTGCCCAACGTAATCCGGCCGCTCAGCGCCGGACGCAGGCCCGCGATTGCCTCGACAAGCTCCGTCTGCCCGTTGCCTTCGACGCCCGCGATGCCGAGGATCTCGCCTCCCCTAACGTCGAACGAGACGTTGTCGACAGCGTGATCTCGGCGGCTGGAGGCGACGACCAAGTCCCGGACGCTCAAGGCCGGAGACGCGCCTGGCGAAGCGCGAGGGATCGGGGGCGGACTCGCATCGGGTACGCCGCTGCTCGCACCTAACGCGACGCGATCCGCTGCCAGGACTACGTCGCGGCCCACCATCATGCGCGCGATCGCGGCCGGACTCGCGTCACGCGTGGCGAGCCGGCCCACTGTCTCGCCGGCGCGCATAACGGTGACAGTATCCGAGATATCAGTGACCTCGTCCAGCTTGTGCGTGATCAGCACCACAGTCCCCCCCTCTCCCTTGAGGCGCCGCAGCACGCGCCAGAAGTCCTGCACCTCCGGAGGCGAGAGGACGGCCGTCGGCTCGTCGAGGATCAGGATACGCGCCCCGCGATACAGCACCTTGAGGATTTCGACGCGCTGTGACTGCCCCACGGAGAGATCGCCGACTAACGCGGAGGGATCGACGATCAAACCGGTGCGCTCGCCTAACGACACAACGGCCCGCTCCGCGGCCGCGCGGTCCAGCCGCACACCGCGGCGGATCTCGCGGCCCAACACGAGGTTCTCGGCTACTGTCAGTGTGGGTACCAGCATGAAGTGCTGGTGCACCATGCCGACCCCGGCGGCAATCGCCTCGCGCGTCGACCATCCCGTCACATCCCGGCCATTCACCGCGACTTTACCCGCGTCAGGCACGAACATGCCGGCCAGCATGCGCATGAGCGTCGATTTGCCGGCGCCGTTCTCACCGACCAGGGCATGAATCTCGCCTAACGCGACATCCAACGAGGCCCGCGCGTTGGCGACTACAGGCCCGAAAGTCTTGCGGATGTCCTGCGCGCGGATCGCGCTCGGCGCAACCTCCTGCGGCGCGGCCGCGAGCATCATTTCGTGCTCGGCACGGCGATGCGGCCGGCGACGATCTCCCGCTTGAGCGCCTCGACGCGAGCCCTCACAGAATCGGGGATGAGTGCCGCGTTGTTTGCGTCGTACACGTAACCCACACCGCCCTCGGCGAGACCGAACTGAAAGACGCCGCCGCGGAACGTGCCTTCCTTCACGCGCTTGACAGCGTCGTAAACCGCCGCGTCCACGCCCTTCACCATCGACGTTAGGATGTAGCCAGGCGCTTCACTGTATTGATCGGCGTCCACACCGATCGCGAGCCTGTTCTGGCGCCGCGCCGCCTCGAATACACCGAGGCCCGTGGAACCCGAAGCGTGAAAGATGACTTCCACTCCCTGCTGATACTGGCTCAGCGCCAGTTCCTGGCCGCGGCCCGGATTGCGGAACGCCTCGGGAGTTACGCCCGCGTAATGCACGATGATCGAGCAGTCGGGGCAGACGGACTTCACCCCCGCGCGATAGCCTGCCTCGAACTTGTGTATGAGCGGGAAGTCCATGCCGCCGACGAAGCCGATCTTCTTGGAGTCGCTCACCAGCGCGGCGAGCGCGCCGACGAGGAACGAGCCTTCTTCCTCCTTGAACTTGAGCGCGGCCAAGTTAGGCGGCGGTGCAATGATGTTCCCCTGCGCGTCGGTCCGCGGCGCGTAGTCCACACCCGCGAACTTCA
Source organism: Gemmatimonadaceae bacterium (assembly GCA_052386875.1). Classification (GTDB taxonomy): domain Bacteria; phylum Gemmatimonadota; class Gemmatimonadetes; order Gemmatimonadales; family Gemmatimonadaceae; genus DASYRX01. The sequence goes on from JBQTJS010000111.1 coordinate 22,077, forward strand.
CGTTAGGGTACTCCACAGCGAGGTCGCTGAGGTCATCGCTGAAGATGAAGCCCACGCCGACGACGAGATCCATATCCTGGGCCGCCAGGAGGCGCAGGCCGGCCTCCCGGTCGGACCCTTCGCCGGGCTCTATGTAGCGGATCGTCGCTCCCAGCTCACGCGCGGCGCGTTCGGCGCCGAGGAACGCGCCGTCATTGAAGGACTTGTCGCCGCGGCCGCCGACGTCGAAGACGATGCCGATGATGAGCTGGTCGCCCACGGCCGCTTGCTCGGCGCCGGAGGGCCGCACGAAGAGGAGTGCGATGTGGACTGCGATGAGGGCGGCGAGGAGGATGACGAGCTTGCGCATCGCGGGAGGAAGCTCGCGCCGCGGCGAGTGCAGGGGAAGGGGGCCGTCGCTCGGCCCGCGACCTAGGCGCCGCGCTTATCCGCGAACCACTCCGCAGCCTGTGCGAACAGCGTGTGCAAGTCATGCTCGTTAGGCGTGGCCATAGCTGCTCGCAGTCTTGCAAGGTGGCTCTCCAACCGAGCGAGCGCGCTCGCCAGATAATCGGCGTTGTCAGCCGCGATCGCGGACCACACCTCAGCCGAGCTTCCGGCGAGCCGCGTCATATCGCGCCCGCCGCTCGCCAGGCCGCTGCGCGCGACTCCCGCTTCCGCCAGCGTCATTGCAAGCGCGGTCGACACGACTTGCGGCACGTGGCTCGTCAGTGCCACCAGGCGATCGTGCTCGCCGGCATCGATGATCTCCGGCAGCGCGCCGAGCGCGCGCCACAGCTCCTGTGCCGCCGTTAGGCTGGCCGCCAGCGTGCTCTGCGCCGGGCAAAGATACACGCGAGCATCGGCGAACAGCGCGCGACGGGCCGCTTGCCACGTCGACCGATGATCTCCAACCATCGGATGCGAGCCCACGAAGCGCGCACCGAGACCTAACGACTCAACGCTCGCCACGATCGAGCGCTTGGTGCTCCCCACATCCGTGATGAGCCGCAATCCCTCGGCGTGGAGCAGTTGCTGCCGCGCAGTCGCCAGTATCTCCCGTGCCGCCGAGACAGGGACAGCGATAACTACGACATCCGCCTGCTCGATACCGCGGAGTGTGGCATCCAGAGCCCCATGCACAACTCCGGCCCCGCGCGCCGCATCTACGCTCGAGGAGTCACGGTCGTAGGCCAGCACGCGCATACCGCGCGCCGCGAAGTCGCGCGCAAGCGAGCCCCCGATCAGCCCGAGACCGATGAGGGCTATAGTGTCGCCGCCTTTAGGTGTCATCTACTCCCCCCTCGCCCTCGCCCCTCGCAGCTCCCGGCTACTGCAGTCCGTTGCCGCCAAGCTGCGCACGGCGCGACAAACTGATGAGATGCCAGAAGATCGCGCGCACGTCGTCGTCCGGGAGACCCGCCGCCCGCGCCAGCACGCTCGCCTGCCTAACAACTGCCGCCTCGCGGGCAGGGTCCATTACAGTCCGCCCCGAGGCGCGCTTGACTGCCCCAGCCGTGCGTGCCCATTGCATGCGTTGTGCAATGATCCCGACGAGCGCGCGATCGAGCCGCTCGATCTCCGAGCGCGACGTACCGAGATCGCTCTCACTCTCGCCGCTCTCCCCTTGGCCATCCGCTTCAGCGCGCCCGTTCCGGCCGGGAGACTCGGCCGGCCATGCTTTGCCGTTAGGCTCCGGCAGCACGCGTCCCGCGGCCTCCGCAAAGGGGCGCAGCCGAGTCATCAGATCGGCGAATGCGTTAGGCGTGAGCGACTGGTCGCCGTCCGAAAGCGCCTCCTCGGGACAGGGATGCACCTCGACTATGAGGCCGTCGGCGCCGGCCGCTATCGCCGCGAATGCAAGCGGTGCTACGAGATCGGCTCTCCCGCCGGCGTGACTCGGATCGATCAGTACGGGGAGATGCGTCTCGGACTTGAGGACAGGGATCGCGGCAACATCCAGAGTGTTCCGCGTCGCCTTCTCGAAGGTCCGGATACCGCGCTCACACAGCATCACGTCGTGGTTCCCCTGGAGCATGATGTACTCCGCGGCCATGAGGAACTCGCTGATAGTGGACGAGAGTCCACGCTTGAGGAGCACGGGCCGATGCACGCGGCCGACTTCGGAGAGCAGCGCGAAGTTCTGCATGTTGCGCGCGCCGACCTGCAGGACGTCCACGTGCTCGGCGACAAGCTCCACCTGCCGCGGGTCCATAACCTCGGTGACTACAGGGAGCCCCAGTTCCGAACGCACTTCAGCGAGCATGTGCAGGGCGTCGATGCCTAACCCCTGAAATGCGTACGGCGATGTGCGCGGCTTGAACGCGCCGCCACGCAGCAGCCGTGCTCCGGCAGCTCTTACGGCGCGCGCCGTCGTGAAGAGCATGTCGCGCCCTTCCACTGAGCACGGTCCGGCGATGACGGCCAGCTCGCGAGCGCCGACAGTGGTGCCGGCGGTGTCGCCAATGGCAACGACAGTCGGCGTGCCTGACGAGAACTCTCGTGAGGCAAGTTTGTGCGGCCGCATAACGGGAACGACCGATTCGACACCCGGAAGGCTCAGGAGGGAGACTTCCTGCAGCAGCGCCTCATCGCCGATGCAGCCGATGATCGTGCGCTGCTCGCCGCGCGAGATATGCGTGCGCATGCCCAACGACTCGACGCGCTCACGGATGTGGTCCATCTCCGTATCGGTGATGCCGGGGCGAGTGATGATGATCATATGGTCCTCAGGGCAGTTGAGCGTGCGAGCAGGGTTCGGCAGCGCAAAACAAAAAAGCCCGTGGATCTCCACGGGCTCGGTGCTGGCTAAGTCTCTTTGCGCGTTAGGCGCGCATACGCCACCGACGGCCCGTGCGAGGGGTCGCAAAGTACAGCCGGTAGGTAAAGCTCGCTTGGCGCAGCATCAGAATAAGGATGATACGCCGGGACCAGCCCCTGTCAACTGGCTCCTCCTGACCGGTGGTACGGAAACGCAAAACTCCCCGAGACCTTGGCGCGGATTGCGCATAGGTTCAATGCCGGCAACTGCGAGTGGGTATCATGGAGATCCGGACAGTCCCCTCTTTCCTCGACTACTGGCGCAACATCCGCGCACGCACGCGGCGGGTCGCCGAGCGTATCCCGGAGGACCGTCTCGAGTGGGTTCCGGCGCCGGGACGTTTCACTCCGGGAGACCTGGTGCGGCACCTGGCGGCAATCGAGCGGCATATGTATGCCGAGTCGGTGCACGGGCGGCCGAGCGCGTATCACGGCTGCGGGGCGGAGCTGGCGGCCGGCCGCGACGCGGTGCTGGCGTACATGGATCGCCTGCATGCCGAATCGCTGGAGCTGTTCGCGCAGCTGAGTGACGCAGATCTGCAGCGCAAGTGTCTGACGGCGGCGGGGACACCCATCACGACATGGAAGTGGCTGCGCGCGATGGTGGAACACGAGTCGCACCATCGCGGACAGATCTATCTTTTGTTAGGCATGCTCGGCATCGATACGCCGCCGCTATTCGGGCTCACTGCGCAAGAAGTAGTCGCGCGGTCGGCCCGGCCCGGCGTGGACGTGCCGCTGCCAGGTTAACGGTCTTCCGGGGATCGAGTGGGTGCAATCGTGTGACGCGTGCTGTCCGGGGTGCCGAGGTACCGGTCGCTGGCAGACCGATGACTTACAGCTTTACCATCGCTTCAAGTGTGTAGCGCGTCGCAAACGCGAGCAATGCGTCGCACCAGGCGAGACAGGATGTAGCTGAAGTCAGCGGCGAGGTGCGATCGGCACTCCAGGACAGAGGGCGTTGCGGGTCCCGATGAATCGTTAGGGTCGGCCTACGATAGCGTGCCCACGCCGCGCCACGACTCGCTTAACCTAACGGGACTCGACAATGGCGGGCCGCCTGGCTCCCTGGCGCGTTGCCTCCTCGAACGCGTGTGCCATCTCCAGTACGCTCCAATCGTTGCGATGACGTCCGACGATTTGCAGACCGACCGGTAAGCCGGCGTCAGTGAAGCCGCCGGGCACCGAGATCGCGGGATTGGCCATGAAGGTGATGTACCAGCAGGAGCGCATCCAGTCGATGTACGTCGCCATCGGTCGGCCCGCGACTTGCGTTGGATACGCGACGGTCACGTCGAACGGCGCCAGCTGTGTCACCGGCAGCACAAAGTACTCGTAGCGCTCGAAGAACGCGCTGCTATCGGAATACATGCGGTTCTGCCTGGCGAGCGCACGGGCGACATCGACGGCCGTCTGGCGCTCTGCCTCGGCAATCTCCCACTTGATCGTGTCCTTGATCCAGTCCGGGTGTTGCCGCGCCATCGCTGCGTACGAGGTGTGATATGACAGGTGCCGCAGCGTTGGAAAGGCTTCGTCCACGCCGGCAAAGTCGGGTTCCGCCTCATCGACGATGCACCCTAACGATTCGAACACGTTCCGGTTTGCGTCGATCACGCGCCGGATTTCCGGTTCGAAGGGAATCCCACCCAGTCCTTTCCACCATGCGACGCGTACGCCCTTGAAGTCGCGATCCAGACGTGCGGCGAAGCGGGATCCATCCTCGGAGATGCTCAGAGGGTCGCGTGCCGACGGCCCGGCGATCGCGCTGAAGAAGAGCGCTACGTCGGCCACATTGCGAGCCATGGGGCCGGCGACCGAGAGCGGCGACCACGCCGCGCGTCCCGCGACGCGGCCGGGCGAAGGCCGGAAGCCGACGACGTTGCAGAACGCCGCTGGATTGCGCAGCGAGCCGCCAGTGTCGCTCCCGTCGGCGATCGGTACCATTCCACAGGCGAGCGCGACGGCGGCGCCGCCGCTACTCCCGCCGCAGGAACGCGTCAGATCGTACGGGTTCTTCGTTGCGCCGAAGATTGTGTTGAACGTGTGCGAGCCGGCGCCGAGCTCCGGCGTATTGGTCTTGCCTAACGTGAGTGCGCCGGCCTTCTTGATGTTCGTGACGAGTTCCGCGTCCGCCGTCGGGATGTGATCGCGATAGAACGGCGAGCCGCGTGTGGTGCGGATGCCGGCCGTGTCGAGCAGGTCCTTGTGCGCAATGGGCAGCCCGTGCAGCACCCCAAGGGGCCGGCGGCGGGCCCGAGCTTCGTCGGCCTGGGCCGCATACTTCATGGCGCGTTCGGCGGCGAGCGTTACGATCGCGTTGACCTGCGGATTGATGCGCTCGATCTGTGCCAGATGTGCCTGCATCACGTCGCGTGCGGAGACGTCCCCGCGGCGCATTCGGGTAACCAGCCCAGTCGCCGGCATGAAGCAGAGGTCGTCCGATGCGCCGGTGAGCGGGGTGTCGACTGCCAGCTCGTTAGGCTCGTGCGGCGGCCGTTGAGGCAGGGTGCCGCTGAGTGCGGCAGCGCCGAGCAGCTGGCCGAACTTACGGCGGCTGATGGCAGACTCGTTAGGGTGGCTTGACATTGTCACGGGATATCCTCTAGGGCGAACCGGCGGTCAGCCGGCGAAGCTCCGTCCGCCAGTTAGGTACGACAACGAGACTGAGACCCGATGTCTCTGACTCGATCATCAGGAAACGCTTTCCGTCGGGTGTGACATCGTACTCGTCTTCGTAACGCCCCTGGAACAGCGGTGTACGCGACGTAGTGCGGGGGTCCGGGTCGAAGCTCAGCGTCGCAGCGAGTAGTCGACTGCCCTCCCAATAGAACACTTGCTTCCCGTCGGCAGCCCAAACGGGTCGCCGGCCACCGTTCACGGAGATCTGCACGCGACCTCCAGTGGCAAGTGATGGCCTCAGGTAAATCTCAGGCCGTCCGGACTCGTCCGATTGATAGGCGACCCAGCGGCCGTCGGGTGAAAACCTGCCATTGACTTCCGTTGCAGTGGCCGAGCCGGAGAGTTCGCGCGCTTCATGCGTCGAGTCGAGCGACACCGTTTCGAGGTTGAACGTGCCGTTGGAGATGGCATTGAAGACGATCGTTCGCCCGTTAGGCGACAGGTCGGCATTCCATGGATTGTGCCGCGGTGCGACGGCCAGG
>JBQTJS010000112.1:0-17064 GCA_052386875.1 Gemmatimonadaceae bacterium
TAGCCGGCGCCGCCGTCGCGATGCTGCTGTCCGGGTTCGCGCTTAGCGCACGTGCTCAGGTGTCGCATCAGGATCTCGTGCGCGTGCGCTCGCGCGCCGAGCGAGCGCAGAGCGAGTTCGAGGCGTACCGCCGGCGAGTGCTGCCGGTTACCGCGGGATACTCGGCGACGACTTCGTGTGACCTGCGCATCGGGCGCTTCTGCTACTGGCATGACGACGCGGCTGATCCGCCTCCTGAGCCGCAGCGGGTCGCCGGCGCTCGGCGTGCTCTTCTCGAGACGTTGGACTCGTTGAGCGGCCGCGCGGCTGCGGATCCCTGGATTGTGGGGCAGCGTGTGCGTTATCTGGTGGAGGCAAAGCGCGCGGCGGAAGCAGTGCAGGCGGCGGAGGCCTGCGCCGCGGCGGCCTGGTGGTGCGCCGCCCTGACCGGTTTTGCGGAGCATGCGTTAGGCAACTATCATGACGCCGACGGCGCCTTCGGCATCGCGCTCGCGGCGATGCCGGCTGAGCGGCGTTGCCGCTGGACCGACATGACGGACCTGCTGCCGGCAGATTTCGCGAAGGAGTACAGTGCCTTCCCTTGCCGCCTGCGTGACTCTGTCAATGCTCGCTTGTGGTGGCTGGCGGATCCGCGCTGGGCGCTCCCCGGGAACGATTTCCGCAGCGAAGTGCACGCGCGCCTAACGATGGCCGAGCTAGTCAGGCAGGCACGCTCGGCGCACGACATGGCATGGGGGGACGATATGGGCGAGCTGCTGCTGCGCTACGGTTGGCCGACCGCGTGGTCGCGTACGGCCCCTTCGGCAGCTGATCCGACGCGCGTTGGCGTTGTGGGACACGAGGCAGCGCCTTCATTCGAGTTCGTCCCGAAGGCGGCCGCGTTACGTGATCCGTTGAGCGCGGATCGGGCGAGCTGGGCGCCGGCGGCCGCGCGTCCGATCACTCGTTATGCACCACCGTATGCGCGCCGCTACACGGAGCTGCTGCCGCAGGTGGCCTGGTTCGCGCGCGGCGATTCGGCGGCGGTTGTCGTGGCATATGACGTCGCCGGTGACACTGTCTTTGGGCGCAGAGGCCTGGAGGCGGCTGTGGTCATAGCGCGCGGGCCGCACGACGCCGCCATTGCCCGGACAGCCGGCGCACATGACGGGGGGGATGCGGGGGATGCGGGGGAAGCGGGGGATGCGGGGGATGCGGCGGCCGTGGCGGGGGCGCTCATTGTGCACACAACGCGAGAGCGCGCTCTGCTGAGTATCGAAGTCGTCGACAGCGCCAAGCAGGCGTTCGGCCGGGCGCGCTTTGCGGTGCAGCCGCCATCCGATACTGCGCTGTCGGATGTGCTGCTGTTCGATGGCCGGTCAGGAACGCCGGATTCGTTCGACAGTGCGGTTGCGCGCGCGTTAGGCACGCCGACAGTAAACCGTGCGGCACCTTTCGGCCTCTATTGGGAGCTGTACGGCCACTTCGCGGCGGCAGATTCCGTCACGTATGACGTGACGTTCGAGCGGACAGGGTCGGGCCTGCTTCGGCGGCTCGCCGAACGTGTGGGCCTGGCGCAGCGACCGGAGCCCGTGTCTGTGGGATTCGATGAGCGACCCGAAGGAGGCGGCCCCGTAAGCGGCCGTTCGCTGCTCGTGGACGTGTCGCATGTGCAGGCCGGTCGCTATCGCCTAACGCTGACGGTGCGTGCCGGCCGCGAGGCGGTCCGCCGTACGCGCGAAGTAGCCGTCAAGTAGTGCGCGCAGCGATGCCCTGTGCCGCGCGGCCGACTTGCTACATCCCGCGCGCCACGACCAGGAAGACGTCGTACAGCGCATGCGTCCACGCAGTGATCCCAAAGCCGCGCAGAACGTAGAGTCCACTGAAGGCGAGCCCCGCAATCGCCCGGAAGACGAAGGATTGCGTGCCGGGCGTATCGCCTAACGGACCCACATAATGAATCGCGGAGAAGGCCAGCGCTCCGAGCAGCACGGCGAACAGCCCTGCCGCCACAGCACCCCATCCGAACAGACGCCGCGCCAGCAGCAACAGCGCCGACACGAGGAGCACGCGGAAGAGCAGCTCCTCGTACACGCCCGCGCCAAGGGAGACCATGAGCGCTGTGGGTAGACCCAGCCGATCGAGCGTTGGAACGGCCAGGCCTAACGCGGTGATCAACTGGTTTGTGACCAAGCCGACAACCAGGCCGAACGCGGCGGCCAGCACGGCCGACTCGGCGAGCATCCCCAGGAAGACTCTTCCGTGCACTGCGCCGTTCTTGCGCATGTCGCGCACGATAAGCGCGACCAGGGTTGCAACCAGCAGCGCGAGGAAGATCAGCGGGCCGTGCCCGCCGAGGAGAGATTCGGCTCCCTGCTTGAGCAGCACTTCGGCGCCGTTGCGGACGCCGCTCGCTCCGGAAATGAGCTGGGCAGCGATCTCGTAGAGCGCGAGGAGCGGGAGGGCTAGCGTTAGGCTGTAGCGCGCGGACCGGCTTTGCGACCAGTACGAGGATGGCGCACGAACGGCGGAGGAGATGGCTGCGGATGTTGCCACGAGACTGACGGAGCGGATGTGTGGCCGTACGCTAATACGGCGGCGCAGTTTCGCGCACGCTCGCGGCACCGAGCGAACCAGAGGAAGCCGGGGGGGGGACATGGAACCGGCTACGGCCGAGGAGCCGTCTGTGCCGGCGCGCCGAGTTGCGCTGAGGTGTAGGTGCTGTTCAGTTACGAATCGAGGTTGCATTCGCAGTGCCACAGTGTAGCGTTGGTTTCTGATGCGTTTGCCGGAAGTCCCCGATCGTTGCTTTGCGCGAGGGAACGGACATGAGAAAGCCGCAACTCTGCCGCTGTGTGTTCGCGTGCTTATTGACCACTCTCGGCAGCGCGGGCGCGAACGCTCAGAGAGACGCGCGCGCGCCGGCGGTCTTCACGGCGCGGGACGCGCTGGGTATCGCAAATGTGTCCATTGTCGATCTGTCGGAGGACGGCCGCTGGGTCTTGGTGTCCACGACGGTCCGCGGCGACGCGTTAGGCGTCGATCACCGTCGCGATGGAGATCCAAGCTACATCAGGCCCGGCCGAGCGCGCCTGCAACTGATCGAAACAGCGACGGGTTCCGCGCGTGATCTGCTGGCAAGTCCGGCTAACGTACGCGCTTCGGCGTTGTCGCGCGATGGTTCACGTGCGGCGCTTCTGATCGAGCGCGCCGGGGCATTGGAGCTGTCAATTTGGGATCGTGCGTCCGGCAATCGGACACCGGTCGCCGTGACTAGCGGCAAGTCGATCTCGGAGAACAGCGATGTGCGGATTGCGCGCGACGGCAGTGCCGTGTATGTGACTCTGCGGTCGGTGGCGCAAGCGGCTGCGCTCAGGGCCGAGTTCAGCCGTTTAGCCGGCGGTCCGGTGCTCGTGCAGGACGCGGGGGAGCCGTTTCTCGCTTGGGATGGGTTGCGGCGTCAAGGGAACGTCCGCTCCGTCGTCCGCATCGATGTGACGAGCGGAAAGCTCACGGAGCTGGTGCCTACAATGGGAATCAGCTCCTACCACATCAGCGACGATGACTCGCTGGTGGTCTATCAGCAGGATGTTACGCCCAAGACAGACTACGACGTGATCTTCGGGACGGAGAATCGCGTCATGCTGCGTCCCACAAGCGGCGTGTCGCCCCCGCGCACGGCGCTTGTCTCCACGAAAGGGGCGACGATCGTGTGGGCCAACGATGGGCGTCGCTTCGCGTACATCAAGGACGGGAAGCTGTATCTCCACAGCGTTGGAGCGACCACTAGCGCCACGCTCCTTGCCGGCGGGGATTCGGCGCGCGCCGAGGAGCGCTTCACGCCGGTGCGCTTCACGCCTAACGCGGACGCGATCGTCCTGAGTAACCGCCAGGGCCTCTGGCTGCAGCCTCTCGCCACGGGGACGCGGGAGCGCATCGTGGAAACCAGCGATTCGGCAGCCGCGGCGCCGCGCTACTCCGTGGCGGCGTGGAGCGGCGACGGGCGCTATCTGTACCTCACCTACGCGTCGCGCCAGCGTTGGGAGCGCGGCTTCGTGCGCTACGACCGGCAGACACGGCAGCTGGAGGACCTGGTCAAGGACGGGCGCTTGTACTCCGGGCTGCGCGCAGCACGCAACGGATCGACGGCGGTGTTCACAATGGCCGACGGCAACCGCCCGAGCGATATCTATGCGGCCACACTGGCGCCGTACGGTGTTAGGCGCCTAACGAACGCGAATCCGCAGCTGGCCGAGATAGCTTTCGGCAAGACGGAGCTGGTCTCGTACCACGACATCGACGGGAAGACGCGCTTCGCGGTCGTGCATTATCCGCCCGGTTATGTGGGTGGCAGAAAGTACCCCACGGTGTTCAATGTGTACGAAGAGTTCTTTGACGATACTTTCGATGCCGCCGCCAACGTACTGGCGGGAGCAGGCTACGTCGTCGTCAAACCATCCGTCGGATTCGATATCGGGTATCCCGGCGAAGCGTGGGTAAAAGGAGTCACCGCGGCGGCGAACAAGTTGATCGAGCTGGGCGTGGCCGACTCAGCGCGGCTCGGTGTGCACGGAACGAGCTACGGCGGATACGCGACGAATCTCCTCATCACGCAAACACAGCGCTTCAAGGCGGCAATCAATATCTCCGGCAAGGTCGACATCATCTCGTTCTATACGGATTCGCCGCGCCTGGGTGTGCGCAACGTGCACGCCGCCGAGAAGAGCCAGGATCGTCTGGGTGCGACGCTGTGGCAGCAGCCGCAGAAGTACATCGCGCACTCGGCCGTGATGTTCGCCGACCGCATAACGACGCCTCTCCTGCTGCTCACCGGCGAGCTGGACTCCAATGTGCCGGCCGGGAACACGCGCGAGATGTACTACGCGCTGCGGCGGCTGGGCAAAGATGTCGTGTGGGTCAACTATATGAACGGCGGCCACGGGACGCCGCTGACGTCGGCGATTGAGTTCGTGGACTTTCACGAGCGGATGATTCAATGGTACGACAAGTACCTGAAGAGCGATGGCCCGCGCGGCCGCGTGGAGGCGGTTTCGCTTCTGGGGGACTCGCTTATACCGGCGCCGCCGGGGCCCGCCGCGCGCGCTGCTCTGGACCGGAATCTCGCCGCGGCTCGCAGCGCGTACGAACGCGCCCCGGATGACGCTGATTCCATTATCTGGTTAGGCAGACGTACGGCCTATCTGGGGCGCTATAGTGAAGCGGTCCGCATCTACTCGGAGGGGATCGAGAAGCATCCGGACGACGCGCGGATGTACCGCCATCGGGCGCACAGGTATATCACTACACGCCGCTTCGACGACGCCATCGCGGATTTCGAACGCGCGGCAGCGCTGACGCGGGGCAATCCGGACCAGGTGGAGCCGGACGGCCAGCCTAACGCGCGTAACATCCCGACAAGCACGCTGCAGTCGAACATCTGGTATCATCTGGGCCTGGCACACTACCTCAAGGGAGACTTCGAGAGCGCATTACGGGCGTACCGCGAGGACCTCAAAGTCGCCAAGAACCCCGACATGCTTGTAGCTGTGTCACACTGGCTGTACATGACGCTCAGGCGGCTGGATCGCGCGGACGAGGCTGCGCAGGTCCTCGAGCCCATCACGCGCGACCTGGACGTAATCGAGAATCAGTCGTACCACCGGCTCATGCTGCTGTACAAGGGCGAACTTACACCGGACGACTTGCTCAAGCGCGAGGGGGCGAGCGACCTGGATCTCGTCTCAATGGGTTACGGTGTGGCGAACTGGCACTTGTACAACGGGCGGCGGGCCGAAGCAGAAGCTGTCTTGCGTCGCGTGTTAGGCGTGCGCAATCAATGGGCGGCGTTCGGGTTCATTGCGGCGGAAGCCGAGTGGAAGCGGCTTGGGGCGCCGCCGCCTAACGTGGCCACCGGATCGCAATGATGTGACGGCGCCGTCGCGCGCTGCCGCCGGCCGCTCAGGCGGCGGGCGGCTGGTCCCGCACACGCACAGACTCCGGCAGCTGTTCCAGCAGCGACCGCAAGTCGTGCGCCTTCGCGAGCGTGGTCACTAGCGTTAGGCGAGGGAGCGACACGACGAGCAGATTATCCACGCCGTACAGCACGGTACGTGCCCCCTCGGCGTGCGCCACGTTGCTCTCCGAGTCGACGAAATGCACGTCCCCCACACCGCCGTTGCCGTCGTCGTCCAGCTCACGACAGCGTCGTAACGAACCCCAGGTTCCGACATCGTCCCAGCCGAACTCGCCGAGCACGAAAACGACTTCGCCCGAGCGCGTGAGCAGGCCGTGCTCGATCGACACGCGCTCGATCGCGTCGGTGAACGCCGCATGATCCCCCGCCTCCAGAGCGCTCATCGCGGCAGGGGGAAGCTCGACTGTGTGCTGCCGCAGGGCGTCCAGCACCACGTGCGATCGCCAGACATATATCCCCGTGTTCCACAGCGCTCCGCGCCCGATCAACTCCTGTGCCTGCTCGGCGCTGGGCTTCTCGATGAAGCGCCTAACGGGAGTTGCCGGACCCGCTCCGTGTGCAGCCGCGACAATGTAGCCGAAACCCGGCTCAGGGCGTGTAGCCTGCACGGCTATCGCGACAAGAGCCGAGCCATGGCCGGCGGCCCGAGCCGCCGCCTTGAGCGTGTGGCGGAACAGCTCGGGGAAAGCGACAGCGAGATCGGCGTGCAGCGTGCAAAAGATGGTTTCCGGACCGGCTCGCTTGGCGATCGCGGTCGCGCCCCAGGCCAGAGCGGCCGCTGTGCCTAACGGGCGAGGCTCCTGCAGAATATTTCCGCGCGGCACTTCGGGTATCGCCCGCTCGATCGCAGGTGCAATGTCGGCGCTGGTTACGACGAGCACCCGCTCCGCAGGGATCAGCGGTTGCAGACGCGTAATGGTATCCGCGATAAGCGGCTGCTCGCCAACCAGCGACAATACCTGTTTGGGTCGCTCCAGCGAGGAGAGCGGCCAGAAGCGGGAGCCGATGCCGCCCGCGAGGACGACAGCCCACATGGCGGCATCGGCTTCGAGGAGTCCTTCGCGATGCAGCTCGTGCGCGGGGAGCGTGCCCAGCGCGGTGTCGCTCGGCGTCACTGCCGGCGGAATCGCTGCGGCCGGTGGCTGCTGGAACGAGCGCAAACCCATGTGCTAGTGTAACGATGCCCGCGCACCGTTCACAACAGGCACCTCCATAGCGACGGGCCGCGGTGCCGGAGCTAAACTGTACGCCATGGCGTCCAACGATGCGCCGAGCGAGGGTGCCGCGGTGTTTAGCGACGAGAGGCGCGTCGCAGTAACCAGGGCCAATCTGCGGTCGCACGTTGCGGACCCGGCGGTCAAGCAACGCTTCGTGAGTCCGCTCTTCGACCTCATTGCGCCGCGCTATGACAGCTTTACGCGAGCGTTCTCCTTCGGAATGGACGCGCAGTGGAAGCGGCAGCTCGTGGAGTGGGTCGCGCACGCTGCACGGGCGCAGCGTGTGGCGCGAATGGACGTCCTCGATCTCGCCTGCGGGACTGGTGATCTGGCTTTGGCGGTAGCGGCGGCAGTCCCGGGCGCGCGGGTGTGCGGAATCGATCTGTCCGAGCCGATGCTGGGGATCGCGCGAGAACGCCTGAAGAGCGACCTGGCGAGGCGCGTGCGCTTTGAACGCGACGACCTGGCGTCGCTGGCGCGCCAGGGAGATGCGAGCATGGACGTGATAACGGCGGGTTACGCCTTTCGCAACGCGCCGGATCTACATCAGGCGTTAGGCGCTGCCAGACGTGTCCTGAGGGTAGGCGGCATGTTATACACCCTCGATTTCTTCCGCCCTGAGGGACGTGCTTGGCGCACGATGTATCTGGCGTATTTGCGGGCAGCCGGCGCCGCCGTCGGTTGGTGGTGGCATCGCGCGCCGGCCGCATACGAGTACATTGCCGCGTCCATCGCGCACTACGTGTCGTCCGATGGATTCAGCGCTGTGCTCGACGCGCGGGGGTTCGAAGTCTCGCGCGTGGCGCGGAGATTGTGGGGGGGCGTTGCCTTGATTGCTGCGAGGCGACGTTAGGTTGCGGGCGTTGCGCCGATCGCGCGAGGCGCCGCTGCTGTGCTGATTGCCGCGAGGCTACGTTAGGTTGCGGTCGTCGCGCCGATGGCGCGAGGCGCCGCTGCTGTGCTGAGGCCGCCTAACGCGGGTAGTGTGCCGCCCGTCCCTGCAGCTCGTTGAGCGACATGCGCAGCACGACGTTGCGCTCGGGACTGGGGTCGGCCGGCTCCCCGGAGTCCCCCGCTCCGCCCAGCTTGCGCAGCGCGATGAGCCCCTGCTGGTACGCCTCCCTTTCGGCAGCCGAAGGGCCATCCGACAGGAAGTACATGGTCCCTTTGACGACGACGCTGGTCCAGTCAAACGGCGCGCGTACTTCATCGACCTCGAACGCAACCCAGGGATGCCGGCGCAGCGTGGCCACCTTCGTCGCCACGCCGGTGCGCATGTAAAGCCAATCTCCCTCGTGCACGTAATGCAGCGGCTCGACGTCGACGCGATCCTGTTCGGAGAACGCCAAGCGTCCGTAGTGATTGCGATCCAGGACCGCCAGGCACTCCTCGTGTGTCAGATCGCGATAGGTCGGTGTGCGCACGGTGAGTATCGTGGGCGCATCCCGGTTTACTCGCCAGCTGCGCTAGCGGCGCGAGCCGGATGGGGCGGCTGCGGCGGCCGATTCCTCGAGCGCCCCTTCCGTGGCTACGACAGGAAGGGCGAAGACCGCACACTCGGCGTGGCGGATGATGCCGGTGGCCGTGCTACCGACAAGGACACGATCGAGGAAGCCCAGGCCCTTGCTCCCCACAATGATCACGTCGGCTCCGGCTTCAGAGGCTGCTGCCAACAGCTCCTTGGTGGAGTGCCCCTCGCGAGTCGCGGTTGTGATTGTGACCGGCCGCTCTTGGCGCAGGTCGCTCGTGACGCGCTCAAATGCGGGACCGACGCCGCGCTCGTACTCGGCGCGCCACTCGGCGTATGCAGTGGGTTGCAGATCCCAACGCGGCGCGACGTGCACGAGGTGTACACTCGTTAGGGTCGGTAACAGCCGCAGAGCACGTTGCACGGCGGCCACTCCTCCGCCGCTGAAATCGACGCCTGCCACGGCACTAGTCGGAAGTGTTGTGAAGCTCTGCGGGACGGCTAATACGGGAGTGTTGGCCGTGCGCACGACGTGCAGCGCCGTTTCGCTGCCGAACATCCGGTCGAGGAGCTGGTGGTGGCCCAAACCCATCACGATCAGCGCCGCGCTGTCCGCGAGGGCTTCCTTGGCGATAATCTGAGGGGGACTCCCGCCGCGGAGGACGATGGGCCAGCGCGCCCCATCGGTGACATCGGCGATCTGGCGTTCGACGCGCGTGAGCAATGCCTGACGACGCCCGCCGGCGTCGTTCAGGTCCTCGACCGGAGCAACGAAGCCATACTCGCCGGCGACGAGAGGTGCGGGTTCGAGGACCGCGATAACCTTGACGGCGCGGTGCGTGGCTGCAGCGAGCTGAAGTGCAGCTTGGACCGCTGCATCGGATTCCTTCGTGCCGTTGCTGGCCAGCAGGATAGCGTCGGAGGGCTCGTTAGGATGCCGGTTGGTTGACGCGTTCATGCGTGCCTCCCGTAAGTGGCGCGCCGTTTTTCAGGCGTCGCGCTCGCCAGTATCAATCGGTCATTGCAGACCTAATCCGCAAGGGCGGTTCCAGCACGGCGGTGTCAAACTAGGCGGCCTCGGCAGTTGGTTGACGACGGCCGGCGCGGCGGCGGCTATAGATGAAGTAGATGCCCAGCCCTAACGCGAGCCAGACAACCAGGCGCAGCCAGGTCGATCCCGGGAGTGCGGCCATCCGAGGGTTGTAAGCGGCAGGAGACCGGCGGCGCCAGCCATGACACTCCCGGTCATCATGGTGCTTTGAGCGGCGTACGGAATCGCGCTGCGGCCTGATGAATCAGCCATGCAGCGGCCGCGTCGGCGGCCGACTCCAGCGCCGGACAGCGGCCAGCACGACGCACAACCCCGCGATTATTGCGAGAACCGGTAACGCGTAGACCAGCACGTTGAAGCCCTGCGGCTTGGGCTCCAGCAGCACCCACTCGCCGTACTTGTCCACGAAATACTCCTTCACCTCGTTAGGTGTGCGCCCCGCCGCAAGCTGATCGCGCACGACCGCACGCATCTGCAGCGCCAGCTCCGACGGAGAGTCCTCGATGGAGAGGCCCTGGCACACGGGACAGCGGAGATCGGCGGCTACTGCACTGGTGCGCCGCTCGAGCGCTGCTGAACCGGCGCGAGTCGGCTGCATCCCCGCTGCCGCTGCCAGAAATGCGAGCACCGCCACAAAGCCGCCGTGCAGCAACATGCGTCAGGGCGCGGCCGGCGCGGCCGCGAGGAGTGAGTCGACAACCCGGATCAAGAAGCTCTCGGAAACTGGACCGACGTGCTTGGTCGCTACCAGACCATCGCGCCCAATGAAAAACGTCTCGGGGACGCCGTATACGCCGAAGTCGATCGCCGTTCTGGTTCCCGGATCGAGCAACGACGGATACGTCTGACCCCCCATCTCGTCCAGCCATTTGAGGGCGTTGCGGGTGATGTCGTTGTACAGGAGGCCGAGAAACTGCACGGGCCGGCCAGCATAACGCCGGGCGACGCTGGACAGCGCGGCATGCTCGTCTTTACAGGGGAGGCACCACGAAGCCCAGAAGTTGACGACGATCACCATGCCGCGCCGATCCGCGAGGCTCACGCGGCTCCCTGGTGCGGGTGCCAGCGGACCGGCGCCCGAGTAGAACACCTCGAGATCGAAGCTCGGCGCGACACGGCCGGGGAGCGGCGACGCGATGGCGCTGGGATCACGGGTAAGTCCGTAACCCAGCAGGGCAACGAGGGGGGCGGCGATGAGCCCGGCGAGCGAGGCGCGCTTCCAGTTCATGGCCAGTTCGCGTTAGGCTGTGGGCGCCCGCTCGAGCGCCGCCGCGACGGGAACCGGGACCTGAGGCTCATTGTCCACCGCCTGACGAGTGAGCACGGCCGCGGCGCCGCGGCGCGGAGCACCGGTACCCGCCACCAATGCACCCAGCACCACGATACCGCCGCCGATCCAGATCCAGGGAACGAGCGGCTCCGTGATGGCACGGATCGTCGCCGATGAGCCGTCCGGCTCGAACGCCATGAGATTGAGGTAGATGTCGCCCCAGGGCCGACTGCGCACGGCCGGCGTGGGGACCGGCTGCTGGGATGTGGGATAGAAGTTCATGCGTGGCGTTAGGCTGCCGACATGGCGTCCGTCGCGCAGCACCCTCACGCTCGCTCCGATGACGCCGCGTTGCGGCTCCTCCCTCCCCCACAGACTGTCCAATTGCAGCTGCACTGCACCGGCGGCCATGCGCTCGCCCGGTTTCAGCGTCGCCTCGTATTCCCGGCGGAAGGCCGACGAGGCGGCGATCCCCAGGGCAACGCAGACGACGCCGATGTGGGCGAGGTATCCGCCGTAGCGCCGCCGGTTCGCACCGATCAGGTTGAACACAGCAGCCGCGGGGTTCTCGCCATGCGCGCGGCGGCGCGCAGCGGCGCCTAACCAGTACTCCCGCACGTTAGAGACGAGGGCAAAGGCGGCGAACGCGAACGCCGCTACGGCGTAAGGATCGCGCGTCAGGGCGACCACGCTGACCGCGGCCACGAGCGTTGCAACAAGCGTCGGCAACAGCAGCTTGCGGCGAGCTTCCTGCCAGTCGGAGCGACGCCACGGGAGCGCTGGACCGACTCCCATGAGAAAGAGCAGCGATGCGCAGAGCGGGAGCGTCATGCGATTGAAGAACGGCTCCCCCACGCTGACCTTCACCCCACGCACGGCCTCGGCGACCAGCGGGAAGAGCGTTCCGACGAGCACCGTGAACGTGAACGCCGTGAGAAAGAGGTTGTTCAGCAGGAAGACTGTTTCGCGAGCGATGGGGGCGTCGAACCTCCCTTCACCGCGCATGGATTCGCTGTGTCCCGCCACCAGCGCGAAGGCAACGACCAGCACGACGGCGATAAAGGCGAGGAAGTAATAGCCGATCGTCCCCGTAGTGAAAGCATGCACCGACGAGAGGACGCCGCTCCTCGTCAGAAAGGTGCCGAGGATTGTCAGCGCGAAGGTTATGACGATCAGATTGAGGTTCCACAAACGCAGCATGCCGCGCCGTTCTTGCACCACCACGGAGTGGAGGAACGCCGTCGCCGTGAGCCACGGCATGAAGGAGGCGTTCTCCACGGGATCCCACGCCCAGTAACCTCCCCATCCCAACACCTCATAAGACCACCACATGCCCGCGATGATGGCGGCAGAGAGGAAGCCCCAGGCGAACAGCGTCCAGCGGCGCGTTAGGCGGACCCAGGCGTCTTTTCCGGCTTCACCGGCGAGGAGCGCGCCGACAGCGAATGCAAACGGTACCGACATCCCCACGTAGCCGAGGTAGAGCAAGGGAGGGTGTACCGCCATCAGCACGTGGTTTTGCAGCAATGGGTTCGGTCCGGGGCCGTCGGCCGGCACCGGCGTGACCGGACGGAAGGGGTTGGCGGGCCCCACGAGCAGCACGAGGAAGAAAACAGCGATCGCGAGCAGGACGGCCCCGGTGTACGGAAGGAGGCGCCCGGTACCGGGCTGGTCGCGAGCAATGACGAGTGCCGCAAGCAGCGAGAGGACCCAAACCCAGAAGAGGATGGACCCTTCCAGGGCCCCCCAGAGCGAGATGATCGTGAAAAACAGCGGCGTGGCGCGGCTGCCGACCTGCGCCACATAGGAGACGCTGAAATCGTGCGCCACCAGCGCCACGACCATCGCGAGCGTGGCGATGCTCGTTAGGCCGAACACGGTATAAATGGAACCGCGGGCCAGGGCTTCCGGCGCCCGCTCTCCGCGGCGCGCGGCGAAGGGCATGGCGAGCACACCGAACAGGGCCACGCCCAGCGCGACGATGAGGGCGTCGTACCCCAGCAGTCTGGTCACCGCTGTCCGTCGCCCGGAGACCGGCGCATGAGGGTCCGATACATCGCGTTAGGCCGCTCGCCGGGAGCCGGTGCGCGGTACTCCTCGTTATGGCGCACCATGAGATTTGTCGCGGAGAAGACGCCGTCGCGTCTGTAGGATCCTTCCACAACGACGCCCTGGCCGTCACGGAACATCTGCGGCGGTGCTCCTTTGGACAGCACGTTCACCTCCTTGATGCCGTCCGTCAGGCGGAAGTGTAGATCGCGCGCTGTCGGGTCCCACTGTACCGACCCCGGCGCCACCTGTCCGCCGAGTCGCAAGGGGACATCGAAGCCTTTCTCGGCGCGGGCCAGCAGCTCTTGCGGGGTCAGGAAGTAGACGATGTTGTCGCCGATGCCGCCTAACAGCAGGTAGCCGAAGATCCCGCCGATCGCGAGGACGGAGAGGATCCGCACCGTGCGTTTCCTGGTCATAAGATTCGGTCAACTTCACCGGTTGAGTGCGCTCGGCGGGCTCGCCGCGAGAGGTAGTACGCGTAGCCGGCGAGCACCGTCCAAAAGACAGTATACGCGGCGACGATAAAAGGAACTTCAGGCATGCGCCGGATCTCCCAGTCTCGGCCCTTCGTCCCCCAGAGCGAGAACCTCCTGGCGGCGCTGCCGGTGCCGCTCCGCGAGCGCGATTTCGTAGCGTTTTGCTACAAAATACACAAGCACGAGGAGCACGGCGATCGCATTCACACGGAGACCCCATGCGTACGTGGGATCCAGCGTGCTGGGGCTCGACTGCACTTGATGCAAAGTGCGCCACCAGCGGACTGACATATACACGATGGGGACGTTGAGGGCGCCGAAGATCCCGACGGCGGCAGACCAGCGGGCCCGGCGCTCGGGGTCGTCCGTGAACGCACGCAGGGCGAGGTAGCTCACGAAGATCATGAACAGCACGGCCGTTGACGTTAGGCGTGCGTCCCACGTCCACCAGACACCCCAGGTAGGTCTCCCCCAAATGGACCCCAGCGTCAGGCCCAGAGCCGTGAGGACAGTACCGACCTCGGCGGCGGACGCCGCGAGCAGGTCGTGGCGCTCCTCGCGGGTCACCAAGTAGCGGAGGCTGGCAACGAAAACCACGAAGAACGCGATAAACGCGTTCCAGAGTGCCGGTACGTGGACGTAGAGGATCTTCTGCAGGTGCCCCATGTCGCGCTCTGGGGCGGAAGCGAGCAGCCCGTAAGCTTGCGCGGCGATGAGCGCGATCGGCGCCAGCCAGGCGAGCGAACGCCACCACCGACGGCGAGATCGCTCGGGCATACTGGGTGTCGACAGAGGATGGCCGGGTGTCATTGATGGCGGCAACTACACATGCACGTCGCAGTGGAACGCTATAAAGGTAACCGACGCGTTCGGGCGCCACATTATCGATTCGGTCGTTAGCAGTGGGCCTGGCCGGTGCCCGGCCGTTGAAAGGTGAGCGGACCGGTGCGCTCTTGTTTGGATGCCGGCGCGGCCGATAGTGCGTGGTGAAGCGCTACGCCTCGATGATGTGCTCGAATACGAGGAGGGAGGCGATCAAGAAGATGGCGTCAAAGGCGGCGAGGAGCCGGATCCAGGCTGCAGCGTCTCCCAGGGGATCACCTGCGAGCAGGGCTGTCGAGGCTTCGGTGGCGGCGAGGAGCACCGGTACGAGCATTGGAAAGAGGAGGAGCGGAAGGAGGACGTCGCGCGAGCGTGTGCGTGAGGCCATGGCCGCGTAGAACGTGCCTAACGTTACGAATCCAAGCGAACCCAGCGCCACGACGCCCAGCAACGCTGCCCATGCGCCTGGGATCGTGATCTGGTAGAACACGACTGCCAGCGGGATCACCACAAGCTCGACCAGCAGCACGACGGAGAGGTTGGCCAGCAGCTTGCCTACGAAGATCTCCCAGCGTTCGGCCGGATACAGCAGCAGTGCTTCGAGCGCGCCTCCCTCGAGTTCCAGCTGATACGACCGGTGGAACGCCAGGATGCCGCTGAACAGCACGGCGAGCCAGAGTATGCCGGCCGCTGCGAGGCGTAGCGTTGCAGCGTCGGGCCCGATCGCGAATCCAAAGACGAGGAGGATCAGCGCACCGAGCGAGGCAACCGACGCCACGTTTGCTTTGGCGCGGCGTTCAGCCGTGAGGTCCTTCCAGGCGATGGCGGCGATGCGCCTAACGCTTTCGCGCCAGGTCACTCGAAGCGGCCTCGCGTCATAACGTGCGTGCGTGCGGCGGGAACCGTGAGGCGGGAGCTGTCGTGCAGCACGAGAATCGTCGCCCCCTGCTTGTCGCGCGTCCTGGCGATGAGCGAATTGATCAGTGCCGCGCCGTCGGCATCCAGGGCGTTGAACGGTTCGTCCAGCAGGAGGAGGCGCGGCTCACGGAGCAGTATCCGCGCCAGGGCCAGGCGCCGCTGCATCCCGGACGAGAAGAGGCGCACGCGCTCGTGAGCGTCCGGGGCAAGCGACACCCGCTCGAGGGCCTCGTCGACAGCCTCCTGCCTAACGCCGAGCATGCGGGCTGCAAACTGGAGGTTCTCGCGGGCGGTAAGGTCTTCGTACAGGCCGTTGCTGCTGCCCAGCAGCGCCGAATCGCGCCGGATGGGCAGCGGGTCACTGCGGACATCGGCGCCGAGCACGCGGCCTGTTCCACCGGTGGGTGAAACCGCCGTTGCGATGATGCGGAGGAGCGTGCTCTTGCCGCCTCCGTTATGGCCCTGGATTGCGGCGACCTCGCCCGGCGCCACGTCCAGGTCGATGCCGCGCAGGGCCCATTTGTGGCCGAATCGTCGCGTTATGCCGCGCAACGACACAGCCAAAGTCGTGTGTGTCGGCGGCTCAGAGGTATCCAAGGTGGATGCGAGCAGGAATGCGTGGTAGCTGCAATCTACGAAGTGAGTTCTCCAGATTCCGGAAGGACCGATCCCCCTACGCGCTGTACTTCGACACAGCGAGCCAGCAAAGGGTCGTTCGGGTATCTCCGCTCAAGCCGTCACCGGGCCGGTACCACGAGCACAGGCTGCGCCCATGCGCGACGCCCGCTCGAGTCGCTGACGCGCAGGCGCACGTAGCCTTCGTTCCCGGTAATCCGATAGGCGGTCCGAGTGCCGCTCGCTGTCGCTAGGACCCGGCCGCCTTTTCCGACAAACTCGATGAGAAAACGGCGATCGCCGGACGGTTCTATCTCGACCTGAATCTCGCGCGCGTCGGCGCGATACGCGCGCAACGTCACGCCGGTCGAGCTATAAAAATCGCCGTGTGACAGAGCGCGCAAGATAGCCTCGGGCGTTAGGGTGTCGGCGCGCACCATAATCCAGGCGCGCCCCGGGCGTGTTGCGTGCGGGTTCTCGGCATCCCGCGGATGGAAGCTGTGGCTGTCATCATCGGCGACGCCGAAGAGGAGCTTGCCGCGCGTAAGCAGTGAATCCCATAACGCCTCGGTCGAGAGCATGCTGCGCCCGGCGCTGTCCGCACCGCCGAGGTTGTTCACGAGGATGTGCGCATTCCACAGCTCGAACAGTGTGGAATCGGGGAGCTGCAGCATGTCATCCAGGCGCACAGACCAGCGGAAGTTCGGGTGGTTGATCTGGGGCACGCCGGCGAGGTCGCGGATGGCAGGAACATGGCGCGCGTACGTTGCAGCAATCGTCATTCCGCTGGCGATGTTGCGTTCGCCGACAGGGCGGATCAGGCGGGTCGTGCCTAACGCGTTGACGTGCGCCTGGCGCCAGCCGTCGGGGTGCGTGGCATCGGCGACACGCTGGGTAATCTCCTGGCCCGAAATCACGAGAAACTTGCCGGCCGCACCGAACATTGCGTTGAGCGGCGCCACATCGGTGACGAACTCATGGTCCGTGATGAATGTGAAGTGGTAGCCATGTTCCCGGTACCAGCGCACCACCGCGTCGGCCGGAGAATCGCCGTCCGAGTTCAGTGTGTGCGCGTGCGTGTTGCCGCGATACCAGCGTTGCGGCTGCTGGGTGCCGTACGACTGGGCGTGCACGGCTTGTAACGCCAGAAGAAAAGAGATTGCAAGAACACGAAGCGGCTGCATACGTCGATGGGCGTTAGGCAATCGGGCGCGAGATCACT
>JBQTJS010000113.1:0-3636 GCA_052386875.1 Gemmatimonadaceae bacterium
GCCTCACTTGGGACGGTGAGGTAGCGCATCAAGGGGCCAACCTTGCGCGCCACCAGCACGATGCTCGGCGCCTTCTTGAGATAGGGGCTGCCTATCGCGACTTCACCCCGCCTGACGAGTTGGAGCGCCTGCGCCGCGACGCGCAGGGGCGTGGCGCGGCGTTCCGTTTCGATCGCCGCTGCGCCGATCTGCCGCCGGAAGAACTGCACGCCCGCGTCGCTCGGGGGGACCCGTTCGCCATCCGCTTCCGCGTCCCCGATGGGACGACCGCGTGGGACGACATCGTACACGAGCGCATCGCGTTCCCTAACAAGGACATCGAGGATTTCATCATCCTGCGCTCCGACGGCACACCCGTTTACAACATGGCCGTTGTCTCGGACGACATTGCGATGGGGATAACGCTGGTCATGCGCGGCGACGACCACATCTCCAATACGCCCAAGCAGATCCTCCTCTACGAGGCGTTAGGTGCGAGCGTTCCCCGCTTTGCCCATCTCCCTATGATCCATGGGCTCGACGGCAAGAAGCTCAGCAAGCGGCACGGAGCTACGGCGGTGGGCGACTACCAGCACATGGGGATACTGCCGGACGCGATGGTGAACTTCCTGGCCTTGCTCGGTTGGTCGCCCGGAGGGGATGTCGAGGTGATGACACGCGAGGAGCTTGTAAGCCGCTTCGACGCAGACGGTCTCCTGAAGAAGGCTGCCGTCTTCGATCCCGTAAAGCTGGAGTGGATGAACGGACAGCACCTCGCGCACATGCCTTTGGAGCGGCTGGAGCCGCGTATAACGGCGCAGATCGTGGCCGCCGGTCTCGCGGCCTCGGAAGACCTCGCCGGGCGCCGCGAGTGGTACGTTAGGCTCCTCGAGCTGCTACGGGTCCGCTCGCGCACGATCGACGAGCTGGTGCGCCAGGCGGCGCCGTACCTGCGCGACAATGTGAGCTACGACAGCGATGCTGTGTCGCAGCATTGGCGGGACGGCGGTCCGGCCCTTGTGCGAGCGGCGCGGGAAAGCATCGCCGCGAGCCAGTGGGATGCCGCCTCGCTCGAGACAGCGCTGCGGGCGCTGGCTGAGTCGCGCGGCGTCGGCGCGGGGCGGATCTTCCAGCCCATGCGAGTCGCGCTCACCGGGAGCGCAGCGAGTCCCGGCATCTTCGACGTGCTGCTGCTCTTGGGTCGCGCGAAGTCGCTGGCGCGCCTGGACGAGGCGCTGCGCGTGCTGGGTTCCTGATGGCGACATCGCGCCGCGCACGCCTAACGTGACCGAACCACTCAGCCCCATCGAACGGCGTGTCTATCACTACCTGATCGACTTTCTGGCGCAGCACACGTACCAGCCCAGCGTGCGCGAGATTGCGCGGCGCTTCGAGATCGGGTCGACCAAGACCGTCGCCGGTATCCTGCAGGCAATCGCCGACAAGGGCTACATCGAGCGCTCGCCCGCCCGATCGCGCGGCGTCCACTTGTTAGGCTACTCTGCTATCGGCGGCGTTCAGCCGATCCCGCTGTACGCCGCTGTGCATGGCGGCGTTCCTACTCTGCGCTCCGACGACGTGCTGCGGTATGTGGCGATCGACCGTTCTCTCGTCACCGCCGACGAGTCGTTCCTCCTGGCGCTCGGCGACGATGCCATGAGCGGCCAGGGGCTCTACAACGGCGATCTCGTGCTGGTGGATCCCTCCGCGCGAGCGCGGGATGGCGACCTCGTCGCCGTGCGCATAGCGCAAGACTACGTGGTGCGCACAGTTGAGCATCGCGGCCCCGTGATCGCGCTGGCGGGCGCGAGCACGGAGCCTGCGCACATCCTGCTCGACCGCGACAGCGACTTCTCAGTGCTCGGCGTGATTGCCGCCGTCCTGCGGCAGACGCGCGAGGGAGGACGCACAACGGACGGCGACAGGGCCGCAGGCACCTAACGAGCCTCGCGGCCCGCAACGCACAGCCGGCGCCTAACGTCCCTCGCTCGACGCGACCGGCCGCCGCGCCTTCTCCTCACGTTCCCGGCGTTCGCGCTCCTTGCGCTCGCGCAACTGCTTGACGGCCCGGCGAAACTCCTCGTGCGTCACGGCGCGCGCCGCCTGATACGGAATCTCGCCGCGGTGCAGCGCCACAGCCGGATTCTGCAGCTCCCGCGACGCGGCACTGGGAGCGGCGTTCATCGGAAGCAGCGCCAGCAACGCCGTGGGAATCGAAAAACGCCCCAGCCGTATGTACTGCTGATCGATGCCGTACTTCTTGCCGTCTTTCTCTACTGTCCAGTCGCCGCGCTCGAACTTGTTAGGCTCGTAGCGATGCGCCGCCAGCGAATCGTTGTGTGCCCCCACGCGCGCGGCTACAGCGCTGTCCAGCCGCTGCTCGTCACTCTTGGGAGCCGGCTCCAGCCGCGGCGTCTCGCTCCACACGCGCGGATCGACGTAGGCCGGCTGCACCCCTCTCACGATCCCGCGTCCGCCAATGACCGGTCCGCTTGCCGGTCCCAGGTCGACCGGACGCGCCGCGGCCGGCGCCGGCAGCCCGCGCGGTATCTCGCGCGGCGCCACGAGCGGCCGGGGCGCAACCGGCGCCTGAGGCGCCGACGGCGACGGGCGAGCGGCAGGGCGCGGCGCTACATCACGCGCGACGCGGACGTAGCTCAAACGCTCCGCCGCCCTCGCGACTTCGCGCTGGACGAACGCCGTGAAGGGACTCGGGAGCCGCAGCACATGCCAGAGCACCACGATCGCGACAACGTGCGCGAGCGCAGACAGGAGCGTCGCAGGTGTCACGCGGCGCCGCAATGGCACGTTAGGCAGGCTAGCCGAAAGTCGAATCACCTTGCACCTGTGATGCTGTCACCGGATTTGATACCCTGCTCACCCCACTTATCGCGACCTCGACCTGATCCCCAGCAATCAACTCTCCTACTCCCGCCGGCGGACCTGTCAAAACAATGTCACCGGGCTCGAGCGTCATGATGCCGCTGATATACGATAGCAGCCTCGTGATGGGAAAGATCATATCCCTGCTGCTCGCACGCTGCCGGACTGCTCCGTTGACGCGCGTCGTCAATTCCAGCCCGCCAAGGTCGGCCGCGCCGCTACTGATACTGCCGATCGGGCAGAAGGTGTCGAACCCCTTAGCGCGAGCCCACTGACTGTCTCGGCGCTGCAGGTCGCGCGCCGTAACGTCGTTCGCAGCCGCGAGCCCGGCAATTGCTTCCCTCGCGTTTGCTTCGGTCGCCCGCGTCAGCCGCGCGCCGAGAATCACGGCTATCTCCCCCTCGAAGTGCACCTCTTTAGACTCCGGTGGCAAAACGATCGCATCCCCCGAGGCCACTAGGCTGGACGGCGGTTTGAGGAAGATGAGGGGTTCCGATGGAACGTCATTCCCCATCTCCTTGGCGTGGTCGGCATAATTCCGGCCGACGCACACGATCTTCGATGGGCGCAAGTGACCTATTGTTAGGGGTTAGGCGAACATGGCACGGACTGCAGTGCGCAGATCCTGCCACGGACCGATCACGCGGCGAGCGGGCGGGAGAGCGTCGAGAAAATGCTCGCCGTAGCTCCGGCTCACAGCGCGCGAGTCGCACAGCACGACCACGCCGCGGTCGCTAGTGCTGCGAATCAAGCGTCCGAAGCCTTGTTTGAGCC
>JBQTJS010000114.1:0-4296 GCA_052386875.1 Gemmatimonadaceae bacterium
CTCGACGTTTCACTGCGCCGACTGGCGGAGTTGCCGCCTGAGACGCGCGTGCTTCCCGGCCACGGACCCGAGACTACGATAGGCCGGGAGTTAGCTTCCAATCCGTTCCTGACCGGACTGGCGCGCGCTACGAAGCGTTAGGGTAAGGACATCGCTAGCCAAAAGCGGCGACCGGTGCGCAGATTGTTCCGGACACTCACTATTCGGCCGAATACATGCGTCTTTGCGTCAGATCTATTACTTCTTTTGGGCTTACGGGGGTAGCGCTCGCGGCCGCCGCGTGCGCCAGCGGGCTCGACGTTCCAAGTGCGGCGCGTACCTGGGGCTTCATTCAGATAGGTGCCGCTCAGGGCGCCACGGCGGGGACGTTCGTCACCAGACCGAACGCCCAGTTCTTCAAGGGGGCGCTTTCGTCGATCCCCGATGCGCGCCAGCGCATCGACTCTTGCGTCGAGTTGGCGCTTACTCCGTCCGGCCAGCTTAACGTCACATACCTCGATGCCGGTTCCGCTATCACCGCGCAACTGGGCTCGCGCATGGAAACGCTCTCGCGCGTTTCCAGTGCCGGCCGCACCACGTACGAGTCCGGCGCTGCCGTTTCGTACAGACCGGGTGACAGCGTTGTCGTGCGCATCCCCGGCGCGGCTGGTGGCTTCCCCGCGGCCGAAATCCGCGCCAAGACTGCCGAAGCCTTCACGCTGGACTCGCTGCTCGTACGTCCGGCACCCGCCGCCACGCAGCTGCGCTGGAGCGCGCCCAGCGACCAGAACAGCGCTATGCTGGCCGAATTCCGCTATTCGCCGACCGGGGGGAGCAATTTCACTCGCGTGATCCGCTGCGCCTTCGTGGATGACGGTGTCGATTCGGTCGCGTTCCGGATACTGCAGCCGTGGGCAGGGCAGTCGCCTAACGCGCGCGACGCGATCTTCACGCGCTTGCGCACGCAGATCGAACCCGTAGTCGACGGCTTCCTCGAGGTGATCTCCACGTTCGCCGTGCCGACGCCGCGCACTCCCTGACGCATGAGCGCAGCATCCGACCGCAACGCAGCGGCGCCCGCCACACGGCGCGAGAAGGACCCGTTAGGCACGCTCGACGTGCCGGCCGAAGCGCTCTACGGAATTCAGACCCTGCGCGCGGTGCGCAACTTTCCCATCAGCGGCACCTTGCCATTGGAACCGTTCGTGCTGGCGCAGGTGTGGATAAAAAAGGCTGCTGCCCTGACACACAAAAGCACCGGCCGTCTCGACCAGCGTCGCGCCGACGCGATCGTCGCCGCGGCGGACGAAGTGATCGCCGGTCGCCACCGCGACATGTTCGTAGTCGACCCGTATCAGGCCGGTGCCGGTACCTCGCACAACATGAACGTGAACGAGGTGCTCGCCAATCGCGCCAACGAGTTGTTAGGCGGCACCCGGGGGACGTATACGCCCGTCCACCCGAATGATCACGTCAACATGGCGCAGAGCACCAACGACACGATCCCGACCAACATCCGCTTGGCGTGCCTCTCGCAACTCGGCGCACTCCTCGAGGCTTTTCGGTCGCTGCGCGATGCGCTGGCGGCGAAAGGCAGCGAGTTCGACGACGTAGTCAAGTCCGGCCGCACGCATCTGCAGGACGCCATGCCCGTACGACTCGGCCAGGAGTTCACCGCTTACGCCGCGTCAATCGACCGCTGCATCCGACGGGTCGAGCAGGCTGCCGATTATCTACGCGACCTCGGCATCGGCGGCAGTGCGGTCGGCACGGGAGTGACTGTCGAGCCCGAATACCCCGCCCTGATAGTTCGCTATCTCGCAGAGATCACCGGTCTCGATCTCCGCGTTGGAAGTGACCGGATCCAGCTCATGCAGAGCATGGGCGACGTTGCTGCGTTCTCGGCGGCGCTCCGCGGGCTAGCGCTCGACCTGAGCAAAATCGTCAGCGACCTCCGTCTCATGGTGAGCGGACCACGCACGGGGTTCGACGAGATCCGACTCCCCGCCGTGCAACCAGGTTCCTCCATCATGCCGGGGAAGGTGAATCCGTCGATTCCCGAGATGGTGAACCAGGTTTGCTTCCAGGTAATCGGCTGTGACACTACAGTGGCCATCGCAGCTGAGCACGGCCAGCTCGAGCTGAACGTTATGATGCCGGTCATCGCACATAACGTTCTGTGGTCCATGCGCATCCTCACCAACGCGGCGGCGGTGCTGGCGAGCGACAGATGCGTGGCCGGCATCGAAGCTAATCGCGAGATGTGTGCGTATTGGCTTGAGCGATCGGCTGCGCTGGCGACCGCGCTCGCACCGCAAATCGGCTACGCGCGCGCGGCCGAGATCAGCAAGCAGTCGGTGGAGCAGGGCGTGCTCATCAGAGATCTCGTTAGGCGCGATGGAGTCCTGCCGCCGGATCAGATCGACACGGTGCTCGATCTCCGCAAGATGACGGAGATCGGCGTGCCGGGCGGGTCGCACGGTGCTGTGACCGCCGGATGATTCCATGCGCATAACCACCTGGGCCGAGTACGGATTGATCTGCACGGTGCGCCTCGCTCACCGCTATGGGCAGGGACCCATGAACGGTCGCGCGATAGCGTCGCTTGAACGCCTTCCTGCCCATTACGTCGAGCAAATCCTCCTGCGGCTGCGCCGTGCAGGCGTAGTGACCAGCGTGCGTGGCGCGCTGGGCGGCTACTCGTTGGCGCGCCCCCCGGAGCTGATCTCGGTGCGCGAGATCATAGCCGCGAGCGAGCTTGCCACATTCGACCTGCACTGCGTCTCGCACCCCGTGGACGAGGGGCGCTGCTCGGACTCGCAAAGCTGCAGCATCCGCCCCGTCTGGCTGCTGCTTCAGCAAAGAATCGACGAGACTCTGGAGGGTGTAAAACTCGCGGACCTCATCCCCGAGGAGCGTGAGGTCAGGTCTCGTATGGGCCTTCCGGTCCTGTACGCCGAGCACGCATGAGTGGACTGTTCGCGACGTGGCGCAGCGAGTGGCAGCTCCGTAAACGCGCCCTTGGCTTTCTCGCGGCGCTGCGGCGCGAACCCCTCGACGATGATGTTGCCTGGCTCGCTAAGGCGACGCAGGGCGATCTCGATCGCGCGCGCTGGGAGCTGCGTTATGCGCGCACGGCCCTTGGCGTGCTCGTGGCGCAGCGCGACGCGCTGGACGATCGCACCGGATCGCTTGTGGCGCACGAGGTAATCGATGGTTTCCGCAGCGACAGCCGCGTGGCCGCACGCATGGTAAAGGTCGCCGAGCAGCAGTTCAACGAGCGGCTCCTTGTATATCGGAGCGCTGCGAGCAGGCGCGCGGACGAGCAGGAGATCAACGTGCGGATTGGGGACGCACTCCTGTCAGTTGCCGGGGCGGCATCGCCTAACGAAGCCGATCGCGCACGTGCGCACGCAATCGCCGTGAGCTATCAAAACGACGCGAACATGGCTTTGCAGGAGCACTTCGGCCTGGCGACGTTGCCGCCGGATGTGCAGCCCTCGCTGCTGGGGACCAAGCGCTAGGACAGATCCTGACGCCCGTCAATCGGGGCTCACGGCGCTAGTACCCGCCCGCCGCGGGGCAACCTCGTAGCGTACTCACTGGGGAGGGAGTGCCGAAGGGGGGACTCGAACCCCCACGGGCTGTCGCCCACTGCGCCCTGAACGCAGCGCGTCTACCAGTTCCACCACTTCGGCATTGGGACGCGCAAACTAGTGCTCTCGCGACTTTTCGCCAACCTGGCTGTAATCGCCAAATACGCCAGCGAGCCGCGCCTGGACGAGGCCCCGCACCAATCGCGTCAACGCGCGCTAAGTGACGCTGCACCTATCTTTAGGCGATGGCTAAAGAGCCGGTCCCATCTGACGTCGAAAGTGTGGCGCGGAACCGTCGTGCGCGTCACGACTATCATATCCTCGACACGTGGGAAGCAGGCATTGTCTTGACTGGCACTGAAGTGAAGGCGCTACGCGCCGGTTCCGCGAACATCGCGGATGCATACGGCATCGTACGCGACGGCGAGGTGTATCTGCTCAATGCACACATCGCGCCTTACGAACGCGGTGGATATGTCAACCACGAACCACATCGCTCGCGCAAATTGCTCATGCACAAACGCGAGATTCGTAAGCTCATCGGTGCGACCGAACGGCAGGGGCTCACCCTTATCCCGCTGGAACTCTACTTCAAGAGAGGCAGGGCGAAGCTCGCAATCGCGCTGGCCAAGGGGAAGCAGCAGCACGACAAGCGCGCCGACTTGAAAAAGAAAGACGACGAGCGGGAAATGGCTCGCGCAGTCCGTCGCAGGTGATGCTC